>NZ_JACHGY010000001.1:2052835-2394303 GCF_014207595.1 Algisphaera agarilytica
GGGATCGTATTCCAACCTGGTTTTTGCCAACGACCACGACATCGCTTCGCCGACAGCCGAATCGGTATTCTCAAACGTCAGGCTGTACGAAGAGCCGATGGCTCCTATTTTCTTCCCCAACTATTCGTTGCAGGGTGTGACGGGTCAGGATATTGAAGGCAGTAGCGTCATTGAGGACGGTGGTACGACACTCCGGCTGACCGGTAATCAGTGGAAGGCTATCGATCTTGGTAGCTATCAGATTACGGCCAACACCGTTTTGGAGTTTGACTTCAGCAGCTCTGCCATCGGTGAGGTTCACGGTATTGGTTTTGATAACGACATAACAGCCTACACGGGTGCGGTTGATGGCCCGCAGTACTTCAAGGTTGCGGGTACCCAGACCACCTCGGGTTTCAATGCCGTCTTCGACGATTATGATCCATCGGAAGGCACGAAGGCCTACAAGATCTACGTGGGCCACCACGCTTCGGGATCGTATTCCAACCTGGTTTTTGCCAACGACCACGACATCGCTTCGCCGACAGCCGAATCGGTATTCTCAAACGTCAGGCTGTACGAAGAGCCAGCTACACCGACGGTTATTATGGCCAACGCTACAGGGCCAAGTAGCGTTAATGAGGGCAGCCCCTATACACTTGCTCTATCGGCGTCCGGGGCAACCGTTACGACCTGGGAAATCGACTGGGGTGACGGCATGGTGGAAGTGCTTCCTGGCACCACGCAGTCCGCGACACATTTCTACGCCGATGGTGAGTCAGTACACAGCATTACCGCCACCGCGAGCAACGGTACGAACACATACAGCGTCAGCGGTTCGCAATCTGTTGGCGATTTCAATCGTGACGGATCTATAACGAACGATGACGGGCAGGCCGCGCTTTTCTTTTTGACACCATTAGGGTCGCTCAACGCGCCTTGGGATGTAGATTTGGTTGGCGACTTCAATGGTGATGGGATATTTAGCCAAGATGATCTTTCGCACTTAAGTGATGCGATCAACAATGGCACGCCGACGGGCTCATTTGTACCGGTTCAAGTCTTGGATGTCGCTCCCACGCTTTCGATTACTCGCAGCGCTGCTGTTGAAGTGGGCCAAGTTTACTCTTTGATGTTAGATGTTACGGATCCTGGTGAGGATGTGATCACTCAGTGGTCTATTGACTGGGGTGACAATTCGGTAATAGAAATTGAGCCCGGTTCCACTTCACTATTCACTCACAGTTACACGAATACCGGTACGTTTAAGATAATTGTTACTGCCGCGGACGATGCTGGTACATATACCAAATTAGTATCCGTTGAAGTAGTGCCACAGTTCACAGCTGATCCTAAAGGTATCGGCGACTTTAACCAGGATGGCCAGACTGATGCCGATGATATTGATATTCTTTACGGCTACATCAATGCGGTGGGGGTTGGCGGGCAGCCGCAAAACACGAGTCAACGAGCAGGCGATCTGTTTAACGATGGCGTCTTAGATCAGCGTGATATGGATCACTTGATTTGGGGCTTGCTCGGAACGCAATACGGTGATGTGAATCTGGATGGTATGGTAGACCATCAAGACGAAGATCTTATTGCTTCATACATGGGGGCCTCGGTAACAGGCTGGGAGTTAGGGGACTTCGATGGAGACGGCGATCACGATACCGCAGATCAAGCCGTTTTGGTTGCGAATTATGGGTTTCGTGCATACACCCCTGTCAATCTCACGGGAACCAATGGTAACGACATACTCTACGGTTTCCGCGGAGACGACGTAATTTCAGGTGGTGATGGTCATGACTTCCTCTGGGGTGGAGAGGGTAACGATACGATTGAGGGCGGGGTTGGCATTGACACAGTAGGGGGAATTTCAGCGGGAGATCTGGTACGTCAACATGAAGGCGTTGATCATGACGGTGACCGCATCATTAACATTCGTGAGGTTTTCGGGGTTGGGACCGATCCGGCAAGCTATCGAGACACAGATTTAGATGCGTTGCCCGACGATTGGGAGATCGCATACTTCGGGAGTGATCTTAGTGTCATCGGCAAAAACACAAATGGATCCTACAGCGACTTCGACAGTGACAACCTTACTGATTTTGAGGATTTTCTTTTCGGGACAAACCCGACTTTGGATGACAGTGACGGGGATAGTGTGTTGGATGGCGATGAGGTGCAGCAAGGATCTAACGCTCTATCATCCGCAGACGGCGGTATTGCACTAGCCTCTGATCATTACGAATACATCACGGTTAATGTGTATGATCCCAGTCTTACTGAACCCCACCCAGACCCGAATGTCACGTGGTATACCGGGGCGACGGAGCAGTGGGGAGTCCATCTTGGAAACATTTTCCATACATCATCTAATCCATTTAGTTTCCAAGAAGCAGAATCATATCGCTTCACTAAAGGGACAAGTCATGAAATACGTTTACAGCACCTATTGACTAAGCAGGAATTCCTAGATCTGGGTGGCGTGGCGGATTATGACTGGACTTTGAACTTCAGCGATTCTTCAGATTATTTTGTTATCGATAACAACACCCCTAAACTAACGGGTCTTCATTACAACTACGGCACCGACGGTTTCGACCTCACGCAAGGGTTGTCTGCAGACCTACACATCCCTCATTTTGATCTCGATATCGACTCTGATAATAATGAAGGCACCGTCCGTACGGATGACGAAGATCGTATTGAAGCTACCAATGATAAGCGAGTCGTCATTCATCGTGGCGACCGTGATGGCGATGGGGTTGTCGACACACACGACTATGATGGGGTCGCGGGCCTTGAGTTTACTCCTATCACATTGTCTTTGTCGGACAATCTACAATTCGCCAACGCCAGCGTTATCGATCTAACTTTTCACTATGATGCGGTCGAGCCCGTGGACTTGCTTGGCGCTGACACACCGCCGGTTGAGACTGGGGAGTTCCGGATTTGGAAGGCGAACGTAAGTGCAGACCGATCAGATTGGGCATCGTTTTACATCGAGCCCGACACCAAGATATCGGCGAGTTCTCTCGGGCTTCAGCCCGGCGGCTCGGTGACGTTATACCTCGAAGGGGTATATTCGTCGCCCGGCGAATCGCTGATCGTGGATGTTGATGTGACCGGCGAACTCTCGCCCGGCGAAACATGGCAAGGTACGTTGACTGACAAAGTACGAATCTCTTCTTCAGGGCTGGTAATCCATACGGATGCGGACAACGACGGGGATATTGACTATAACCGCCGCGAACATATCCATAAATATTGGGGCGCGGGTGGATTAACCGTGGTTAACCGCGGTGATATCGATGGTGACTCCATCCCTGATTTTGCCGACGGCATGAACCTCTTTGGTGCCTTTGAAGACACGGATGATCGGATCAAGGGTTTTCCGAAGTTCCAGAACCTGCGTGTAGGTATTCCGCAACTCAACAATACGGTAATCGATCAGGTCCGTTTTGTTTACAGCGATTCAGCCCCTGACCAAGTTCAACGCAATGAGATTGGTCAAATGGGTGATATGGTGTTCTCATCTTTCACCACGGAAACCCAAGGTCACTTCAGGGTGTGGTTGGCTGACGGGTATAGGAGGGATCCGGATGCGGTTAACGCCGCTGGCCCGGGCGACTATATACCTAGTGGAGAATGGTTGACCGCCCAGCAGCTCGATATCGAACTAGACGGCGGTGACACGCTTCACACCTATGTTGAATCGATAAACGGCTCTGCTGAGCCCCAGACCATATTGGTACAACTCCTCGCTAGCGACGGTACGCTCTACGAAGATATAGTCCGTTACACACCGTTCGACCCGGAAATCGTGGTTACGGAGGAGAAGATTGCTGGCTTCCAGGTGATTCATGGTGACGGTGTCAGCCCGATCTACGGAACATCAGGCAGAGATATTATATATGGTACCGCAAACGCGGATATCATCGATGCAGGAGATGGAGACGATCTTATCGTGACCTATGCCGGCAACGATAGCGTCAACGCCGGTGCGGGCGCGGATCGGATTTTCGCTTGGTCGGGCGACAAGATAATTGCGGTTGATTCCTCAGATATTGTCAGCCATCAGACGGGCATCAACCCAAGTGCGGTGTCTCTGACAAATAATGACGTGATTGATTTGGATATCGAAGTATCCGCTTCGGCTATTCAGGCTCAGGTCGTAGGGGCGGGTGGAGGTGGCCTAGCGGCGTTTACCGGCGAAGACATTATCGAAGCCTACAAATGGGCGTATGGAGATGATGATGTTTGGCTAGCAGCATATCAACATGCTGGTGGGGAAGTTCGCGGTGTAGCTGGGGATAACGTTTTGTTTAGTAAATGGAACTTCAACCGTTTGACAAACCCGAATACCGGAGGGCTTGTCGGTATGGAAGTCCTCATTCAATACAACATCGGCAACGTACTTGACGCTGCGATGGCGTTGAGAAAAGCCATCCTCAGCAAGGCTACGGTTTGGGGGCCCTCAGATTTCCAAGACTATATGAATATGGTTTTTGCTGATCCAAAAGTCGATCGGCAGACGTTTGATCAAACTATGCTGGCCTGGCGCGAGATGCGAAAACGCCAGATCGAGTATGTGAGGGAAACTACCTCATTGCTGGCATCTGTTTATCTTGAGGGTCTCACTATCGCTTTTGGTGCAGGAGCACAGCTAGCACTTGCTGTGATCGAATTACCCGACACAGTTAGAGACATTTCATCAGTCGCAAATGCTGCATTTAGCTTAGTGCGGAGTCTGCCTGGGCGTTTCGAAGATTGGGTTGATGACGAACCAGATCATAATGAAGGCCCATTGTTAGATGATGTTTTGCCAGGTGCTTCTTCAATTTTGGCAAACACCAATGCAAGCATAAATAATGAATCGGTCTCAAGTATTGATCTGGAATTTAGTGCCGTAGCTGCAGCTGGACAGAGGATCGCACGCGCATTGATTAAGCTTGGCGATTTTGGTGAATTCCGAGCTTATCGCGATGTTATCCGGCCAGTAATTAATGGGGTCGAGTCTCCTCTAGGATTTATATGGCGAAAAGATTTTGACCTTAAGCTTGATGTCAAGGAGTTTAATGGGCGACGCACTTTAGTCCTTGGTACGGCGCAAGAGACGGGCGGTACTCATGCAGCTACCATCAGCCGGATTACTAACGATATGCTTAAGAACGCCCCGGCACATAAAGAATATTTGTACGTCGGGTTGAATCGTTCGCTACGTACAATGCTGGACACGGGCGAGGCGTTAAATGGAAGTAAGCCCACGCGTTTGTTTAATGATCAGTTTTATCGTCACCGGCCTGATATCTTTGCGGTGTATCGTGATAAGAATTCGGGGTTGTTGAAGGTAGAGTTACATGAGGTAGTGTCGCAGACGCAACTCTCAGAGACTAGTCGTCAAGCGATTCAACAAAACTTGGATGATATGATGGCGCAAATAGGTAGACTTAGTGGAAGTCTTGTGACGCCTGTGACAAAACTCCATGATATGGATCCTGCATCATGAATATCGGTCCTGATAAAGAAGATTTAGCAATCTGCTTTGCAAGTCATTTAGGTTTAAGTGAGCCTCTGAAGGTTAAGTCGCTGTTTTTCTGGTTGTACCAGCAATATCTTGAACTTGGGTACCGTCCACACCACATGAGTTTCAAGGCTCAAGCGAGTGATCGGGTGCGTAAGTTTCGTGGTATCAATGACTGTAAAAACCGGATGACGGCTGATGAGTGGATGCGTACTGATAGTGTCGGATTAACTTATGGCGAGCCCCATCTCCGAAAGTCGGGCGGGCCAATCAGTTGGACGATGCAAAGCACTGTTAGTCGTCATTATGTGTCGGAATATGATCGCGAAGAATATTTTTGGATGAGATCGAGATGGGAGGCGGATTGGTGTGTATTTGCTGCGTGGAGCGGCATAAATGAAGCTGATGTGATAGCTAGGCAGATTGGTTTCGCCAAGCAGATAGTTGATGATTACGGTTATCTATTTTGGATGCGCCGCGGATCAGCTCCGAGTTTTTACATCGGCGGAACTGATTTCAGTACAGCCTGTCGAAATGAGGAACAAGCGAATAACGTGGGGGCGTGGCGGAATAATAAAGAGCATTTTAACGTCCCGCTTCTCCGTGACATCTATCCTTATAACTTTTTCACCAAGAAGTATCTCAACCTTCCGGTAGGTGACATAACCCTTGCGGGCTGGATCGACTCTGATCGTGGGCGGGGGGTGCTAACAAGGCTGACTGACAAAGTGATGATGTGGGAGCCTGTCGTTGAAAATATCCCCGCAATCCGGGAGACATTGTTCCGGGCAGGTGTGATGTTCTACTGGCGGTTCTACGCACAGGATGAATACTATCGCATGGACGGCCCCCGGTCGCTCCGAGACGACGAGGCAACCCCAGATATTTTCACGAAAAAATTTTATGAAGGACTTGATCCGAAATTGACATTATAGTTATCTGCAAAATCCCAGGTATCGGACCTGTGAGACGCGTTGTTCTGGGCTAAACCGATGCGTCGAACAACTCACTGGGCAGCCGGTTTGGGGTAGGCGTATTCGTGCGCCTGATTGACAATTGCTATTACGGTTCCCAGCTCATCGCAATCTCTTGGGGAGAACACCAGTACAAGACCAGGTGGCAACTTTCCCTGTTTAACCACGAAGTGATCTTCTCCCCACCTCTTTGATTTGGCTTCCTCGGCTTCCACGGCTTCCTTAGCTGGCAGCTGTACATGCTGCTGCCGCTGTCGGGGCGCGGGTGTATGTGTGCGGACTCCCGGCCCACAATGAAAGCCTAGTGATTGCACTCGACGTCTTCGTGCATGACCAGGGCGCGAGACCCGGGCACCGAAATGCCGCTGGGCTCGTTGTCGACGTGAGGTAACGAGAAGCACCATTCGTGCAGTTCATCGATAACGCCCTGCGGGCCGTGCTGGGTCAACTGCGAGTGAGGCAGGCTGCTGGTCGTCTCTGGGCTGGGGCCCGATCGCGGCTTTAGGCTGAATTGGCTCATGACTGACTCCATACAAGTAATTTTTAAAGCACTGCTATTTATATAGTACTAACTAAAAGTTAGTGTATAAAGGCAATTCGCCTCGGACAACCGTGGCTTAGACGCAATCTTTACAAACCAAGTACATACAACCATGACCATATTCAAAGTTGCCCTTATGGCCGTACTGTGCATCGCTTTAGGTGTTCAGGTTGCGGCATCCGATATCGAGACCCGCTCGCTCGATGAACTATACGCCGCAGCCCTAGCCCAAGGCGGGCATTTCGTTCTCCGCGCAGGTGGCGACAAGCCCGACCAGATCGATTACTACCTCGACAAGTTCAAGGCGCGATTTCCGGAGCTCAAAGTGACACACAGCGTGGACGTGAGTCTCAACCACGCGCCCCGCTACGACAACGCAAGGGAGGCAGGCGGTAAAGAGAATGTGCCTGATGTCATCCAGTTCCAGACACTGCACGACTTCGAGTACTACAAAGAGCACGGCCTGATCGAGGCCTACAAGCCTCGGCACTGGGACAAGGTGTTCCCGGATCACAAGGACCCAGCGGCTATTGGACCAGTTTGTACGGCGTCACCTTCAGCAACTACGTCAACCCCGAAGTATTGGGGGATACCCAAGCCCCGCGAGACGCCATGGACTACCTCAACCCCGCGCTCAAGGGAAAGATCATTCTGACCTACCCACACGACGACGATGCGGTTCTGTATCAGTTCTGGATGTTAAAGGAGCAATACGGCTGGGAGTACCTGGAAAAGCTGGTGGCTAATGAGCCGAAGTGGGTCCGGGGTACCGCCTGGCCGTATGTTGCCATCAACAATGGCTGGTACGCGGCGAGTTTCACCACGTTCTGGGCGTTTGAGCCTTTCCCCAATCAAAAGACCGAGTTCCTGCTACCCGAGAAGGACTTCTTCCTGACCTGGTTCCAGACGGGCGCCATACCCACGCAAGCCAAAAATAAGGATGCCGCAAAGCTGTACCTGAATTGGATGCTCTCCGAAGAGTTTCAGGGGACGTGGCTTCAGTTCCCGGTTCGCTATGACATCGAAGCGCCTGGCGGCTATCAATCGGTTCTCCACCACAACACCTCACCGGGCGATTTCCGGCGCTGGATGATTAAGAGGGACTTAGTTGAACGCTTCCGGCTGCAGATGAGACAGCTCATTGGCGAACCACAGGGCCCGACACCCGTAGACATCGACTACACCGTGAAGCCCTGATCGGCATCACTGTTCGCTCCCAAAACCCGTCTCACGACGGGTTGTTTTTCGCATATTTCTTTTGGGCTCTTCGGACGGTGGGCGCGTTGTCCTTGTACCACCTCTCAAGCTCACCGAAGATGGGTTCGAGTGTCTTAATCAGACTAGTGGCTTCATACTCAACATGAGGGGGAATGCTCTGGTGCTGGATTCTTTTGACGAGACCGTCACGCTGTAGCTCGCGTAATTGTTGGGCAAGCATTTTCTGGGAGACACCGCCCACGGCGCGCTGCAGCTCATTAAAGCGCAGACGCTGGTCCTTGAGGTTCCAGAGGATCTCTGGCTTCCACTTCCCGGCAAATACACCAAGGGTTTGCGCAATCGGGCAAGATGGCTGGCCGGCGTCTTTACTCATGGCGTCTATGCGGAACAACTCGGGCGGTTACGTTTTAGTTAGTGCTATCTATAGTATTGCGTCCCCATTCGCCAATTCAACCAAGGGTACCTAGGGAGCCACAGGATGGTGCTGGCCCGAGCCCTGTGGTGGCGCTGGGGTAGCGGAGCCTGTGCCAGAGACAAACTCAGAAAATACTCCTCCAGACATATTTGGCATAATTCGACTTTGGCTTCGCATTTGAAGGCAAATTACCGCGTCTGAGAGGGCTGGGATGCTGCCCAAGCAACCGAGTTGGCTTTTAAGTTCTGGTATTTCGTGTCTTCATAGATATCGGGTCCATGTCCCAACTGTAGATACGCGATGTCAGATTTGCGGGCCTGCTTTGTCCAGCCCACAAGGCTACTTCCTTCGGGATGGTCTTTAAACCCCAAACCTCCGTAACGGAATTGGTCCGGGGTCTGTTGGAAGTCCGTGCGAAGCAGCGGCGTGACCTTGTCCTCAAGGACCGCGTACATATAGGCCTCATCTTGAATCTCGAAGGTCTCTCCGAGCCCTTGGGTGATCGGGTGTTCGGTATCCAACACGGTGATGGTCTGGGGCACGTCGAAGCGGTAGCCGGAGCCCGGGTAGCTCTGACCGCCGAGTTCGCCGGGCCGGAAGTGGAACCTTCCTCCAATTAGCTCAGCAAACTCCGGCCAAGTCGGCCAGTCCGCGATCGCGTGATGAAGGAAGACCATGCCCTTGCCGCTATCCAACAGGCTGATGAAATCCGCCTTGTATTGATCGCTCGGATCGAAATGGGCAAACGGCGGGTTGTCCCGAGTGAAAACCACCCCCGGCATGTCGTAGAAGACGATGACGTCGAAAGCCGCAGCACGTTCGGGATGGAGCACCGCCGCGGCGGCAGGATGCTCGACATGTGTCCAGTGGATCCGGATCCCCGGCGACGGATACTTCAGCCGGTCAATCATCTTGAAGAAGGGCTCGCGTTCAAAGCTATGTCCCTTCGTGACCAGTAAGGCTTCAATGGTTTTCATGGATTCGCCTCTTGATTTGAGCGGTAAGTGGAAGACGTGCCTCCAGCGTTAGCCGAAGGCACGTGTGAAGTGGGGTTCATCGCCATTTGATCGAGCAGCCCATGCTCGGATGTTGCTGTTCCGGGCCTTGCCCTGTCTCGGCGATCTGACGCAGGGCATAAACCAGTTCAGGGGTCCGGCCTTCGCCGCTGCCCATGTGGGCGTCGTCTAGGCGGCCGCGGTACTGGAGTTCGCCATGACGGTTGAAGCCGAAGAAATCGGGCGTGCAGACGGCTCCGTAGGCTTGGCCGATACTCTGATCTTGATCGACCAGGTACGGAAAGTCGAAGCCGTGCTGTTCGGCAAAACGTTTCATGAACGGCGGGGCGTCAGACGGTACGTAGGAGTAGTCGTTGGACATGATCGCTACGGTATTGACGCCCTCAGCCTTGAGCGTCTTGGCGTCTTCAGCGAGCCGATCGGCGATCGCCTGAACATAGGGGCAGTGGTTGCAGATGAAGGCGATGAGTAGGCCGTTTGCGCCCATCAGGTCCTTCAGCGAATGCAGGTTGCCATCGGGATCGGGGAGCGTGAAATCGGTGGCTTGCTGTGCGGTATCACGAGCTGGGGTATTGAGCAGCATGTGGGTGTTCTTTCTGGGTTGGGTGTCGTTCGATTAATTGGAGGGAACTACATTAAGCCTTACTGACCAGGCGCAGTGGCTTCGACCGCCCCGGCGGGCTTCACGTAGGCGTTCTTCGGGGTGTCCACAAACGAGATATTCGAGACTTTCGCCGTGCCTTTGGGCGGGCCGTCGATGCCCGACTCGGGGTTCCAGTAGTGCAAGGTCCACGTCGTAGCGAAGGGGACCCCTTCGACGTCAACGAAGTCGTCGTACAGGATGATGCTGGGGGTCTTGCTGGCTTCTTCGAGCGCGGTGCCGTAGGTGACGATGTACGCGAGAGCGGTCAACCGGCCGTCGCCCGGATCGGCAAAAGCGATGTACCAGTCGTCGGGCGTATCACCAACGCCGGCATCGAACGTGACCCGCGTGCCGTGGAGGACTTCATCCGCATCGCGGACGACGTGTGGCCCCTAAGCGGCGTGACGGGTTCCCGCGTCATCGAGCTTGTAGGGCACCGCGATGAAGTAGGGCCACGTGACGACGTGGAATCGTGCCGGGGGTCCGGGGATTTCGGCGTCTGCGGGGCTCAACCATGCGGTCTTGCCGTCGTAGACGATGACTTGGCCGTCAACCAGTTCCAAACGGATCTTGCCGAGCGACGGCGTAAACCAAGCGGTGCCTTCGACGTGCATCGGGCCGAAGTCGATCACCAAGTCGGCTTTGATCGTGGACTGTTCTTGGTACGTATCCACGGCGTGGGCCTGTTCGATCGATTGGATCCGCTCTACCGCCTGATCGGCGGATGCGGTTTGGCTTGAGCCGGCAACTGCAGTTGCGACAAAAGCGATTGCGGGAAGGGAAGCACGGTTACGGAGGGTTTTGAAGTTCATGGCGGTAATCCTTTGCGGTAATTGGGGGGTTGAGTAACGGGTTGGAGTACTGTGTGACTAATGGGTACGGGCCAGACGAGGCTTACATGCTGGCAAACATCTCTTCTACGGCGACGGGGTTGTTACGCCAGGTGGCGACGACTTCTTGGGCCATCGCATCTGGGGCGATATGGGTTTCCCCGGCTTCGACGCCGTCCAGGATCGCCGCAGCGGCATCGGCCGGAGTGGCTTTAGCCATCGGCATGTCTTTCGCCATGTCGGTATCGATCGGGCCTGCGTACACGCCGTGGACCGAGACGCCGGACTCAGCCAACTCGGCCCGCAACGCCAGGGTGAGCGAGTGCGAAGCGGCCTTACTGACGCCATAGCTGGCGATCGGGGCCATGCTGGCCAGAGAGACCAGCGAGTTGAGGTTGACGATGGTGCCTTGGTTGGCCTTCAACGTTTCGGCGAGCGCCTGGCTCACCCGAAGGACGCCGAAGTAGTTGACTTCGAGGTCGCTGCGGTGGCCGTCGATATCGCCAAAGGCGGTGCTGGCCGCGTTGACGCCGGCGTTGTTGATGAGCAGTTCGACATCGCCCACGTCTTGAGTGGCTGCGGTAACCGATTCGTCGTCGGTTACATCGAGTTGGACCTTGACGACGCGGGGATCGGTAAACGGAAGCTTCGAGGTGTCACGGGCGGTGGCGTAGATTTTCTTGGCGCCGCCGGCGAGTAGTTCTTCAACGAGGGCCTTGCCGATCCCTCGATTGGCTCCGGTCACAAAAGCGGTGGTGTCTTGAATCTTCATGGTGTTCTCCTTCGGGTGAAAGTGGATCGGTGCGGAAAAGAGCTCCCGCGGCTTTAACGCCGCGAGGCCCTGGAGCATGGGTGGGTCTCTTAGACGCCGACCGCCTGTTTGGGCGACCAGGCGTTACGGGCGAAAGCCTTGTCGAGCGGGGTCTCCGCGACGTGGTTGGTGTAGTTCGACAGCACCTTGAGGCTCGTGCCGAGGATGACTTCGAGCACGGTCTGCCGGGTGTAGCCCGCGTCGAGGAACGCATCGAGCTGGGCTTCGCTGGGCCAGCCACGGGTCTCGTTGATCACCTCGGCGAACTGACGCAGGGCTTCGAGTTTGGGGTCGGCGATCGGGGTACCGTCACGTAGCGACTCAATCACGTCGGCCGGGACACCCGCGCCTTGCGAGATCGAGGTGTGGGCCGCCATGCAGTAGGTGCAGCCATTGAGACGGTTGTTGGTCATCAGGATGATCTGACGCTCGGTCTCCGTCAGGTCGGTCTTGTCGAAGATCCCGGCGAGGGTGGTGTACCCCTCGAGCAACGCGGGGGCCTCGGCCATCCCTGCGAACAGGTTGGGGACGAAGCCCATGGCGGCCTTGGCCCCTTCCAGGATGGGCTTGGAGGCGGCGGGGGCGGATTCGATGGAGTGGTTCGTGAATGAAGACATTGGGGGTTCCTTTCGTAAGGGGGTGAGTGGTGGCGGTATGTTTATACCGATCGGTCAATACTTCACTGGAACTTTAGTTTGTCTATACCGATTGGTCAAGACTTTTGCAAAAAAATATTTCGAGGCGGCACGCCCCTCAAAACGCCAGGGGCTGAGCCAGCATCCCCATCGCCTGCGTTTTGATGGCCTGGAGCCCGTTTTCGTCGAAAACACCCCTGGCCAAAACGCGCAGACCAACCACCAAAGTCAGCAGGCCTTTTGCAGTCACGGGGGCGTCGATCGACGCAGAAATATCACCGCGTTTCTGGGCGACCTCAATCCCACGACGAAAATACGACTCAAAATCCTGCAACCCACCGGTAACGATGGCTCGAATCTCGCCGTCGTGGCTGGGTAGTTCAAGGGCGGTATTAACCAGTAGGCACCCTTTTTTCTCTTTGTCAGCGAGACTTTCTGCAATTAGGCCATCGAACAGCATCCCAAAAGCCCGGATGGGATCATCCAAAGCCTCAAGCTGAGCGATGGCCTCGCGGCGGTGTTCCAGGTCGTACTTCAGGACCGCCTTCACAAACAGCGCCTTCTTACCCCCAAAAGCGTTGTAGAGGCTGCCTTTATTGATCCCCATGGCCTTTGTGAGGTCCGCCATGGAGGTGGCGTCATAGCCCTTGTCCCAGAACACCTTCATGGCTTGCTGGAGGGCGAGGTCGGTATCGAAGTTCTTTTCCCAGGGCATGGTGGGCACCTTTCATATCGGATAATCGAGTGAATTATAGCCCAAGTTTATACCGATCGGTAAGAATAATTGTTGAGGTGGCCATAGCGACCCGGCAATGGATCGGAATGAAGATGTCGCATGGCGACAAGCGTACGCTTCAGAAAGTAGTTGCTCTGAAGGCGGTTTTGTCGTGTTTGAATTGAGACTGGAAGTGGTATCCGCAATTGAACCCGCTTTGTGCTACGGGACTGTATGTTTGGATTAAGTTTGGTATTTTTTTGGTGTGGAGTATTTGCCCACCAGCTTCGTCTTACCTGTTTGGGGTGCGATCCCCGGCGGCTATCCCAGTCCTGCCCAGGGCTACGAAGACGATCCGCTGGATCTCCACGCGTTGTTGGTGCGTCATCCCGCGGCCACCTTCTTTATGAAGGTCCGCGGCAACCATCTCCGGTCCGAAGGCATCCGTGACGGCTCGATCCTCGTGGTCGACCGGAGCATTACCCCATAACCCTCAGAACTCACCGTGATGGATGTCAATGGCGAGCGGGTTGTCCGCCGTCTGGCCCATTCCCGGAGCGATATGGAAGAGTGCAAGGTCTGGGGGAAAGTCACCGGCATTGTGACGAGGTTGTAGTTGTGTTCGCTTTAGTCGATGCCAACTTGTTCTACGCTTCGGTCGAACAAGTCTTCGACCCCGATGCCGCTAAACGGCCGGTGGTGGTGCTTTCCAATAACGACGGCGTGGTGATTGCGGCCTCTCGTGATGCCAAGTCGTTGGGCCTGGAGATGTTCAGGCCTTATTTCGAGATCAAACACCTGCTCCACGGAAAGAACGTCAAGGTGTTATCTTCCAACTACACCCTGTACGACGACATGAGCCGGCGGCTGGTGGACATCTACCGTCAACACGCCGAAGCGGTTGAGATCTACTCCATCGACGAATGCTTCTTAACCCTGGGTGGGATCCCGCCGCGGCGTTTGTTGCACTGGGGGCGTGAGATACGGCGGCAGGCTTTGCAGTGGACCGGAATCCCGACCGGCGTGGGGATCGGCCCATCCAAGACGCTGGCCAAACTGGCCAACCACATGGCCAAACGCGATCCCATGCCGGGCCAACCTGAAGGCGTGTGTGTTCTCTCTTCTGACCATGCGATCGGCGTAGCCCTGGGCCGGATCGAGTTGGGTCAGTCGATGACCTTGGGTGATGCTGGATCGTGCCCACAACCCGTAACCTGAAACCCCGGCCCGTATGCCACGGTCCCGTCACCTAGACGTTATGGGATACGGGTTATGGTTAGCTCGGATACTGGCTCAGCAGTTATGGCTGTAATTTGGCTGTAAACAGGGTGAGGGCGAATAGTGTTCGCTTCAGGGGCATAAGGCAAAGCATTGCTGCGACTGGATTAATGGCCCTGCCCGTAGAGTTTTGCTTTGGTTGAACGTTACCTAGGGGAGGCGACGCTCTACCAACGGCCTTCGCGCGGGCGCGCGAGCCCCGCCCTGGATAGGCGAACAGCGGGAATCCGTAAACACTAAATGAGGTAAACACCATCCATTATCTGTATCAATGTGCTTGGGCCTAACCGACTGAGAAGTTCTTAACAACAATTTCTGTCGTCAAGCATCGTTTTGTACTGTCGGCAGCAAGGATGCTGCTGCGTCCTACAGTCTCGATAAATCCGATCTCCTCGTACAGTTCACGCACACTGAAATGATCTGCATTAGACACAACAAATAATGCACCTCGTTCTCCGGCCTTCTCAAGGCATTTCGCAAGACGTATTTGATCTGACCAGCTAAACAGCTTTTCATTGTATTTCAGGAAGCCGTTATTGTTATGGTTAGCTGTATAAGGCGGATCAGCATAGATCAGATCACCTTGACCACATAGGTCAATAATCGATTCGAAATCCGACGTAAACAGTTTTGCTGAACTCAAAGACTCCGCGACAGCTTCAAAATCGTCGTCGTCAAACAAAACCGTATCTTTGCTACCTCGTGGGACATTAAATTCACCTTTGCGATTTACTCTGTAAATGCCATTGAAACAGGTTCGATTTAAGTATATGAATTGGGCCGCACGGCCAGCCTTACTGGTTGGTTTACTCGATCTCACGCGATAGTAATAATCATCACTATGATTGCGCGCATGTGCTCTGAGTTTTGTCCAAACGTTCTTCCATTCGGATTGGATTGCCTCATACATTTCAATTAGGTTTGCATTTGCATCGCTCAATAATGCATCCTCAGGATTTAGCGCAAAGAATAATGCACCAGAGCCGACGAACGGCTCAACATACCGATCCGCATCTACCTGCATAAGATCGAGGTATTTGTTAGCGAACCATCTTTTTCCACCCGGCCATTTCAGAATTGGTTTGACAGCAGAATTCATAATAGTGCCCCAGTTCAGTATTCAGAATTGCCACTCAGCGCCTAATCGATACGGCGATCAACTTCTTCATGAATGAAGTCGATGAAATCAAAATCCTCGTTTCGATATCTGCGTTTGTCTGTGGGGTGGGCAGGGATTCTTCTTAGCTCATTGACTCTGGTCATCCATTTAGTGTTTTTCGCCACACCCTTATCGCCAGGAAGCGGAATGTTAAAGACAGGCTTAAACCTCTCCCAGAGAGGTTTGCTCTCGATTATTTTTTTGTAATCAATGAAATCAAGATAGTGTTCCAGTTGGAGTCGGTCTTCGGTGTTGACGTCTAAAGACTTTTCGTAGGCTCCCGTCTTAATCCTCTTGTCCGTTACCCCTTTATCCCAATAGGCGTCATTCTCCTCGCCGTATATCTTGCGAAGCTCGTCAAAGATATATTTTTGAAGTCGCATTTGCACTTCTTTTAGGCGGCGATCTGCAAGATCAATACGCTCTTCTGATTGCTCAGATTCCCATTCTTCAAACCCCTCTGGCAGAAAGTCGCTGTACTCGGATTTAACGATCTTGCAAAGTCGGAAGTAAAATTCTTTGGGGCCGCCTGAGCCAAATTGAACCTTAAAACTGCGTTCTAGTACATCGTCACGTGCGCTGGTGACAAAATCCAGGACTGGCTGAAAGTACTCTTGGACTTCAAGAACAATTTCTTGAGCTTCAAGCTCAGCCGCATTGAATCCCTTGTTGGCTTCCATATACCGAATTAATGAGCTAAATAGCATTAAGTAGGCTTGGATTGACACGTTTGTGCACAGATAGCCTCCTCGTCCTTTTTCCCACTGCGAATTATTTGATTCACGCAAGGCATTGAAAAACAAATTGATTGCTGATCTGGCTCTGTCGAGAGTTGCAGCGTCAGACTTACCGCTTAATGGGCCCATCTCATAATTCTTGGGCTTGACAAGGGCTCTGCCGAGAAGCCCTGATCTGCGCAGACCGTCCTTGAATGCAGGGACCGTCAAGCATGTGTGGTCTGTAGTTTTTATTCCTTGAGCTGTTACGCGTCCGTAAAATGCCTCACCCACATCTAGGTTTAAAACTCCGACAAGCCGCGCACTCATTGCGCCTATTCGTTCTGTCGGAATAGTGGAACCCCAATTGAGCTCGCCTTCTAAATCTTCTAGAAGTGTTTTCGGGACTGTCCGTTGTTCGTGGTTGATAGTTACGAATAGACGGGCTTCCTCTTCTTTAGGTAGCTTTTCAAAAGCAATTACTGCGAGATTTTGGTCTAAATACTTGTCTTCCAAATGGGCATAACCATACAGCCTGTGTTGGCCATCAATTATCCAGGTAGATTGGTATTTGTCGGGAAGGTGCAGGTTTCCATAAGAGATGTCTACGCCACTTGCTTTTTTGACTACATCAAAGCGAATGTTGTTGGTGAAGTTCACAAGAACATTAGTGGGAAAAAAGCCGCCTTCTTCTAAAAAACTTCCTATTTTCTTCATTCTTGAACGGTCGATGAGGCGCTGATAGGCCGGGGCGCCATCTGGATCGCTAAGAGATCTGTGATTGACGAATGCAATTTTCAGAAGGTGTCTTGGTGTGCAGACAAAGCTGTAAAATTTACGTCCGCCGAGCTTTCCACGTATCGCAGGAACAATCTGATCCTTTAGCTCCGGAATTTTTTGATTCTTTAGGAACTCAGCTAGAAACTGGTACCTCGCTGCCATACCTAGGTGGTCTGCGATTTGCTGGTAATAGCGTACTTCTCTCTCTGTTACAGCGTGTATTTTATTCTGGTCGGCTCGCTCGCGATCTGGTCTGGACCAGATAATATTTTCGGTCGCAAAGATCCATATTATTTTTGGTTTGAACGATCGTCCGTAATGCTTGTTGATCGCTTTGGCTATTGGGCCCTTGGCCTCATCGTATCTTTCTAGATCACGGCGCAGGCTCTTTTTTTGAAGGTGTGTTGCGGACTTAGTTCGTACGACGACTACGGTTTCTTCATCACGAGCGAAGACATCGGCTTCTTCGAATTTCTCTACTCTTTTACTTGTTTCCGTGGCTATAGAAAAATTACGCCCTTGATTCATTTCGGGATAGCCCAGCTTATAGAGAAGCAACCAAAGGCGATCTTCGAACCGCTCTTGAATAGGCTTCAGGCGCCTAAGGCGTACTGTTTTCTTGAGACGCTTCTCAAACTCCCAACCATCAGCTTGAGCTGCCTCAAGGTCTTCCGGAGGAACAGATTGGGTGTTGTGTTGCTTACGCCTCTTCCGCGATTCGGCGGCTAAGCTTTTTGGTTCGTCAAGAAGAGGTTTAGAATCTGCCCGATATCATTTGTCATTGGTTTCCCCAGACTGTGTATTCCTTCGTGATATTCGAAAACAATCGAAGGTGCAAACCGATCATGTTGAATCCTGTAAGGGGCGTGAGTCATACATCCACATAACCCCAGAACCATACTTCTCGTCAGGCTTGCGTCGTTTGCAAACAGGGTTTCGTGTTGCCGGCCCATAAACGGCTCCCGTTGCTCCCCAAGCCAGTTCAGCGAGCGCCGCTCAGCAGGGGGCGAAGGTGGGCGAGGGGAGCGAACTCAAGGGTGAACACCCGGCCGAGCCAGGTCGTCCCGGCCGTCCCTAGCTGCCATTCCAGCCTCCTTAAGATGACGGGGATCTCACGGCGGCCCCAGGAAATTTGTGACTGAAATTACAATTGTGGTGGCGGCCCAACCAGCGACCCTAGATCTGACATACCGGTCACTTTCGGGTCATCTACAGGTCATCTAGAGCGAGGGGTGGCACGAGTCGTATTTATTTGGTATAGTTCGCGGCCCGAAAAGTGGTTTGGCTGTAATCGTGGCTGTAAGGCTTCCTGAGCAACCAAAACCCTAACTTTTCGAAAAATCGTAAGTGCCTTCGAATGAATGCCTTACGTCACCGTTTGCGGGTGTAGCTCAGCGGTAGAGCGTTACCTTGCCAAGGTAAATGTCGAGAGTTCGATCCTCTTCACCCGCTTTCTCGGCCAACGGTCGAAAAAGCCCCTCAAAAACCTGTTTTTGACGCGAAACGCACCTTTCACGGGTGCGTTTTTGGGTTTTGGGGTGAGTTTTTGCGTGGACGGGGCCGCGGCGGGCTGCGGGGGGCGGGGTGTCGTGATAGGCTGTCGGGCCGTAGTTCGGGCGGGCTGTTTTTCGGCCGTCCGAGCGATCCCCGCTTTGTGAAACCGTTGTGTGAGACTGCATTTGAACCTCTGCCAACAGACCGCTGCCACGTTGATCCCGATGCTCGAAGCCGGCCAAACGTCGTGTGTGGCGGTGATGGAATCGGTGCTGGACCAGATCGAGGCGCGGGAGGCCGAGGTGCACGCTTTTGTGAGCGTTCGCGGCCGGGATGAGCTGTTGGCCGAGGCCAAGGCGGTGGACGAGATGCGGGCGGCCGGCGAAGAGGTCGGCCCGTTGGCGGGGTTGCCGGTGGCGATCAAGGACAACATCTGCACGAAGGGGCTGAAGACGAGCTGCTCGTCGAAGATGTTGGAGAACTTTGTCCCGCCATACGACGCGACGGTGATCGAGAAGGTGGTCGCGGCGGACGGGATCATCCTGGGCAAGACGAACATGGACGAGTTTGCCATGGGCTCGTCCACCGAGAACTCGGCGTTGGGGAACACGAAGAACCCGCGCGACCTCGAACGTGTGCCGGGCGGCTCGAGCGGCGGCTCGGCGGCGGCGGTCGCGGCGGACATGACCATCCTGGCGCTTGGCTCGGACACCGGCGGGTCGATCCGTCAGCCCGCGTCGTTCTGCGGCGTGGTGGGGATGAAGCCGACTTATGGCCGGGTGTCGCGCTACGGTTTGGTGGCGTACGCCTCGTCGCTGGACCAGATCGGACCGATCGCCAAGTGTGTGGAAGACGCGGCGCTGCTCATGGGCGTGATCGCGGGCCACGATGCGAAAGACTCGACGTGCCTAGATGTGAACGAGCCGATCGTCGCGGACCTGGACAACGGTGCGGGCAAGTCGTATCGCATGGGGGTCCCGGCCGAGTACACCCAGGACGGCACGGATCCCGCGGTGCAGGCGGCGGTGGATCAGACGATCGCGAAGCTCGAAGCACTCGGCCACGAAGTGGTGCCGGTCGAGTTGCCGCACACGGATTACGCGATCCCGACGTACTACCTGATCGCCTCGGCGGAGGCGAGCTCGAACCTGTCACGTTACGCGGGGTACGCCTACGGCCACCGCGCCGAGGACCCCGAATCCATCGACGACATGATCGCCCGCAGCCGCGGCGAAGGCTTCGGCGACGAGGTGAAGCGGCGGATCATGCTCGGCACCTACGCGCTGTCCTCCGGCTACGACGAGCAGTACTACGAGAAGGCGCTACGGGTCCGCCGACTGATCCAGCAGGACTTTGATGCGGCGTTTGCGAAGTGCGACTTCATCGTCCACGCGGTCGCGCCGCACCCGGCGTTCAAGCTCGGCGAGAAGACGGACGACCCGCTGGCGATGTACCTCGAAGACATCTTCAGCGTCACCGCAAACCTGGCGGGTCTGCCCGCGATCAGCGTGCCCGTGCCGCAGGAAGACGGAACCCCGCCGATCGGTGTGCAGTGTGTCGCCCCGGCGTTGCGGGAGGCCGACCTCTTGGCGATGGCCGTTGCGATGCAGAACGCCGTTGCGACGCCCGCGGTCTGACGCGAGACTCGTTACATGAGTGATCGTAAACCCCGACTCTGTGTCATCACGACCGGCGGCACCATCGGCATGGTGCGCGACGCCGATGGGATCGCCCACCCGCCGGTCGACCACAGCGATTTTCACAACCTGCTTGGACCGATCGCAGGGCGGTACGACCTGACCGCGTTGCCGCTGATGAACCGCGACAGCACCAACATGCTGCCGAGCGATTGGTCGCGGATTGCAGAGCACATCGACCAGAGCCGCGGCGAGGGATTCGATGGCTACGTGGTCACGCACGGCACGGACACGTTGGCCCACAGCGCGGCCGCGGTGGCGTTTGCGTTGGGCCCGCCGCCGCTGCTTTCCCCGGTGGTGTTCACCGGCGCGATGCACACGCCCGATCACGACGACTACGACGGCTTGGCGAATTTGCAGACGGCTTGCCGTGTGGCCTCGGCCAACCTGGGGGAAGTGGTCATCGCCTTCGGATCGAGCATCTACCGTGGCGTGCGTGTCGAGAAGGTCAGCGCGACCGAGCTCGATGCGTTCGCTTCGCCCGAGTCTTATGCTTTGGGACGCGTGGCTGAGGAAGTGGTGCTTCACGACGACGCGGTTCGGCGGGGCAACGAAGCGGAGCATCCGCATTGGCCAGCCGAGACCGGCTTTGCGGATCGGGTCGCGACGGTTTCACTGACGCCGGGTTTGGAGCCCGCGTTGTACGAATCTTTGTTGGTATCCGATCGGCCCTGCCGAGGCGTGTTGCTGCGAACGCTGGGGGCGGGCAACGTCTCCAGCCGAGAGACAACGGATTGGGTGCGGTGGATCGCTCGGGCCACGGAGCAGGATATCCCGGTGGTGTTGACCAGCTCGTTTTTTGGCGGGCGGACGGACGCGAGTGGTTACGCGTTGGGTCAGGCCGCGATCGAAGCGGGCGCGATCCCGCATGCCGGGCTGACGGAACCTTGTGTGGAGGTGAAGCTGCGGCACTCGATCGCGGCGGCGCAGCGGCACGGCGTGGCGGCGTGCGAGTTTGTGCGGAACGTGATGGCGCACAACTACTTTGGGGAGCTCGGGGGTTCGCCGCAGAGTACGACCGAGGATGAGTGAGTAGGGGGGTACCAGACGCTTCGCGGAGATGCCGCTCAGTGTCGGCGTGGGGGAAAAGTTGTATCGGGTTTTGCGCGGGGGCGTGAGGCAGAAAAGATTTACTTGAGCCTTGCGGGCAGCCGGGTGAACACGAGGGGTTCGGTGTGGTCGAAGAGTTCTTCCGCACCGCGTCCCACGAGCATGGCGGCGAGTTCCTCTTCAGCAGCGGGATCGAGACGGGTGCATTCACCGTCGGCCTCGCCGGGGAGTTCGCCCCTTCGGACCAGGTCCGCGAAGACGGATTCGCGGGGCGCGGCAAAGACCAGTGGATTGGGCGGATTGGCGGCGGCGTTCTGGTCGATGGCATAAGCGAACAGCCAGCGTTCGAGCTGGTCAGGGTCTTCGTTATCGTCGGGTTCCACCGATGAGGCGTCGTAGTTGAGACGGACGTAGGCGATGGTCTTGCCGCCCCAGTAGCGCAGCTCGATGTCCACCACCATCATCCGGAAACCGTCGCGTTGATCGTACTCAACCCACGCGGCCTGGAGCGTTGAGTCGCCGGTCTGCTGGACCTGAATCACGCCCTCGCCCGTGCTGTAGTGGCCGACGTAATGGGCAGTGTGGTGTTCGACAAGGCCACGACCAAACGGCTCGTCAACGTACACCACATCACAACCCGTTGAAATCAGGACCGACAGACTCAGAAGCAGCAAAGGGGTGAATCTAGTCACGGCGTCTCCTTTCGACATCGGCACCACGAGGCAAGTCGCATTGCTCCCAACCTTGAGCATATCCAACCCCTCGGTGATCCCAAGCAAAGATAAAAAACCGCCCTCCCACAATTGCGAATGCGGGAGGGTGTGGTTTGGTTTGAAGTTGTGCGGTCGCCGCGTTTTACACCTTGGTCATCTTGCTGTTCTTGTGGGCGTCGTGGTCGGTGGGCTTGCGGAAGCTGTCGAGGTCGACGCTGCGGAAAAACTCGATGGTTTTGGCGAGGCCCTCGGCGAGCGGGACTTTGGGCTCCCAGTCGAGTTCTTGCTTGGCCAGCGAAATATCGGGCTTGCGCTGTAACGGGTCGTCGTTGGGGAGTGGTAAGTAGGTGAGCTTCGACGAGCTGCCGGTGAGTTCGATGATCTGCTCGGCGAGCTGTTTGATGGTGAATTCGCCGGGGTTGCCGATGTTCACCGGGCCGACAAATGCGTCGGCGGGGTCGCCGCTCTCCGGCTCGTTGTTCATGTGGGCCATGATGACATCGACCAGGTCGTCGCAGTAGCAGAAGCTGCGGGTCTGCGAACCATCGCCGTAGAGCGTGAGGTCTTCACCCTTGAGGGCCTGGACGATGAAGTTGGTGACCACCCGGCCGTCGTAGGGGTGCATGCGCGGGCCGTAGGTGTTGAAGATGCGGACCACGCGGATGTCGACGCCGTTGGACCGGTGGTAGTCGAAGAAGAGCGTCTCGGCGGCGCGTTTGCCTTCGTCGTAGCAGGCGCGGATGCCGATGGGGTTGACGTTGCCGCGGTAGGCTTCGGTTTGCGGGTGGTGCTCGGCGGTGGGGTCGCCGTAGACCTCGGAGGTCGAGGCCTGGAGTATGCGGGCGCCCGTGCGCTTGGCCATGCCGAGCATGTTGATCGCGCCCATGACGCTGACCTTCATGGTCTTGATCGGGTTGTATTGGTAGTGCACCGGGCTGGCGGGGCAGGCCATGTTGTAGATCTGGTCGACCTCGAGCGTGATCGGGTGGGTCACATCGTGGCGGATGAACTCAAAGTTCGCCGCGTCCAACAGGTGGCTGATGTTGCTCTTCTGGCTGGTGAACAGGTTGTCCAGGCAGATGACATCGTGGCCGGCCTTGACCAGGCGTTCACAGATATGGCTGCCGAGGAAGCCGGCGCCGCCGGTGACGAGGATTCGTTTGGTGCTCATAGGGTCTCAACCGGGTCTATGGGTCTGGAAGTCTAATCGGTCAGACCGCAGGGGCCAGTGAATTTGGGGTAAAAGATTGATTTCAGTCGATTTGCGGCTTGAAGACCGCGCCGGCTTCGACGTCGAAGCTGGCGATCTGGCCGATCGAGAACTGCTCGGTGCTCTGGCGTTCGTCGCTGAGCGTACAGATCAGCGTGGGGCCGGCTTGGACGTAGAGGGTGCGACTCGGCCCGTGTCCGCCGACGATCCGCCCCTGCACCCGGCGCGGTCGGCCGAAAACAGGCTCGACAAACTTGCCGCCCGCGGGGATGACGTCCACCCGGCGGGCGGTGGCGTGGATCGTGCCGGTGATCTTTTTGCCCACAGCGACGGGTGGCTCGATCTCGACCACCAGCTTCATCCGATAATCCGTGCCCGGCAGGCCAATCTCGATCTCGCCCTCGCGGTGTTCCAAGAGCTTGCCCGAAACGGTGGGCACCGCAGAAGCGGTCGCGGGGTTATCGGCCATGTCGTGGTCTCCGGCTTGTAGCAGTGGGGGCTAAGGTTATCGTGCGCGGCGTACGCCAAGCGGATTTGCCTCGCGGCGAGGTGCAGCGAAGCATTGCATCGGTCAGTAAGATAGCTGCCTTGGGCCAGCGTTTCGAATCGTCGCCCATGCCACCCGCCCACGGACGCCGGCGGACCACCGTGCCTAGGATGCGGCCGTTCACCCGATTCAACGCGAATCCCCAGAAGTACCCACCCGTGGCCACCGACCGCTCGATTAACAAGTCGTATTGCACCAGCAGCATCCGCGTGGACTACGCCCACGTCGGCCTCTACGACGTGACCGATCGTCAGGCCTGGATCGCCAAGAAAAAATGGGGCACCGTGCCCGTCCGGGTCTCTCACGCCCGATTGCTCAAGGGCGGCACCAACGACACCTCCACCGCCGACAAAGACAAGTTCGTCTGCTACTGGTACCACACCCCCGGCACCGGCGAAGGCTACGTCCACGGCTACCCCATCGAGTGGGACGAAGGCCACCTGCTTATCCGCCTCGACCCCAACTGGTCCTACGCCCAAAAGAAGTTCATCCCCAACACCGACTCCCGCCGGGTCGAGAAAAACATCGAACAGCAGTACGCCTGGGGCCAATCCATCTTCGACACCTACGCCAAGAAGAACCCCGATTTTCCGCTGTCCTGGCACATGGTCGGCCCCCGCGCCGCCGACTCGATGTTCTACATCCAACGCGTCGAGCCGTCCTGAATCCGGTCTTCCCCTACGCGGCGTGCGGGCTTCAGCCCGCATGCCTTCTCCCCATGTCCCGCGACATCTCCCTCGATCAATACGACATCGTCTACCCGCTGCGTCGATTCCCCGACCACGTTGAGCCCTTCCCCACGATCTACTATCTGACCGATCCCCAGTTGCTCCACGCGATGTCCGAGCTCGAACGGCTCAACACCGTCGGGCGTTTGGAAAAGCGCTTGGCGGAGGATGCCGAGCTCCGCGCCGCCTACCACGCCGACCACGCGGAATATCGTGACACCCGTTGGGCGATGCTGACCGAGGAAGACCGCGCTGCCGTGGAGGCTTCGCCATCGTTGGCTAAGAGTTTTGCGTGGGGCATCGCGGGCATCGCCAACTTCGATACCGTCAAATGCCTCCACGCCCACATGGCTCACCATCTCGCCAACGCAGAACGGGGTGGAACCACCATCGGACGGTGCATCGAAGAACTGCTCGATGGCTAGTTGAATGGCTTGCTTTTGCTGCCCCGGGTTCGTTTTACATGGGGCGACCCATCACGGTGACCAAAGCCAAGCCCATCAGCGGGGCGGCCAGCAAGCTGACGCAGCGGAGCCTGCCGCGGAATCGACCCGCGTCGCAGTACTGCCCCCGCCACGGGGTGGTTACGAGCCCGAGCACCGGGGCGACCAGCCAACTTATCGCCAGCACGCAATCCATCACTCGCGTCTCCAGGCCATCGGGCGAAGTGCGGTTCAGATAGATCGCGGGCACCAGCACAGCATACGGAAGCCAGATGCATAACAGGTTAGTCGCGTTGAGCTTCCACAAATAAGGCAGCCCGACAAACGAAACCTTTTCCAACGCCACGCCACACGCGGGGCAGCGGGGTTGGGTTAGCTGTCCCACCGCTGCGCCGCATTCCGGACAGTGGGACCGGCTGCCGATTCGCAGCCACCAGGCATCTTCACTCATAGCTTTCCATCTCTGACCGCTCTTCACGACGACCAAGCTGAATCGGCATCGCGAAACACAACCGGGATTGGCGCGGACTCAGGATTCATGAAACACACGATTCTCTAACATTTTAGTCCGAGACAGCACCCCCGCAACCGCCGACGCCGGTAGCCTGACGTCCCACGGACCTACTTGGCAGCCCCGCCCAGCACCACACCCATAGTCGGCAACTCCTTGTCGAGGATCGTCCGGGCGTACACGCACAGCAGCCGATTCGCCCGTTCGAGCGTCGCGGGCTCAAACCCCGAGAGTTCGCCTTCTTCCGCCACGGCCCGCAACGCTTCGACGGTCTCGCTCCGCACCCGCCAGTCGGCGATCCCTTTGTCGCTGGTCAGCCCGCCCGCGACGGGATCGAATGTGTAGGTCTTCACTGTTGCGAGTTCCTCATCTCGCCGTACATCCCGCGTCAGCTCCGGCTTGTACCCGCAGTCCGCCAGCAACCCCCACTGAAACCGAAGCAGCGCCCCCTCCACCCCCGGCGTGCGGGCTTCAGCCCGCATGCTGTCCCCCCCACAAAGCGCAACCAACAAATCCCGCAACAACCTGAACGACTCCGGGTGCGGATCCAGGTCCGCCAACATCGCATGGCACAGGTCCGCCGCATACATCGCCACCCGCTGCGCCCGCAGGTCACGTCGCAGCGCGAAGTGGTCCTGCTGCAGGTCCCATTCGGTGATGGACGCCAGCTCACTGCTGGGGCGAGAGGTCGCGATCACTTGGCCCGCGGTGAGCAATTCAATCCCGCCGGAAAACCGCTGGATGCTCGACGGGGATTGCCGTTTGCTGCCCTTGGCCAATCCCCGCACCTTGCCACGCGTCTCGGTCAGCAGCACCACCACCTGGCTGGACTCCGACCAGTCCAGGTCGCGGATGCAGATGGCTTGGTCCTTGAAGCGGGGCATAGGGCAATCATATCGATCCGGTCATTGGGAGAGCGGATCGCCTGCGCGGCGAGCGGCAGGGGCGCTGCCCCTGCACCCCGTACCGAAACTCAACCCAGCGCTGTTAGCTGCTCGACCACCCGCTCCAGTTCCGCGGCGGCGTCGGCCCGTTGGTCGCGGGTTTGTTGCACGAGGTGGGCAGGCGCTTTGCTGGTGTACTTCTCGTTGCTCAGCCGGCCATCCAGGGTCTTGATCGATTTCTCGAGTTCTTCTTTGCGCTTGGTCAGGCGTTCGCTTTCCGCATCGTTGTCGATCTCGATGTGCAGGTAGCCCTCGCCCACCGGGGCGGTGACCACCGCGGCGTTCTCGGGTTTCACCGTGTCGGGGCCGACGCCCACGATGTTCGTGTTGGTCATCGCGCTCATGAGCGAAAGCCCCTCTCGGATCGTCCCGGCCACGTCTTCGCCGACCTTCACCGAGAAGTCCAGCGTCTCTTTCGGCGAGACCTTCGCGCCGTTGCGTACCTCGCGGATCATGCCGACCACTTCCTGGATTCGGCCGAACCGTTGCTCGGCGTCCAGGTCGATCAGCGCCCGGTCCGCCACCGGCCAGTCGGCCGTCACGAGCAGGTCGTTCTCGTTGGGATCGAGGCCTTCCACGCCACGCTTCGGGCACACGGCGCTGAGCGCCTCCCACAGCCGCTCGGTCACGAACGGCATCACGGGGTGCAGCAGACGCAACGACACATCCAACACCGTCGCCAACACCTGCCGACTCCGCGCCCCCTCGGGCTTGGTGATGATCGGCTTCACCGCCTCGATGTACCAGTCGCACACCTCGTTCCACACAAACTGATACAGCCCGTTGGCGTAGTTGTGGAAGTCGTAACCGGCCAGGTGCTTGTCGGCCGATTCCACCGCTCGCACGGTGCGCGACAAGATCCAACGGTCGGCCACGCTCATCCGCACGCCCACCGCGTCCGGCTCGGCCTCGGCGAGGTTGCCCAATGCAAACCGTGTGGCGTTCCACAGCTTGGTCGAGAAACGCTGACCCACGTCGAATTTTTCCGACGTGTTGCGGGCCGCGGGCGTGTCGTCGGTCGGCTCGGCGGTACCCGAAGCGATACCGTAGGACGAGACCATCTTCTTGCCGTTGTGTTCTTGTTCCGGGGCAGCGACCTTGTAGCCGCCGGGGCCGGTGATGAACTTGGGGGTGAAGGTTTCGCCGGTGTGCGGGTCGATGGTGTCGACGGGCAAGCGGACGTCCTGGGTCTGGGTGGTCATGGCGGTGAGCGTGTAGCGCATCGCGTCGCTGCCGTGGGAGTGGATGATGTCGATCGGGTCGACGCCGTTGCCCAGCGACTTGGACATCTTCTGGCCGTGGCCGTCCTGGATCATCGCGTGAATGAACACGTCCTTGAACGGCAGCTGATCGAGGAAGTACAGGTTGAACATCACCATCCGCGAGACCCACAACGTGATGATCTCCCGCGCGGTGCAGAGCACGGACGTGGGGTTCCACAGCTCGAGGTCCGGCGTCTTCTCCGGCCAGCCGAGCGTCGACATCGGCCAGAGGGCCGAGGAGAACCAAGTGTCGAGGACGTCGGGGTCTTGGACGAAGCCGCGTTCTTGCAACAGCTCAACAAGAATTGTTTCTTCTGCAGAATCTAGCGATGCGGGTACGCAAACAAAATCTTCAATCTGAGACGACCCCGACTTTGCTAATACAGTGGAGACTCTTCTATGTGCAGCGCCGAGGCGTACATATTTAGAATCGCTTTCGGCTAGAAGTGCGTTGGTAATCTTTCCGACCTCGGCATTTGCTGTCTCGCCAGGCTTGAGTTTCACCTTGAGCGTTTGTGCGCGGCTCCAAACCGGAATCCGGTGTCCCCACCACAACTGACGTGAGATACACCAGTCACGAATGTTTTCGTGCCAGGTCTGGAACGTCTTGGCGTAGCGTTCGGGGGTGAACTTCAGGCCCGTTGCTTCGGCGTGGGCCTTGGATTCAAAGGCCTCGTCTTCGCTGGGCTGACGCTGCGACTTGTCCATCGCGCGGAGGGCGGCGCCCTTGAGCTTGTCATCCGTCACCTTGAGGTACCACTGGTCGGAGTAGTACGGCTCGACCGGCACGTGGCTACGGTAGCTGTGGCCCACGGCGTGGCGGTAGGGCTTGACCTCCTGCATCAGGTCTTGGTCTTTGAACCAGCGCACGATGGCCTTGCGGGCGTCTTCGCGGGACAGGCCGACGAAGGGCTGGAGGGTGTCGTTGGCGTCGGGGTTTTCCTCGGCCGGCCAGCCGTGGTTAATCGAGATCGATGCATCGGGGGCCATCACGTTGATGATGGGCAGGTCGTGGCGCTGGCCGATGTCGTAGTCGTTGGGGTCGTGGGCGGGGGTGACTTTGAGGAAGCCGGATGCCATCTTGGCTTTGCTGTCGACCGGGGTACCAGACGCTTCGGCGGCCTCAGCGTCGGCGTCGGAGACGGGGATGACCACGTAGTCGTCGCCGATGATGGGGATCACGCGGTCGACGATGGGCAGCTTCACGAACTGGCCGATGTATTGGGCGCGGGACTTGTCGTCGGGGTTCACGGCCACGGCGGTGTCGCCGAGCATGGTCTCGGGGCGGGTGGTGGCGACGGTGGCGAAGTCGCCGGTCTCTTCCCAGAGGTCGGGGTTGGCGGGATCCGGGGCTTTGTCGCTGCGCTCCGCAGCCTCCGGCTTGGGGCGGACGATGGGATACTTCATGTAATAGAAGTTGCCATCGATGTCTTCCATCTCGACTTCGTCGTCGGCCAGAGCGGTCTGGGTCACGGGGTCCCAGTTCACCAGGCGTTTGCCGCGGTAGATCAGGCCGTCCTTGAAGAGCTGGAAGTACGCTTCGCGCACAGCCTTGGCCCGCGGCTCGTCCATGGTGAAGGCTTGGCGGTCCCAGTCGCAGGAGCAGCCCATGTCTTTGAGCTGTTGGGTGATGCGGGCTTCGTATTCGTCTTTCCAGTCCTGGACCTTTTCGATGAACGCGTCGCGGCCGCCTTGGCCCTCGGCCTCGTCGAGCTTGTACTCTTTGAGGGCCTTTTGGCCGGTGGCTAGGAGACGTTTGTCGACGACGGACTGGGTGGCGATGCCCGCGTGGTCGGTGCCGGGGAGCCAGACGGCGTTGTGTCCTTTCATGCGCGCAGCCCGGGTGAGCACGTCCTGCAGCGTGTTGTTCAGGGCGTGGCCCAGGTGCAGCGCGGCGGTGACGTTCGGCGGGGGAATCGCGATGGCGTACGGATCGCCCGCGTCCTCGGCCGAGGCTTGAAAGGCTTTGGCAGCGATCCAGCGTTCGGTGATCGACGATTCGACATCGGCGGGGACATATTTGGAAGGCAGGTCGTGGGCGGCGGTGGCGTTGCTCATGGCGAGGCTCGGATAACGATGCGCGGGGCGGCGCAGGGGCATAGGGCTAGGGCAATGGGTGGGGTGTCCCGCTTCGGTGACGTCGAGGCGGGGCGGAGAAGAGGGGGTCGTCCCCTCAGCTAACGGGGACGCTGGCGAGGTTGGTGGCGGCAGCGAGCATGCGGGAAGTATACCAGACGCTTCGCCCCGGATTGGGGCTCAGCGTCGGCGTGGGTTGCCGGGGTTGTGGGGTTTGCTGCGGAATTCAGCGCATGTGGCTGTTTTGAATCTCGTCGATTCGCTTGCGGACCGCGGCTTCCCAGGACTTGGGGCCGGTGCGTTGGGCGACGGCGTATTGCAGCCAGTTCGAGACGCCCCAGCGTTTGCTGTTGAACGTCACGCGTCCCCAGCGGTTGCCCAGATTGAGGCGGAGCTTCTCGAAGGCGCCGGGCGGCGTCGGCTCGCCATCGGACAACTCGTAGCCGCGGGCTTTCATGAGGTCGAGGCATTGGTACTCGACAAGCTGGCGTTCGCGGGGCGACTGCTTGGTGCGCCACTGCTCGGCGAGCTTGGGGTCGGGGCGGGAGTAGGTCGTGTCCACATCCAGCGCGAGCATGGCCGGGTCGTAGGTGAGGCCGAGGAACTCGCAGACGCGGGTCAGCTCGGCCTCGGGTTCGCGGACGAGGTCTTCGTATTTGACATCCAGCGTCTGTTCGGGCTTCACCTGCGAGCAGAGCTTGTCCCAGTGTTCTTCGGGGCGGATCCAGTAGTCGGCCCCGCCGTGGACGTTGCTGGCCCAGCCCATGCCGATGCACGAGCGGGCGACGTCGCGCGGGTCACGTAGCGTGTGGATGAACTTGGCGTTGGGCCAGAGCTTGGGCAGCAGGTCCATCCGGCTGTGGATGGTGCCGCCGAGCACGGGCAGCTGGCCGCCGCGGTCGTAGGCCTGGGCGATGAAGCTGTGCATCAGCGCGGGGTAGTCGAGTGACGGGTCGACCTCGAAGCCGTTGAGCAACATCATCCGGTCGGTCTTGGCGAACTCGTGGTAGCTCGCTATGTCCGGCCAGTTGTCGCCGACGGCTTCGGAGACGCAGCCCTCGAACTCGCCAAAGATGTAGGCCTGGGGGTGGTGGTCGATGAGCAGACGCAGCAGGGTGGTGCCCGAGCGGAGCGGGCCGACGATGAACACCGGCTCGTTGAGGACGCGATCACGCTGGCTGTCGTCGGCGACGGGCGCGGCGGCGGATTCGGGGTTGGTGGGGGCGGCCGGATCGGGCGGGGCTGCGTTCATACACGCCTTATCGGTTCATCGGCTGGGGCCGGTTCAGTCGGTTTGGGCGGTCCTTTGGCGGTCACGGACGCCCAGGAGGTAGAGCACCGCGTCGAGGCCGAGCGTCGAGACGGACTGCTCGGCCTGTTCCCGGACGATCGGCTTGGCGTGGAAGGCGATGCCCAGGCCAGCCCGGTTGAGCATGGGCAGGTCGTTGGCCCCGTCGCCCACCGCGACGACTTGCTGCTCGTTGATGCCTTCGGTGGCGGCGAGTTCGCCGAGCAGCTCGGCCTTGCGTGGGCCGTTGACGATGGTGCCCAGGACGTTGCCGGTGAGCTTGCCGTCGACGATTTCGAGTTCGTTGGCGTGGACGTGGTCGAGGCCGAGCTTCTGCTGGAGGTGTCGGCCGAAGTAGGTGAACCCGCCCGAGAGGACCGCGGTCTTGTAGCCAAACGCCTTGAGGTTGGCGAGCAACGTCTCGCAGCCCTCGGTGAGCACGAGACGCTCGGCCACGGTCTGCATGGTCGACTCGGGTAGGCCGGCGAGCGTGGCGGCACGCTGACGGAGCGAGGCGTCGAAATCGAGCTCGCCCCGCATCGCGGCCTCGGTGATGGCGGCGACCTGATCGCCCGCGCCAGCCTCCTTGGCCAGCTCGTCGATGACCTCGGCCTGGATCAGCGTCGAGTCCATGTCGAACACGACCATGCGACGCGACCGCCGGTACACGTCGTCTTTCTGCCATGCGATGTCCAGCGACAGGTCGCTGCCGAGCTGCATGAAATGGCCGTGCATCGCATCGGCATCGCGCAGCTCGCCCCGTAGCCAGAACTCGATGCAGGCGCGACGGGGTTGGCCGGTGTCGGCCTCGCTGCCGGGGCGGGGCGGTCGACCCGAGAGACGGTGGATCACGTCGATGTTCAGGCCTTGCGCTGCGATCACCGAGGTCACCGCAGCGAGCTGCTCGGCGGTGAGGCTTCGGGTGAGCAGCGTGAGGATGTGCCGGGGCTTGCCCTGCCGGCCGACCCAGTGGTCGTAGTTCGCGTCGGCGATGGGCTTGGCTTTGAGCTTGAGGTCGTGGTGCTTGGCGACCTTGCGGATCGCCTTGAGGGTTTTCTTGGTCTTCGCCTCGTCGCAGACCAGATCGTCGGGCAGGCGGACCATCATGCCCAGCAGCAGCGACTGGTGGATCACGGCCTGGTTGATGTCCAACACCGTCGCGCCGAGTTGGGCGAGGGCGTCGGACAGCTCGGCGGTGAGACCGGGCCGGTCCTCGCCGGTGAAACGCAGGAGATGGGTGGTCGTGATGGTCGGTTTCTCCGCCATAGGCGCGGGAGATTGTAACGTCTGTCTCATTTCACCTTGGAGGGTGGCTTAGGGTGAGACCAGAAACAGAACATGATGACAAGCAGAACTGCTGCCCAGAAGGCAATTCGGCCGCACCAATCTGCTGAGATGTAGGTTTTTGCGGGCTGCAACAAGACAGAAAGTGCTGTCCATGCCACGACAAATAGGGTGAGGCCAAAGAAGGCGCGATCCTTCCGGCTCAATCCCTGATTCGCCCACACCCCGACTTCGCGGAGGTCAGCATGGCATTCGGGGCATTGGAACCCTTGTTCGGGATGGATGCCATAGCCACAGTTTCCACAGACTGAGCTATCCACCCGCCGAACGCCGTGAGTACGGAGGTGCCGCCAGTATTTGCCAAAACTCCCATAGATGGGCTGCCGTCGCGATACGCCTGCTTGTCGCAGATCACTCCCGCAGTGCGGACAATCCCAGGTCTTGACGTACCCGGTAGGTTTCCGACACCGGCCACAGGCCTTCCCACGAGCCGTGACGGAGTTGTCGACGATCGGCATGACGGTTTTTCTGGCCATCCCGGAGTGTTATCTCTTTTTGCGTTTCCGCTGCTTGAACTTGTTGTTCTTCTGCTGGGCTTTGGACGAACCTTTACGGCCTGGGAGTCCGGGCATGCCACCCATGCCGGGAGGGCCACCGGCGGCGGCCATGTTCTTCATAGCGCTGAGGCGGTTCATCGCGCCCATGCCGGCCATCTGCTTGGACATGCCGCTGATCATGTCGAAGCCCTTGACCAGTTGGCTGACGTCCTTCTGATCCGTGCCCGAGCCGCGGGAGATGCGGCGGCGGCGGGAGTTGTCCAGCAGCTTGACGTCTTTGCGCTCGGCCTTGGTCATCGAGTTGATGATGGCTTCGGTGCGGTCGATCTGCTTGTCATCCAGGTCGATGTCTTTGAGGGCCTTGCCCACACCCGGGAGCATGCCCAGCAGGGACTTCATGCTGCCCATCCGGCGGAGCTGCTTGAGCTGCTTGAGGAAGTCCTCCATGGTGAGCTGGCCCTTGGCCATCTTTTCCTGGAGGGCCATCGCTTCTTCTTCGCTGACCTGCTCTTGGGCTTTTTCGACGAGCGAGACGATGTCGCCCATGCCCAGGATGCGGGACGCGATGCGGTCGGCGTGGAACTCTTCGAGGTTGTCGAGTTTTTCGCCGACGCCGATGAAGCGGATGGGCTTGCCGGTGACGGACTTGACCGAGAGGGCGGCGCCGCCGCGGGTGTCGGAGTCGAACTTGGTGAGGATGACGCCGTCGAGCTCGAGCTGGTCGTTGAAGGCCTTGGCGGAGTTGACCGCGTCCTGGCCGGTCATGGCGTCGATGACCAGGAAGATCTGGTGCGGCATGACCGCGGCATTGACCCGGCGGAGCTCGCCCATCAAGTCTTCATCGATGTGCAGACGCCCGGCGGTGTCGAGGATCAGCACATCGACCTTTTCACGCTTGGCGGCCTTGAGCGCGTTGCGGCAGACGTCGACCGCCACGCCGACGGCCTCGCCGTAGGCCGCGACCTTGTCGGGCTCGCCGTAGAACTGCACGCTGCCGGTGCCTTCGACCTCGGCCTCGACCTGTTCGGTGAGCACTTGGAGCTGGGTCACCGCGGCGGGGCGTTGGAGGTCGGCGGCGCAGAGCATGACGCTCTTGCCTTTTTTCTTGAGGTAGCCTGCGAGCTTGCCGCAGGTGGTGGTTTTGCCCGAGCCCTGGAGGCCCGACATCATGAGCACGGTCGGGCCGGGCTCGACGTACATGATGTGTTCGGGGGCGATGATCTGGCCGGTTTCGGGGTCGACCGAGCGTTCGCCGCCGAGTAGTTCGATCAGCTCGTCGTTGACGATCTTGATCATCTGCTGGCCGGGCTCGACCGCGTCGAGGACTTCGGCGCCCACGGCCTTGTTCAACACGTTGCCGCAGAACGACTCGGCCACCTCATAGTGGACATCCGCCTCGAGCAGAGCCTCGCGGACTTCTTCCATCGCCTCGCGGACGTTGGACTCGGAGATCTTGCCTTTGCCGCTGAGCTTACGCAGCGCGCCTTCGAATTTGTCAGACAGGTTGTTGAACATGGGGATCCACGACCGGGGTGTGGATCAGGCTCTGACCGGAGCGGTCAAGAGTATAGCGGGCCGCGTGGAGATCGCGGGTGGACGCGGGATTGAGGATGGGCTGGAGGATCAGGACGCGCGGCGCCGATGCGAGGCCGGCAGGGGGGGCTCATCGGCGAGGATCATCACCTCGGGCGTGGCGAGGGCGTCGGCGGCATCGAGGAACGCGGAGCCCGTCTCGGCCGGGGCTTCGGCTTCGGTCGATTCCTGGCCGTCGTCGATCTCGGACTCGTGGAGCGTGATCGGCTCGCAGGGAACCAGGAAGATCGAATCCGGCTCGCCGACGGCGGTGATGGTGAGTTTCAGGGTCTGGTGCATGATGCGCATCTTCCTTGAATGGCGTCACAGGCTTTCTGAATCATAGCGGAGTTATCGGACAATCGGTTGAGGATTCCAGGTTGCCCACCAAATTTTCGACCAAACCCCCTAGACCGCGTGAAAAGTTTGGCGATCTGCCGAAGCTTGGCGGCCAGCGAAGGTTGCGGCCCGGCAGACGGGGATGCCGATATCGGAACATGGAGCGGATCGGCGGGTGGTGAATATTGTTTGCCCGAGTGCAGGCCAGAAGGGGGACTGGCCGATAATATGTTGCACTTCAAGCACGGATCGGTGATTTCTGGTGTTGTAAGGATGCGACGATGAAAACCTTGGGCGTTGGCCTGACTGGTGTGATGATGATCGGGATGTTGGGCCTTACCGGCTGCGGGGAGCCGCAGGGGGCGGCCGCCGCGTCGGCACGCTTCGCCCACTCCGACGAGCGATCCATGGAGTCTCAGCGTGAGACCTACCAGCAGACGCTGGACGGGGTTTACGAGGCCTACGACGTGGTCCTGAACAACCTCGCCCACGCCCAGACGCCCGGCTACCGCGCGATCCGCCCGATCTTTGAAACCGCTTCGAGTGAGGTCTCCGGCCGCAACGGCGTGCTCCAGCCCGTCATGCTCCGCGACCCCAGCCCCGGTCGACCCGTGAAGACCGGGCGTTGGCTCGACGTGGCGATCCAGGGGGCGGGCTACCTCATCCTTGATGATCCCGCGGCCAACGGCGTGGATGGCCTGGCCTACAGCCGGGCGGGGCAGCTCTACATCAGCCCCGACAGTGTGCTGGTCGCGGGCTCGCCCAACGGCCCCCGGCTCGAGCCGATCGTCGTCTTCCCCGACGAGTTCCACGACATCCAGATCAAGACCGACGGCACGGTTCAGGTGCTCGCCGGCGCCCGGCCGCGCTGGACCGCCATCGGCCAGATCCACCTGGCCCGCTTCGCCAACGACGCGGGGCTGGTTCAAGCCACCACCGGCCACTACATCGCCACCGCCGAGTCGGGCCCGCCGCTGGTCGACACCCCCGGCGGCCTGGGCTTGGGTACCCTCCAGCACAAGCATCTGGAAGGCTCCAACGTGAACGTCGCCTCCGAATTGGCCGAGCTCAACCGTCTCAAGGACTGGGGCGAATCCCTCGGCGAAGGCCTGGGCATCGAGCCCGAGTTCAAGGCCCCTGCACCCGCCGCCGCGACCTGGGACGCCCCCGTCCACGCCTCGTCGGGCCCCGTCATCTCGGATCGGCACCGCTGATCGGGTATACTCCCGCCCATGGCTAACGCCCTCCGCCCCGATCCGCGAATTATTATTGGCATCCCCAACCTCCGGTAGGGCGGTCCTCCCACGTTCCAGCAATCAACCCGCCCTGCCCACCGGCAGGGTTTTTTATTGCCTCGCCCGACCTCACGCCTCGCCCCTCATTCCTCAGACCTCCCCACGATGTCCGACACCACCACCCAACCCGAAAAGCGTTCCTACAAAAAGACGCTGAACCTGCCCAAGACCGCCTTCCCCATGAAGGCCAACCTCGTGCAGAACGAGGCCGCCAGCCAGAAACGCTGGGACAAGCTCGGGCTCTACCAGAAGCTCCGTGACCAGGCCCCCAAGGACAAGCCCTTCGTCTTCCACGACGGCCCGCCGTACGCCAACGGCGACATCCACCTCGGGCACCTGCTCAACAAATGCCTCAAGGACTTCGTCGTCCGCAGCAAGACCATGCTCGGCTACGACACGCCCTACACCCCCGGCTGGGACTGCCACGGCCTGCCCATCGAACACAAGGTCATGCAAGACCTCGGCGACGCCGCCAAGACGATGGAACCCATTAAGATCCGTCGGAAGTGCCAGTCGTATGCGGAGAAATTCGTCAAGACCCAGAGCAAGCAGATGCAGCGTCTGTTGACGATGGCCGACTACGACGATCCGTACCTGACCATGGCCCCGAAGTACGAAGCGGGCGTGCTCGGAGTCTTTGCCGGGCTGGTCGAGAAGGGCGTCGTCTACCGCGACCTCAAGCCCGTGCACTGGTCGATCGATAACCAGACCGCGCTCGCCGAGGCGGAGCTGGAGTACTACGACCGGGAAGACACGTCGGTGTTTGTGAAGTTCGACTGCGTCGGCAAAAAAGACCAGTCGCTGATGATCTGGACCACCACGCCGTGGACCCTGCCGGCCAACCTCGCGGTCGCGGTGCACGAGCGCTACGAGTACGGCCTGTACCAAGCGGGCGACCGCAAAGTCGTCCTCGCCACCGAACTCGCCACGAAGGTCTTGGCCCTCGGCGGGATCGACTCGGCCGAGCCGCTGGAAACCTTCCCCGGCCGAGACCTCTTGGGTGTCGAATACACCCACCCGTTCATCGACCGCGTCGGCAAGGTCTTCCACGCCGAATACGTCACCCTCGAAGACGGCACCGGCCTGGTTCACACCGCGCCGGGCCACGGGGCCGAGGACTACCAGACCGGCCTCCGTGAAGGGCTGGATGTGTATTGCCCCGTGCTGCCGGACGGCACGTACGACGACACCGTGCCCGAATGGCTCGTCGGCAAGTCGATCTGGAAAGCCAACGACGAGGTGGTCGAACACCTCCGCGGCTCGGGCCACCTGTTCCACGACCAGAAGTTCATGCACAGCTACCCGCACGACTGGCGCGGCAAGAAGCCCGTCATCTTCCGCGCGACCGAGCAGTGGTTCGTCGGCGTCGATAAACCCGTCAACGCCGACGCTGAGCAAAGCGAAGCGTCTGGTACCTCGATGCGCGACGCAGCTCTGGCGCAAACCGCATCCGATGTCGACTTCCTCCCCGACTGGGGCCGCAACCGCATGCGCGGCATGCTCGAATCCCGCCCCGACTGGTGCATCAGCCGCCAGCGGTCCTGGGGATTACCGATCCCTGCGTTCTTCAAAGCCGACGGCTCGCCGCTGCTCAACCCCGACAGCGTCCGCGCCGTCGCCAAAGTCTTCGCCGAGAAGGGCAGCGATGCGTGGTTCTACATGGAGCCCGCCGACCTGCTCGTGCACTACGACGAAGACGGCCTGGACAAGTCCACGCTGACCAAAGGCAAAGACACCTTCGACGTTTGGTTTGAATCGGGATCGTCCTGGAACGCGGTGCTCCGCGAAGGCTGGCGTGACAAGCAGTCCGGCGACGCCTACCCGGCCGACCTCTACCTCGAAGGCAGCGACCAACACCGCGGCTGGTTCCAGCACTCGCTGCTTCCCGCCCTCGCGGTCACCGGCCAGTCCCCGTTCAAGACCGTGCTCACCCACGGCTTCATGGTCGATAAAAACGGCCGTAAATATTCGAAGTCGCAGGGCGACACGATCGATGACCTGATGAAAAATCACGGCGCGGATGTTCTGCGATGGTGGGTCAGCGGCCAAAACACCGACAATGACATCAAGGTTGATGAAAGCTTCTTCAAGCTCGCCGGTGAGGAATACCGCAAGGTGCGCAACACGCTGCGTTTCCTGCTGTCGAACCTCGATGGTTTCGATCCCGCCAATGCTCACGCCTTCACCGAAGCCGACGCAGCCAGCCTCGACGCCTGGGCGATGGGTGAGCTCGGCAAGTTGATCCAAACGGTGCGTGCAGCCTATGAGGGCTTCGCCTACCGCAAGGCCACCGAAGCGATCTTCAACTTCTGCAACGACACGCTCAGCGCGGTCTACCTCACCGCGGTGAAGGACCGGCTGTACTGCGACGCTGCGGACAGCCCGCGCCGCCTGCGTTCGCAGACCGCCTGCTTCAAACTTGCCGAGGCGTTGTGCCAGATGCTCGCCCCGGTCTTGCCACACACGGCTGACGAAGCCTGGCGGGCGCTGCCCGGCAAGGGCGATGACGATTGTGTGCATCTCCAGCTGCTGCCCGAGGCGTCCGACGCCAGCAGTGTCATGGCCGATCCGCGTTGGGCCCAAGCCATGGCCGAGCGTGATGTTTGGCTCAAGGCGATGGAAGACTTTCGTCAGACCAACGATGTGGACAACCCGCTCGACCTGGGCTTAATCGTTTCCGGCGATTGGTCGGCTTTCGCATCCGAAGACCTCGCCGACCTCTGCGGCGTGAGCCGGTTCTCTTCGGGCAGCGACCGTACTTCCGTCGAAGACCTGTCGAACGAGCCGCGCTGCGAACGCTCGTGGAAGCGTGACGGCACGGTCAAGGAACGCTCCGACGGCGGCCAACTCTCCGACCGCGACGCCGCGGCACTGGGCCTGAGCTAAGAAGTTGTTCGAGAAGCGATTGCCATGGTCCCCTCTCCCCCCGGGAGAGGGTTAGGGTGAGGGAGGCTGGGATGCTATGTGGCTGGCATCGGCGCAGATCACTCCGGACTCGAGTGCCCTCACCCCAGCCCTCTCCCGGGGGGAGAGGGGGTAAAACTAGTCTTCCTGTACATGCCCGAAGCGTGGTTGTTTAGCGATCGACCTCCACCCACTCCCCACGCCCGTCGAGCGCGGAGTAGGCGTCCGGTGGGTTGAGCCCGTACCACGGGTCGTTGATCGGGGCGAGGAACAGCTCAGCGTAGATGTAGCGCGTCAAAGCCTCCAAGTCGTCGGTCTCGCCGCCTTGCGTCACGTAAATGTGGAACTGTCGGTGCAGCCGGTGCTCGTTCATTGCCGTGTCGCGGGCAAGCGAATCTTCGAACCGGCGTAACGCAGCGATCGCGGGGTCTTCCATGCGTCGCTTGGCCACGGTGATCTCGTTCGCCTGAGCGGCGCGGCCTTCTTTCTCGAAGAACAAGGCCCGGCTGGTCTCATCGAGGGCGGAGCTGTCCCGGTATGCCGCGGCGAGGGTGTCCCAAGTCGCGTCGTCATCGGGCAGGTCACGCACGGCGATTCCTTGGAACGCGGCTAACGGCGCAACCTCGACGACGCTTTTTCCGATGGTCAATCGATCGGCCGCGAAAGCATTGGCGGGTTCCTCGACCCAGACGGCCGAATCGGGCAAGGCCGGGGTGGCGGCTGCGAGCAGCATCGACTCGGTGAGGCTGAGTTGTTGCGAGGCCTCGGTGTGGAATTCAGTCAAGAGCCGGCGGAAGTCGGCATCGCTATCGATGCCGCCCGAGCCCTGCGCGAACGACTCGGCCCTTTGCAACAGCTCCTGGAACACCACGGGGTTGTACAAGCCTGGCAAGACATCAACCATTCGGCCCCGCGGGTCCAACACATAGTGGAACGAGTTACCCGTGATGGTTCGACGTAGCGTTCGCCCGTCGCCGAACTCGATGGTCATCACCGGCACGGGGCGAACGCTTTCCCAGTGCAACACGTAGTGATCTCTCAGGTAGTCCGCGATGGCCTGGTTGGCGTACAGCGCGGTGCGGAAGAAGCGCGAGTTGGCACAGGACAGGTCGTTGTCGAGTCGACCCAAGAGACGCAGCGAAAGAATCGGCCGACCACTGGCCTCAGCTTCGGCCAATGCGGCGTCCAGATCGCGGTGCCAGAACAACCCCGAAGCCCAGGCGTCGCGTTGGCCTGCCAGTCGGTCGATCTTCTGTCGGACTAGGGTGTCGTCGATCAGCTTTTGAGCTTTGGCGAAGGCCATGACCGCGTCCAAGCCGGGTTGCCCGGCGGCGAGCAGCGGTGTCTCTGCGTCGATCGCATGGCTCTCGGTTAGATAGGCCGTCGCCCATTCCGATAATTCAAACGGTGGCTCCAGAGCCTGAGCCCGACCCACGAAAACACACCAAGACACCAACCCAACCCACAAGATGACCTGTCGCATGGCAACTCCAAATGAGTGTGTGAGGATGTGACGCTCTTTATTGGACGGTTGGTACGGGAAAAAGTTCTGTGGTTTATGGGAAACCCTTAGCCGGCTCAGCCGTGGGTCGATTTGCGTCGATAGTTGGAGTGGAGTTTGCCCGCATGCCCATTGAGTTCCGCGAAGTGCGTTGGGAAGAGATCGACGAGGCGTTGGCGTTTGCCAACGGCCTGGGCGGTGATATCGCCAAGCCCGCGCTGCGTCACCAGCTCAGCCTCGTGGCGACCAACTCGGAGAAGGCCATCCTCGGCTCGGCTTTGCACGAATCCGCGGCGGACGGGCGTCGGCTGATCCATATCCACCTCAAGCCCGACACCCACCCCGGGCTGGGCCGGTTGCTCATCGACCGGGCCCTGCGCAAATCCGAGGGGGCGGACGTGACGACCGCGACCGTGAAGATCCACCACGAAGAGGCCGAGCAAACCACCTGGTCCAGCACCGATTGGCTCAGCCGTCTGCGTCCGACGACACCGCCTGCACTCAGCAGCGATGAACAGCCCGATCCTGCGGAGGCCTCCGAGGAGTCCGAGCAGGTCCCGGCCGAGCCCGTGTCGCCTGAAAACGACACCGCAGACGCCGCCTGAGCGTTGTCGCGTTAACGCGACATCCCATCCGACAAAAAGTGTTGCCGCCACGCCACATCGGGCTAAATCCCGGTGGGGTTTGCGACGATAGCAACCTCAAGATGTCGCTTAAACACCACAACGCCAAGGCCTCCGGGACCGCACCCGCGATGACACCCTCCCAACTCGCCCACGAACTCAACAACCTGCTCGACGGCTCGCTCCGACAAGTGGGCCGGGTGATGCGTGAGCTCAAAGACCTCGGGGCCGACCCGGCCACCCAGGATCAGTTGGCTCAGCAGCTGCGCACGGCCGACCAATCGATGCACCAGATGGCGGATGTCATCGAACGATACGCCAACGCGCCGCAGATCACCGACAGCGATCCCGACACGCTGGGCTGCTACGCCGAAGCGCCCACCACCACCGGCGAGATCATGGAGGCCCGCGGCACCCTGCTCGATGTGTTGACCCACGCGGTCAACGTCTACGGGCCTTCGATCGAACAATCCAGCATCCAGTTGCAGACCCGGCTTGATCCCGCGGTCACGGACCTCCCCGCCGGGCCGATCTACACGGTGCTCGCCAACGCGATCAATAACGCGATCCAGGCGATTCAGCGGTGCGACCAGGGCGCGAGCGCGCACTGCATCGCCGTCAGCATCACACCGACCGATCAGGACGTGGTGGTCAAGATCACCGACACAGGCGTCGGTCTCGACCCCGTGTTGTTCGACCGCCATGGCAGCTTCCGTTTCGGCGTGACCACGCGACGCAACGGCCACGGCATCGGCCTGGACCTCTGCCGACGGATCGCCCGCGACCTGGGCGGACAGCTCCAGCTCTCGGCCAACCCCGTCGGCCGCGGCACCCAACTCACCCTGCAATACCCTCACCCCACGGCAAGTGTCGCCCCCTCGGCCGAGGAGGCCCGACGTGCCGGGTAAGACGCGTATCCTCATCGTCGACGACGACCCGATCGTTGCGGACAGCCTGGCCGATGTGCTCCGCGACGAAGGCCACGACACCGCCACCGCGCACGACGGGCGGGAAGCTTTGGCGTTGATCGACGAGGTGCAGGACAAGTTCAACCTGCTTATCACCGACCTTAACCTGCCGCGCTGCGACGGGCTGGAATTGCTCAAGGAACTGCACGACCGCGAGAGCGACATCGTGCCTATCGTGATCACCGGGTTCGGCAAGATCGAGACCGCGGTCAACGCGGTGAAGCTCGGCGCGGCCGATTACCTCACCAAGCCGGTCGTCGATGAAGAACTCCGTTTGGCGGTGAGCAAGGCGGCGAACCGGCAGGCGTTGCTCGCAGAAAACCAGTCGCTCAAGGATCAACTCTCCGAACGCTACGGCATGGCGAATCTGATCGGTAGCGACTACCGCATGCAGAAGGTGTACGACCTGGTCGAGGCCGTCGCCGATTCGAAAACCACGGTGCTGATCTCCGGCGAGTCCGGTACGGGTAAGAGCATGGTTGGCCGGGCTATCCACGCGATGAGCGCCCGTGGGGCTGATCGTCGTAGCGCCAATCCCGCGCCGCGTGCGAAACATAAACGCCAGGTCGAGCGCCGTGACCCCCAACGCCGCGGCTACCCCGGCGGGCCGTTCGTGACGTTTGCATGCGGCTCGATCCCCGAGACGCTGCTGGAGAGCGAGCTGTTCGGCCACACGAAGGGCGCGTTCACCGGGGCCGACACCGACAAGCCCGGCAAGATCCTCGCCGCGGATGGCGGGACGCTTTTCATCGACGAGATCAACTCCGCCACCCCCGCGCTGCAGCTCAAGTTGCTCCGCGTCCTCCAAGAGAAAGCGTTCGAGCCCGTCGGCAGCACGCAGACCATGCACGTCGATGTGCGGTTCATCATCGCGACCAATCAGGACCTCAAGCAGCTCGTGGCCGAGGGCAAGTTCCGTGAAGACTTGTACTACCGCATCAACGTGGTGAACCTGCAGATGCCGGCGCTGCGTGAACGCCCCGGCGACATCCCGTTGTTGGCCGAGCACTTCCTTGAGAAGTACACGCGTGAAGCGGGCAAGAGCCGGACGTTCTCGCAGGAAGTCATCGAAGCGTTGCAGGCCTACGACTGGCCGGGCAACGTGCGTGAACTGGAAAACGCGGTCGAGCGTGCCGTGGTATTGAGCAAGGGGCCGCAGATCGCGGTGGCCGACTTGCCCGAGCAGGTGCTCGACGCCTCGGGGCTCGCACCGATGCGTGGCCGGGGGGTGGACGCGCGTGGGGGCGGGATGATCCCCGCGCTCGCCGACGGCTGGACACCCACGCCGCTCGCTGAGGCGTTGCAAGACCCCGAACGCCAGATTCTGCTCGCCGCCCTCGAAGCCAACGCGTGGAACCGCCAGGAAACCGCTCGACAGCTCGAGATCAACCGCACCACGCTCTACAAAAAGATCAAGCAGTACGGCCTCGACGAGCCCGGCTAAGCCGATCGCCCCGGCATATTTCTCTAGGTTGCAGCGCTATGCTTTGGGATAATGAAGCTAGGAGCTCTGCCATGGATATCCCCCTCGATGACAAACTGGTGACCCTCGCAACGCTGGCCGGCGAAATCGAAGCGACGCTGCTGGCCGACGAATTGAAGCGGCAAGGCATCGCGGCCCAGGCCAGCGGTCTGCTCACCGCGGGCTTCCGTGCCGAGGCCCCGGGCAGCGTGAAGGTCCTGGTCCATGAACAAGACCTGAACGAGGCCAAGGCGGTGATGGCGGACTACTACGCTTCGAAAGAAGAGATCGACTGGGATCAGATCGATGTCGGCGAAATGAGCAGCGACGTCTGACCCTTCGCTGGCGATCAGTCGGCGGTATCCAGAAACGCCCGTCCGATTTTCCATACATCCCCTGCGCCCATGGTGACGACCAGGTCCCCGGGCTTGGTCAGGACTTCGAGCTGTTCGACGATGGCTTCGAAGGGGTGTAGGTGCATCGCGATCACGCCTTGCTTGCGGAGGCGATCGACCAAGGCCCCGGCGGTCACGGCCTGTCGCTCCTTTTCGCTGTCCCGCACGAAATAGATCTCCGGCACGATCACGATGTCCGCGGCGCTGAAGCTCACGGCGAACTGTTCCATGAGGTGGCGGGTACGCGAGTGCTGGTGCGGCTGGAACACGCAGATGAGCCGTTCGGGCTGGTGGTGTTGGCGCAGGGCACGGAGGGTGGTGTCGATCTCGGTGGGGTGGTGGCCATAGTCGTCGAGGACGAGGATGTCGCCCCGGCTGCCGACGGTCTGCATGCGTCGGTCCAGGCCGCGGAAGCCGGTGATGGCCGGGCCGATCTTGTCCCAAGGCGCACCGAGTCGGTTTGCGGTGACCGCGGCGGCGGCGGCGTTGTAGGCGAAGTGGTCGCCCGGCAGCGGCTGGGTCCACGCACAGACCTGCTTGCCGTGTTCGTGCAGCGTGACCTGATCACCGTCGACCTTGATCCGCCAGTCGGCCTGGGACGCGAAGCCGAGCGTTTCGACCGCGGCGTCCAGCCCGGCCGTGATGCTCAGGCGGTGGGGCGATTCGTGGTGGATGAGCAGCGAGCCCTCGGGATCGATCAGCCGGGCAAAGGTCGCAAAGCTCTCGAAAATCTCGTCGATCGACGAATACAGGTCGAGGTGGTCGGCCTCGACGTTGAGGATCGTCGCGTGGGTGGGGCGGTAGTTGTGGAAGCTGCGGTCGTATTCGCAGGCCTCGGCGATCAGCGTGCCGTTGTTGCCAGCTCGCGACCCGCCGCCGATCTGTTCGCAGTGGGCACCGAGGATGAAGCTGGGGTCGAGGTCGGATTGCAGCAGGGCGTGGCAGAGGATCGAGGTGGTGGTGGATTTGCCGTGGGTGCCCGCGATGGCGACCCCTGTGGTCTGCGGCGAGGCCATGAGCCTGCCGAGCATCTGGGCGTATTTCACGACTTCCACGCCACGGCGTCGCGCTTCAACCACCTCGGCGTGGTCGGGGGGGATGGCGGCGGAGATCACAAGCGTGTCGCATGCCTCGGGCACACTCTCGGCGGTCTGCTGGAACAATACGTCAATTCCGTTGGCGCGGAGGGCGGCCACGGCGGGGGAGTCGCCGCCTTCGGGCGTGGCCCGGTCCGACCCGGTGACGATCGCCCCGCGTTGCTTGGCGAGCTTGGCCAAGCCCGACATGCCGCTGCCCCCGATGCCCACGAAGTGCAGGCGTTGGGCGGCGAGTGTTTGGGACGAGGCGGCGGCAGAGGCGGCGGGTTGGGGCATCACGTGATTTTAACGGGTGGGGCGGCGTAGGCAGTAGGCGACAGGCAGTAGGCAGTAGGGATGACGCAAGCGACGGCCCAAGTGCTTGAGCGATCCGCCGCCGCTTACGTCCGGCCTACTCCCTACTGCCTGCCGCCTCCACAACCGCCCCCGCGCGGTAACATGCCTCCATGTCAGAATCCCTCGGATCGTTCTGTCTGGTCCTCCACGGCCACCTCCCCTACGTCCTGCGTCACGGCACATGGCCGCACGGGGAAGACTGGCTCTACGAAGCCGCGGCCGAGACGTACCTGCCGATCCTTTCGATGCTCGACGAGTGTGTGTTTTTCAACGCCACGCCGAAGCTGACCATGGGGCTGACGCCCGTGCTGCTCGAGCAGCTCGCCCACCCGCACTTCAAGCATGGCTTCGAGCACTACCTCAACGACCGGGCGGAACGCGCTCGCCTCGACAAGGCCGAGTTCGAGAAACTCGGCAACGGCCACCTTGCCTTCCTCGCCGGCGAGTGGGAAAAGACCTTCACCAAACTCTCGGCCCAGTTCAATGACATCGGCCAGGACATCCCCAAGGCCTTCGCCAAGATGGCCGAGCGCGGCCTGGTTGAGATCATCACGTCCAACGCGACCCACGGCTACATGCCGCTGCTGCTCACCGATGAAGCCATCCGCGCCCAGGTCCGAGCGGGCGTCGCCACCAGCGAACGCATCCTCGGGTTTAAGCCCAAGGGCATGTGGCTGCCCGAGTGCGCCTATCGCCCTAGCGGCCAGTGGAACCCGCCGATCCAGTGGGGCGAGGGACGCGTCCGCTGCGGCATCGAACATATCGTGGCCGACGAAGGCATCAACCACTTCTTCGTTGAGTCGCACCTCATCGAAGAGAGCAAGTCCGAACAGGTCTTTAATGACGGCCTCTGGTACAAGGTCGGCTGGGACGAGGCGAGCAACTACCCCGACCGCGGCTGGCGTTCGGTGAACGAACCGCATGGTGTGAACTCCGACGGCACCGGCCTGGCCCGCGCCTTCGCCTTTGCCCGCGACAACGAGGTCTGCGAAAAGGTCTGGTCCGGCAGCATCGGCTACCCCGCCGACGGCGTGTACCTCGAGTTCCACAAACAGTGGGGTCCGCGTCGTGGCCTGCGTTACTGGAAGATCACCGGCGCCAAGACCGACCTCGGCGACAAGCACCTGTACTACCCCGACAACGTCCCGGGCAAGCTCCACGAACACGCCCAGCACTTCGTCTCGGCGATCAAGGACCGCCTGCGGGCCCACAAGGACAAGACCGGCCGCAACGGCATGGTCTGCTGCACGTTCGACGCCGAGCTGTTCGGCCACTGGTGGTTCGAAGGGCCACGCTTCCTCCGCGACGTGATGCTCCAGCTCAACGCCGACCCCGAAGTTGAACTGAAGACCACCCAAGAACACCTCGATGAAGTCTTCGTCGACAAGGTCGTCACCATGCCCGAGGGTTCGTGGGGCGAAGAGGGCGACCACCGAGTCTGGACCAACGACCAGGTCAACTGGATATGGGAGATCGAGTACCGCTGCGAAGGCACGATGCTGCGTCTGCTGCACGAGCTCGACTGGCGGAACAAGCCCGAGGTGAAAGAACTGCTCGAGAAAGCCGGGCGGGAGTTGCTGTTGCTACAAGCCTCCGACTGGCCGTTCGTCATCCGCCGCGGCCAGGCGGTGGACTACGGCATCAAACGCTACATGCAACACGTCGCCCGCTTCGAGAACCTCACCGACATCGCCGAGAAAGTCGCCGCCGACTCGAAGTACCTCGGCGGCCTGACCGAGGTCGAGAAACACGAGATCGCCGACGCGGACATCCACGACGTGATCTTCCCGGAGATCGATCTGAATTGGTGGAGTCAGTAAGCCGTGCAAGTTGTCCTCGCCACGTCCAACCCTCACAAGCTCGAAGAAATCCGCTCCGTGTTCGACGGTGAGTCGCTTGCCCAGGCCATCGACTGGAAGCTCTTCAGCGACCTCGACCCCGAGTACCAGTACGGCCTGAAAGAACCCGTCGAAGACCAGCCCACCTTCGAAGGCAACGCCGCGCTCAAGGCCCGGCACTACGCTAAGTTCACCGACAAAATCTGTTTGGCCGACGACAGCGGGATCGAAGTCGATGCGCTCGGCGGTGCCCCCGGCGTGATCAGTGCCCGCTACTCCGGCGTCCGTGGGCCACGCACCGAAGTGGATCCCGCGAACAACGTGAAGCTGCTCGAGGAACTGCAGGGCGTGCCGATCGAGAAACGCACCGCTCGGTTTGTCTGCGCGATGTGTCTGTTTATCCCCGGGCCGTTGGTGGCGAGCGTGCCGGGTGCGGCCGGGTTGGTTCAGCCGGGCGACGAGCATGTTCAGCTCATCGTGCGGGGCACGGTGGAGGGCCGCATCATTCTGCCGGAAGAGGCGGCGGACCCCGCTTCGCCCGAGAAGGGCCGGGGCACCAACGGCTTCGGCTACGACCCGCTGTTTGTGCTGCCCGACGACCACGAACACGCGGGCCTCACCACCGCCCAGCTCGAGCCGTCGCAGAAGAACGCGATCTCCCACCGCGGCCACGCGTCACGGCTGCTCCTGGAAGCGATGAAAGCCAAGGGCCTGCTCTAAACTCTCACGGCCGTGGCTGCGCTACCGCACCCACAACCAAACGATTAGCCCCACGCCCACCGCGTGCAGCGCCACGATCAACCCAAACACCAGGCGATACGACTTCTTCACCGACTTGTGCCGCAGCCACCGCATGGCTAACCATGCCCCCGGCCAGCCGCCGAGCAGCTCGAGGGTGTGCAGGGTTTTCTCGCTGACCCGCCAGCCCTGATGCTTCGCCCGCCGTTTGTCCCACGCAAACACCGCCAGCGTGACCACGCTCATCACAGCCACCAGGCCGACGTAACCCATCAACACGAGGTCGTATCGCATGCGTGCAAGATACCCGCTACGCGTCGAACGCCTCGGCATCGGGGTCGAGGTGCTGCCAACCCTTGGCGGCGGCTTCGCGCATCACCGAGTCGATCCGGCGGGCGACGGTCGACCCGCCGGTTGAGCCGGACGAGGTCTTGGCGGTCGTGGTTTCAGACGTCGAGGCGTCTTCCCCCGCCGCGGCCTCTTCCTCATACGTCGGCAGCAACGCCCGGCTCTCGGCGAGCATCGACGCCAGGATCTTCATCTGTCTGGCATCCCGGGGCCGGGCGACGATCCAGCCCGACGGGCCCAGCGTTTTCCAGGGGTGTTGCTCGACCCATTGGTATTGCTTGACGACCTCGGCGGCCCGGCCCTCTTCCGGCGTGCCGGGCATCTTGAACTGGCAGTGCCAGCCGTGGTTCTTGCCGTCGACGATGTAGCACAGCATCTTCGCCCCGCCCGTACGCGACGAGGTCTTCTTCGTGCCACCCCGGCCGACGACTTTATAGACCCACCCACCCCATTTGATCTCCTCAAACACCCCGGGCAACGCCAACGCGATCTCGGCCATCGACTGGCGGAGCTTCGGGTTGCGTTTGTCCATGGGCATGGGGCAATCATATTCCAAAGCCCCGGCCGATCGACGCCCGATAACCCGGATATGACCACGCTCGTCTCCGCCATCCGCACCACCGCCCGCGGCGTGCTGGGCCTGTCGAAGTCCGCGTTGGACCTCGAGCCCGTGCCCGAGGAGATGCTGCGCGACCGCCGGAAGGCTTGTGCCGCCTGCCCCGCGGCGATGCGGACCAAGCAGCTGGGCGTCGCCTCCTCGGCCGGGAAGCTCCACGTGCTGACGCCGATGAGCACCTGCTCGGTGTGCAAATGCAACCTTCACGCCAAGACCCGTTTGGCGAGCGAGACCTGCCCCCGGCACCACTGGTAAGCCCTTTGCGGGCTCTGAATCAGGATCAGGCGGTTTTTTCGGCTATACTGCTGAATCCCCCAATACCAGCCGTCCCGGCGTCGCCGTGAGACGTTTTTGGAGAGTTGCTATGCCCCGCCCGATGACCATCACCGAAAAGATCTTCGCCGCCCACGCCGGCAAATCCGAAGTCGCCCCCGGCGACAACGTCTGGGTCGACGTCGACGTCCTCATGACCCACGACGTCTGCGGCCCCGGCACGATCGGCATCTTTAAGCAAGAGTTCGGCGAAGACGCCAAGGTCTGGGACACCTCCCGCATCCCCATCATCCCCGACCACTACATCTTCACCGCCGACGGCAAGTGCCACCGCAACATCCAGATCCTTCGCGACTTCGTGAAGGAGCAGGGCATCCAGTACTACTACGACCCCGACTTCCTCGACACCGACGAAGCCTCGGGCATGCCCAACCCCTACCGCGACCCCACCAAGACCTCGTACAAGGGCGTCTGCCACAAGGCCCTGCCCGAAGAAGGCCACTGCCGTCCGGGTGAGATCCTGCTCGGCACCGACAGCCACACCTGCACCGCGGGTGCGTTCGGCCAGTTCGCCTCGGGCGTGGGCAACACCGATGCCGCGTTCGTCGTGGGCACCGGCAAGACCTGGCTCAAGACCCCGCCGACCATGAAGTTCACCTTCCATGGCGAGATCCCACCCTACCTGACCGCCAAGGACCTGATCCTCGCGGTCATCGGCGAGATCGGCGTCGCCGGCGCAACCTACAAGACCATGTACTTCGCCGGTGAGGGCATCGGCAGCCTCACGCTTGAAGACCGCATGACCCTGACCAACATGGCCATCGAGGCCGGCGGTAAGAACGGCGTCTGCGACGTCGACCAGAAGACCCTCGACTACGTCAACGCCCGTTCCAACCGGCCCGCCGGCAGCACGTTCGAAGGCTCGTCGCGTCACCCCGACATCCCCTACGCCGACGCGTCGGGCTGGGAGGTCTACACCGACGACCCCGGTGCGTCCTACTGCTTCGAGCACGAATGGGACCTGTCGATCATGGAGCCCATGGTCGCCAAGCCCCACAGCCCCGACAACAAAGACACCGCCCGCAACTGCTCGCACGTCGAGCTCGACCAGGCCTACCTCGGCAGCTGCACCGGCGGCAAGATCACCGACATGATCTTCGCGGCCAACATCCTCCGCGGCAACAGCGTCAAGATCCCCACCTTCGTCGTGCCCGGCTCGACCGAAGTCCACCAGGACATGCTCACCCTCGGCCTCGACGGCGAACCCGTCCGCGACGGCGAGCCCTCGGTCTACCAAGCCCTCGAAGAGGCCGGCTGCACCATGGGCCCGTCGGGCTGCTCCGCCTGCTTGGGTGGCCCGAGCGACACCTTCGGCCGTCTCAACGAGCCCAAGGCCTGCATCAGCTCGACCAACCGCAACTTCCCCGGCCGGATGGGCCACAAAGAAGCCGGCGTCTACCTCGCCAGCCCGCTGACCGTCGCCGCCAGCGCCCTGACCGGCAAGGTCACCGACCCCCGCGAGTTCGTCAGCGAACCCATCCTCACCGGCAACGCCGGCGTGGTGTAACGGCACCCATAATTCTTCCGCTACCCCGCGAGCCGGGCCGTATCGGCCCGGTTCTTTTATGCGCACACCATGCTCACTCCCACCCGTCCGGGGCGACACGCCCCGGCTCGCCGCCGTTGCGCTTCCGTTTGTCGTAGACGACCGCTATCCTCGACCCCATGCCGGGGCCGCCTCTCAAACTCGATCCTGCGCGTCGCAGTTGGCACATCACCTTCGGCACCTACGCCACCCGTCTCCATAACGACCCGCGCCCCACGATCGATCGCCGGCACAACCAACCTGACACACCTTTCCCACCACCCGACCCCGACAAACAGCAAGCCCCCGCGAATGCCCCGGTCTACCTCACCCGCGACCAATGTCTCCACATCGAAAACGCCCTGCCGGCCATCTGTGACCGAGGTAACTGGACCTACCGCACCAGCGCCGCCCCCTGCGACATATAGCCCCCAAGCGAGCCGGGCCGTGTCGGCCCGGTTCCTCCAGCTCTCATAGGCCACCACGTCCACCTCCTCCTCGACGCCCCGCGCGACAAAGCCCCCAAAGCCATCCGTCAATGGGCTAAGCGTTGGCTCACCGAATCACTGAACGACAAATTCGCCAAACCGCCTCAAGGTTGGTGGGCTGAAGGTGGCTCTACTAAACCCGTCACCGAAGAAAGCTATCGCCGCAACGTGATCCGCTATATCGAGCGTCAGCGCACCACCCCGCCCGATTGAACCGCCACGCCCATCCTGCCGCACAATGCAATGACATCGCACTTCAAGCGAGCCGGGCCGTATCGGCCTGGACCCGGAGCGACACGCTCCGGCTCGCACAACGCCGAAAATTTAAGCCGTGGAAAATATCCTCGCCTTGCTCTATGTCTTGGCCCCCGCGCAACTGTGCCATCTGGGGAGATGGCACAGTTAGCCTCCTCCGGACTGGAATTGTTCGTCACGGTGAAGCGGTACCCAATGAACCACCTTCCTTAAACCTCCGCCCGCCATCGCAACTGTGCCATTTCGCCAGATGGCACAGTTATCGCAAGCCCGATCTGCGATTCGTACTCCCTTTGGGTATCACGGTCTACACACAGCCCGCAAGGATTTTATACGTGACAGGACGCGTATAGAAGCTTGTCTGGCAATCAATAAGACGTCTTGTAAGTCGATCGCGGTGCTGGATCGTTTACATCTTGGAGGAAAACGTGGCCGCGAGCTCAACACTGCCATTTCGCGTAGATGGCAACCTTGCGAGATCGACATGGCCATGGTGTTCACGTGCAGGCCTTGCGCAACTGTGCCATGTCGTGGGATGGCACACATGCGCAACTGTGCCATTTCGCCAGATGGCACAGTTGTCGGTGGCACGCCTCGGAATCACGGTAAGCCGCGGGGGATGTTCAGCAGGGCGGGCCGAAAGCGGGGTGGGGTGATATCCTATGAACCATGATGAAGATGACTACACGGGTGTTGTTGGCGGCGGCTCTGGGGATGCAGCTCACGGCGTGCGTTGGGCCGTTGGATCAGTACGGCGGGGCGGACGCGTCGCTGCGGAACGCGGTCGTGGTCGAGCACCGCAAGCACTTGCTTGCCCTGGCGGATGAAGAGGGCGGGGGCGTGGTCATCGAGGTGCAACGCGACACCAGTGACGTGGAAGAACGCTTGGACCAAGAGCGGGTCGACGAGCTGAACGAGATCAGCGGGGCGTCGGCGTATGTGGGGGTGAAGGTCGAGCCGGGCGTGGACCTGGCGGGGCAAGACGATTTGAAAGTGGTGCGGGTGTCGCTGGACGAAGCGATCGCGATGGCGGTCGCGGGCAACCTGGATTTGGAAGTCGCCCGGCTGACGCCGAAGATCGCCGAGCAGCAAGTCATCCAAGCCGAGGCGGCGTTCGACAGCGTGTTCTTCGCCGACCTGGACTGGCAGAAGCTCGACACCCCGCAGCCCGACGGCGTCACGCCCGGCCTGAGCAACGACATCCAGCAGGAGAACATCAGCCTGAACACCGGCGTGCGGAAGCTGCTGACCACCGGCGGTACGCTGCAGGTCGAAACCACGATCGACAACCAGGAGCGGACGCCGTCGTTCTTCAACGTGAATGATTTCTACGACGCGGATTTGCTGGCGTCGCTGAACCAGCCGTTGCTGCGGAACTTCGGGTCGGAGGTGACCACGTCGCAGATCGTCTTGGCAAAAAACGCCGAGGAAGACGCGGACGAGCAGCTGCGTCAGGCGATGAACGAGTTAGTCAATAACGTCGAAGCGGCGTACTGGAACCTGGATTTGGCCCGCCGTCAGGTGCTGATCCAGCAGCGGCTGCTCGACCGCACGATCGCCGAGCGCGACCGTTTGGAAGACCGGGCGGACTTTGATGTGAGTCCCGTGCGGATCACCGAGGCGAACAGCCGGGTGGAGCTGCGGCGGTCGGATCTGATCCGGGTGCGGGCGGCGGTGCGTGAGGCGTCGGACCAACTCAAACGGCTGATCAACTCCGAGGAGTTGGCGTTGGCCGACGAGACGCTGGTGCTGCCCAACGATGCGCCGGTGGACGCGGCGATCAGCTTCAGTTTGCTGGACTCGGTCACGACAGCGCTCGAGCGTCGGCCGGAGCTGGCGCGGTCGTTGTTGGCGATCAGCGACGCGGAGGTGCGTCAGCGCTTGGCGGACAACGCGGTGCTGCCGCAGCTGGACCTGACCGCGGCGATCGGGCTGAACGGGATCGATGAGGACGAGTGGATCGACGCGTATGGCGATTTGGCCGACGGCGACTACATCGACTACATCCTCGGCCTGAGTTTCGAGCAGCCCATCGGCAACCGCAGCGCCAAGGCGTTGGCGGGCCAGCGGGCCTTCGAGCGCAACCAAGCGGTCGTGGCGTATCGCCGGGACGCGCAGGACGTGGTGCTGGAGGTGAAGAACGCGTTGCGTGACGTGCTGACCAACTACGAGCTGGTCGGGGCCACGCGGGCGGCCCGCTGGGCGGCGGCGGATAGCCTGCGGTCGATCAACGTGCAGGAAGAGGTCGGCGTGGCGCTGACCGACGAGTTCTTGCTCGACCTGAAACTCAACGCCCAGGAACGCTTGGCGGATGCGGAGTTCCAGGAAGCCCAGGCGTTGGCGAACTACATGATCGCGATCGCCGAGATGGAGCGGGCCAAGGGCGTGCTCATCGATCGTTACGGCATCGAAGTGACGGACTGATCGAGAGTGGTCGAGCGTCGATCTGCGATCGACAGCTAAACGGGGGAGGGTTTTGCGCCTAGCATCGGGTATGCGAAGCGTCCTCTCTGCTGTGATCGTGTTGTTGGTTACGTGTTCGACCGGGTGCATCAACCCGTTGCCTTCGTCCTTGCCCAGCGACGTGTCGGACCCCGCGGCGTTGGAGCTGTTGCGGGCCTCGGCCGAGGCGCACGGGGGTGACGCAACGTTTGCTGAGGTCGCGGCGATCAACGTGAGCTACGACGGCGAATGGCTCAACAACGTGTGGAATCTTCAGCCGATGCTGGTCGACCGCGAACACCGCAAGTCGTCGGTGGAGCGGATTGAATACGGAAGCGGTTGGCCGGTGGTCACGCAAACCCACACCGGGCCGGCGGGGGCGACCAAGGATGTGCGTTGGCCCGCGGCGGATCCGGCGGGCGAGACGTATGGCGGCGGGGCCTCGGTGAGGTATGCGGGCAACCGCGTGGAAGACCCTGAAGAGGGGGTCCGCGTGGAAGAAGCCGCGGCGATGGTCGCGGAGGCGTACCGGATGTTCTTGACCGGGCCGTTCTACTTCACGCAGCGCGGCGGTGAGATGACCGCGGTGATGGCATCGGCCGACACGGTGCTCGGCGCGACCTGCGACGTGGTATTGGTCGAGCTGCGTCCAGGCTTCGGCACCTCGAAAGTAGACCGCGTTGAGATCGCGATCGATCAGGAGACGCAATATGTCCGCCGGGTGCGGTTCAGCTTGGATGGGTTCCGCAAGACGCGTGGGGCGACGGCGGATGTTGAGTTCAGCAACTTCGTTGAACGCGAAGGTCTGGTCTTCCCCACCGAGTTTCTCGAGATCGTCGTGCACCCGATCAATCGTGAGGTGCACCGTTGGTGGGTGACGGACCTGAGTGTTGAGCTGAAGTCGGAATGAGGTCAGATCACGCCGTGGGCTTTGAGGGCTTCGACCACGGCGGCGGCGGAATCTTCGAGCGGCATCTCGTGGGTCTTGAGATGGATCTCGGGTGACTCGGGTGCTTCGAACGGAGCGCTGATGCCGGTGAAGTCTTTGATCTCGCCGGCCCGGGCTTTCTTGTACAGCCCCTTGGGGTCGCGGGACTCGGCGACCTCGACCGGGACATCGACAAAGGCTTCGAGGAAACTGAGTTTGGGCTCGGCTGATTCGTGTAGGCCGCGCACGAGTTGGCGGGCTTCGCGGTAGGGGCTGACGAAGGAGCAGAGGCAGATCATGCCGGAGTCGGCGAAGAGCTTGGCGACCTCGCCGATGCGGCGGATGTTCTCGTCGCGGTCTTCGGGGCTGAAACCGAGGTTGCTGCACAGGCCGTAGCGGACGTTGTCGCCGTCGAGGCGGTAGACGTGTCGGCCCTGTTCGATGAGCAGTTTTTCCACGGCCACGGCGACGGTGGACTTGCCGCTGCCCGAGAGCCCGGTGAACCAGACGGTCGCGCCGCGTTGGCCCATGTTGGCTTGGCGGGCTTCGGGGGAGACCTGGCCGGCGTGCCAGGTGATGTTGGTCGAGGTGGGGGAGTTGTCGCTCATGGGACGGGCATGGTACCGGCTAAGGGGGCGGGGGAGGAAATCTTCGGCGTTCTCCGATATAAACGGGGATCGGGGCTTGCGACAGGGACGCCGCCCGGCCGTGTCCCGCTTGGAGAGACCAACACGATGAGCATGAATCTGACGACCGACTTTGAAGAAGCCATCCGCCCCGTGCTGGATGCGCTGCCTTTCGAGATGGCCCTGCGCCGCCTGGTGGTCGACGGCCCCAGCGAGCACACCGAAGCCTCGGCCGCCGTCGCCAAGGCGATCCAAGACCCCGCCGTGGCTGAGCGCCCCGACCTCATCGCCGGGCTTTGGATGTACGTGGACGAGCTCGACAAGTCCCACGAAGCCAGCCAAGACCTCAACACGCCGACGGGTTCGTACTGGCACGCCATCATGCACCGCCGCGAGGGCGATTTTTCGAACTCCAAGTATTGGCTCAGCCGTGCCGTGCACCACCCGGCCATGGGCCTGATCGACCTCACCGGCGGCGGCGCGGGCTCGGGCACCGCGGTCGCCGCGTACGACGCGGTGGACTTCGTCGACCGGGTCCAACGCGCCCACGAACGCGAAGATGGCTTCCACCCCGAACTCGTCTCCGCTCAATGCAAAGAGTGGAAGGCGTTGTTCGAGTGGTGCATCCACCAGTAAAGGCAGAGGGATGAGTGAACAGTGACGAGTGATGAGTACAAGGCAATGCGCCGTTGTACTTATCACTGTTCACTCGTCACTCATCACTGAAACACGTTTACGTGTTTCGGAAGTGCGTCGCGATGACCATGACGTCGTAGAGCGCGTGGGTGGCGGCGACGATGCCGAAGCCGCGGTAGACGTAGATGGCCGCGAAGTACAGCCCCGCCAAGGTGTAGAACGCGAATCGGCCCCACTCCAGGCTGTCCCACTGCCACGGGTAATGGCTGTCGAAGGGGTGGTAGAGCGCAAACAGGATCGCGGAGATCGCGATCGCCCCGCCGGCCGACCAGCTCTTGGGCAGGGCCAACACGTCGCTGAGCAGCATGTGCACGAGCGCGATCACGATCAGCCGGAAGACCAATTCTTCGTAGATCCCCGCACCGATCGAAAAGATCACGCCCTGCCGCCAGGACTCGACACCGTCCAACCCGCTGGCGAGCATGGGTAGCCAGCCGGCGGCGCCCACCATGGCGGTCGCTTCCGTGGGCGGCCGGGTCATCATGATGCTGAAGATGAACAGCGGCGCCGCGAGGATCGCCGACTCGATGAGCATGACCAGGTACAACCGCGGCTCGGGCTTCCACGGGTCCCGCCGGGCGAAGTGCCAGCACAGCAAGATCACCGCCGTCGCGATGCCCGGCAGGTAGTAGCCGGTGACGCCGGTCCACTCGAAGAACCGCCCGAGCATGCGCTCGGCATAGATCTGCGGCAGACGTTCATCGCCCTCGGGCGCAAACATGACCGCCCCGAGTTCATAGCCCAATAGCAACGGCAGCAAGAAATACAGCGACTGCAACGGCCAGAGCGTCCTCTCCCAGTAGGACGTCACCTGGTGCCGGGGCGACTTGTCGTCGAGTCGTTTGCGTTGGTGGCCGCGCGTTTCCATGAGGGGCATTGGGCGATCGGGTGATTTGGCGATTTCGTGATTGATTCCAATCGCCAAATCGCACAATCACCAAATCACGAAATGAATCAATATTGAATCACCGCGTGGACGTTGTCGTAGGGCTTGATCTTCTCTCGGCCGTTGAGGAACGCCAACTCGATCGCCACGGTCACGCCGACCACGTCTGCGCCCAGGTCGTGGACCAGGTCGAGGCAGGCCTTGAGGGTGCCGCCGGTCGCGAGCAGGTCATCGACCATGAGGACTTTTTGACCCTGGCTGATGGCGTCGGTGTGGATCTCGAGGGTGTCGGTGCCGTATTCGAGATCGTAGGACTGCGAGGCGGTTGTGTGGGGGAGTTTGCCGGGCTTGCGGATGGGCACGAAGCCGGCCGAGAGGGCCTGGGCGATGGCGGTGCCGAAGATGAAGCCGCGTGACTCGGCCCCGCAGACGACCTCGATGCCCTTGCCGCGGAAAGGGTTGGCCATGCGTTCGACGGCCATCGCCAGCCCCGCGGGGTCTTTGAGCAGCGGGGTGATGTCTTTGAAGTTGATCCCGGGCTTGGGGTAGTCGGGGATGTCGCGGATGAGGGTGGTTAAATCCATAGGGCGCTCGGGGTTAGGCGCTAGGCGCTAGGAAAACGGGTCAGGCCGTGGTTTGTTGGACGCAGAAGCGCGATTCTGGCGATGATGGTACAACCATTTGTAGTGCGACACCCGTTGCACCCTACGCCTTTTTCCTAGCGCCTAGCGCCTAACCCCTAGCGCCTACCCCATGGATTCATTCCTCATCACCGGCGGCCGACCCCTCCGCGGCAGCGTCCGCATCAACGGCGCGAAAAACGCCTGCCTGCCGCTCATGGCCTGTGCCCTGCTCACCGACAAGCCGGTGACGCTGACCAACGTTCCGAACCTGGCCGACATCCGCAACATGCAGCGGCTGCTCGACTCGCTGGGCTGCTCGCTCTCCCACGCCAAGCCGGAGGCTGCGGAGCGCAGCGACAAAGCCCCGGATCAAGCCGGCTCCTCCCCCGACGCCCTCACCATCCACGCCGCCGACCACTCCAAGGTCGTCGCCCACTACGACATCGTCCGCACCATGCGGGCGGGTATCTGCGTGCTCGGCCCGCTGCTCGCCTCCCGCGGCAAGGCCCGCGTCTCCATGCCCGGCGGCTGCGCGATCGGTGCCCGACCCGTTGACCTGCACCTACGCGGGCTCGAGGCGCTCGGTGCGACCATCACCCTCGATGCCGGCTACATCGTCGCCGAGGCCCCCAAGGGCGGCCGCCTCAAAGGGGCCCACATTTTCCTCGGCGGGCCCAACGGCTCGACTGCCCTGGGCACGGCCAACGTCATGTCCGCCGCCACCCTCGCTCAAGGCACGACCGTGATCGAGTGCGCCGCCTGCGAGCCCGAGATCGTCGACGTCGGCAACCTGCTCCTCGCCATGGGCGCCAAGATCACCGGCCTCGGCTCGCCCCGCATCACCATCGAAGGCGTCGACGCCCTGCACGGCACACCCAACGCGCACCCCGTCATCCCCGACCGCATCGAGGCCGGCACCTACCTCATGGCCGCCGCCATCACCCACGGCGACGTCACCCTCGAGAACTTCCCGACCGACGACCTCGGTGCAGCATTGGACCGTCTCCACGAGATCGGCGTGACGATTGACCGCGTGTCGCCCGACGGCTCCACATCCGAAATCCGAAATCAAAAATCCGAAATCGTAAGAGTCGCCGTCGCTCGTCGGCTCAACCCCGTGCAGGTCGTGACCCAGCCCCACCCCGGCTTCCCCACCGACCTCCAGGCCCAGATCATGGCCCTGCTCACCCTGGCGGACGGCAACGCGATCATCACCGAAAAGATTTTCCCCGACCGATTCCTCCACGTCGCCGAGCTGCAGCGCATGGGTGCGAACATCACCCGCGTCGGCCCCAGCGCCATGATCACCGGCGTCCGCGAACTCGTCGGCGCCCCGGTCATGGCCAGCGACCTCCGCGCCTCTGCAGGCCTGGTCATCGCCGCCCTCGCCGCCCGCGGCCAAACCCAGGTCAACCGCGTGTACCACCTTGACCGCGGTTACGAGCAGATGGAAGTGACGCTGCAAGGATTGGGTGCGGAGATCGAACGGGTCAAAGAGTAATTTAGCGATTTGGTGATTTTGGGCGGGAAGCGGTTTTTCGACTTGCGGCGAAGATTTTCGTGAGCTCGTTGGCCTCTTGTAGTAATCCGCAGACTCTGGGTTCGGGCAACAGCTTTGCCTCGATAATCATTTCCAGCCAAAACGCTGATTCGTCTGCCTCTTTCACCACGTTACTGAGCTTTGATAAGAACTCTTTGGTGCTGCGCCCCCGCCGGACCGCGCGATAATTGGCAGCCACCGAAGAGGCGCTGCGGATCAATTGTTTCCCGAACGTTCGTCCAGCTGCCGATTGGGGTAAGGCATCCACCAATTTGACCACACGAATCGCGAACGACTTGGAACGCAGCTCCAACTCATCAGGCGTCATGCCAGCCTCCGGAAAATCGCTAAATCACTAAATCACGAAATCATCAAATGTGAAGCTCAATAATCGGGCTCGAACGTCTCACGCCGGAACTCTTTTGCGGCACCCGTGAGTTTCTTGACGTACTTCTCGGGCATCTGATCGTCCCTCACGTAATGCATGGTGTAGGTCTTGCCCGCTTCGAGCTTGGCGTGAAGGATGACCTCGGCCGAGCCGAACTGCATCTCGCTGATGTCCTTGCTTTGAAAGCCACCTTTGCGGAAAGGAATCTGTTGACCGGTGGCGTCGTCGATCACGACGAAGTGGCGCTCAGCCCAGAGTGCCCAGTTGGGGGTTGCGCTTTGGGGGCTGATGGTTTCTTCGGGACCGTCGGTGAAGTTCATCATTGTGGTGACAATCACCTGCAAATCGCATTCGTTGTTTGAATCCGGTGCGCCGATGGCGTATCCCACGAGCTCCCCCTGGTCGGCGTTGAGCATCTTCATGCCGTAGAACATCCCGCCTAGCGCAATAATCAACATGCCACCCCAAACCACTGCCTTCGCCATCGCTAAACCCTTTCACGGAAATTAAGAATCGTCTTGCCCGGCCAACGATCGGCCCGGTCGCTATCGTATCACTGAAACTACGCAAAACCGCTCGCCGAACTGCACATGACTGAAAATAATCCCTCGGAACACCCCGCTGAACCCGCCGCGCCCGAGGCGGTGCCGGACAGCCTCCTGGACCTGCTGGTCTGTCCCTTGACCCGTTCGCCGCTCCGTAAAGAGGGCGACTGGCTGGTGGCGACCAGCCCGATCGATACGGGGCTGCGTTACCCGATCCGCAACGGCATCCCGGTGCTGCTGGCCGACGAAGCGACCCTGCCCGACGGCGTTGCGAGTTTGGAAGAGTTCAAGACGCGGTACGCCGACGCGATCCCCGGCTGAGCGACCATGACGACAAGCATCGATCAGTTCTGCGACCTGCACATGCACTCGACCGCCTCGGATGGCACCGATGCGCCCGAGGCGTTGCCGCGTCTGTGCAAAGCCGCGGGGCTGTCGGGATTTGCATTGACCGACCACGACACCACCGCGGGCGTCGCCGCCTGTGCCGCGGCGGCGAAGAAACTCAAGATCACCTTCGTCCCCGGCATCGAGCTGTCGGCCAACCCCGATCTCGATGAGACCGGGCAGCCCGTCGGCTCGCTTCACCTTCTGGGCCACCACATCGACCCGGACCACGAACACCTCGCGGAGATCAGCAAACGCCTCGGGCGGGCGCGGGCCGAGCGCAACCCGATGATCATCGAGAAGCTCAACGGCCTGGGCGTGAGTATCACCTACGACGAGGTGATCGAGTTGGCCGAGGCGGGTGCGTCGCAGGAGGGCGCTGCGGCGTCGGCCCCGGCGATCGTCGGCCGACCGCATATCGGGCAGGTGCTAGTCAACAAGGGCTACGTGAAATCGATCCACGAGGCGTTTGCCCGCTACATCGGCAGCAACGGCGCGGCCTACGCCCGGAGGGACCTGCTCAGTGCGGCGGAAGCGATCGAGGCGATCCACGCCGCGGGCGGGCTGGTGACCCTGGCCCACCCCGTGCACTTGGAAGCAGCGGATGCGGAAGAGCTAGAACACACGGTGGCGCGTTTGGTGGACCTGGGGCTTGATGGGATCGAGACCCGGCACAGCGACCACACGCCCGGGGATGTGAAACGCTTCGAGCGGTTGGCCGAGCGTTTTCGGTTGCTGACCACGGGCGGCAGCGACTACCACGGCTCGAGGAAGTCGATCGCGCTGGGCAGCCAGAAGGTGCCGATGGCGGTTTGCGATCGCCTGACGCAGGCTGTGCGGGGATAAGCGCCGGAAATCTACAAGAATCGCTGAGAAACCTCATCGGGTTTGGAGAGTCGCGCCCTATGATGAGAGTGGGTGGTGTGGTTCCGAGGTTCTCTCGGTGGTGGTTAGCGGGCACTTGGCGAAAGGGAAGCAACATGGTGGATCGACTCGGGCCGATTATGTCGTATTTGCGTAAGCAGACGGATACTCCGCGGCGTCCGACGCCCTGTGGCGGGCACGACACGGAGCTCCCGTTTTTCACGGTCAGCCGGCAGGCGGGCGCGGGCGGTGAGCCGTTGGCTCATCGCTTGGCGGAACGTCTGAACCTGTTTGATCTCAGTGATCGGCCGTGGTCGACGTTTGACCGCGAGTTGGTCGAGCGGGTCGCGTCTGACCACAACCTGTCTGCGGAACTGATCGACACGATCGGCATGGGCGGACGCAACTGGTTGGAGGACATGTTCGAGACCATGACCACCCGGCCGTTGATGCGGCCCGGCGAGCTGGAGCTGTACCGCTCGGTGGCCGAGACGGTGATGGCGCTCGCCGAAGCGGGGCGGGTGGTGTTGGTCGGTCAGGGCGCTGCGTTCATCACCCAGCAGCGCACCGGCGGGATCCACGTGCGTCTGGTCGCGCCGCTGTCGCACCGCATCGAGACGACCGCGTGGGCGCGTCAGCTCACGCGTCGTGAAGCGCTGGAATACATCCGCCGGACCGAGCGTCGGCGGGAAGCGTTCTTCCGCCGGTTCTGGCCGGACCAGAGCCTGACCGCCGAATCGTTCACGGTGACCTTCAACACGGCTCACAGCACGACCGATCAGCAGGTCGACGCACTGATTGCGATGTTGCCGCAGTACGCGCCGCAGCGCATCCTCGACACGGTGGAACTGCACGAGTCGCGGTAAGCGAAAACCGCAGTTTCAACATGAAGTAACGTTTAGCGGGCGGCACGAAGTGCACCGCGCGTGTCGTTTCAGAATCGATCGGACGCGGGACGCTGCGCGTCACCCGCTAAACACGAGTGGGCGCAATGTGAACTCAGCCGCGCCACGCGGTCCAGTATCCCTGCATTCGTTTGAGGAACGCGGGGGTTGTCTCGACGAAGAGCTGCTGCCGGAGGCGGGCGGTGTCTTGGCCGTACTGGGCGAGGGTCTCATCGATCCGGGCGAGTAGCGCTTCGTGCTGTTCCGTAGCGGGACGCAGGGCGGCGAGCTGGGCTTGTTTGCGGGCGTTGCGCTCGAGTGCTCGCAGCGCTTTGCGGTAGGGTTCGAGCAGCACGGGGCAGGCGCGTTCAAAGCTCTGGAGCTGTAGGGCCAGGCGGTCCAGGGCATCAGCGGTGTCTGCGGCGGGGCCGTTGGTCTGCACGAGTTTGGCCGCGCGCTGATATGACAAGCGCAGGCCGGGGGTCAGGAGTTCGAACCCGCCGTCGGGCAGGTGCCAGTAGCGGGCCCGCATGCGCAGTTCCGCGAGGTCGGCGACGAGGCGAAGCTGCTTGGGGTCGGGGCCCTGCTTCTTGCGCTTGCGCGGCTTGGCCTCGGCGGTGTCGGCGATGAGTTGTTCCCGCAACGCCTGGACGTCGAGCTTGGGGTCTTGGTTGGCGACGTCGGCGAGCGTGTCGAGCCGGAGGTCGGCGACGGGGGAGAGCTGTTTGAGGCAACGCACGACCTGCCGGTGCTCGCGGTTGAACACTTCGCCGCCGAGAGGTCGCCGGAACTGGTGCAGCAGGGCTTGGAGGCGTTGCAGTTCGCGGCGGGCGGCGGCGGGGTCGGCCGAGCCGTTGCCGGTGAGCGATTCGATCGCCGCGTCGAGCTGGCGCGTGGCGCCGCGGCGGACGGCTTTAACGATCGGGTCGGTGCGTTTAATCAAAAGCGGCGGCATGGCCCCAGCTTAGCGAACCGCAGATATGAGGGGTGTGAAAAACCCGCTTACTGGAACGGGATATCGATCGCGAAGCTGACGCTGCGTTCTTCGTCGAAGTCTTCGGACACGAGCGGGATGGCGAAGTCGATGGCGAACGGGGCCTGGCTGAGGAAGGCGACGTTGAGGCGGATGCCCGCGCCGACGCTGACCCGCCACTGGTCGAGGTTGATGTCGTTGTCCGAGGTCAGGGTGCCCTGGTCGGTGAAGACCACGCCGCGGAGGTATTGGTCGGCGATGGGGAATTCGTACTGCAGTCCGGTGAGCAGGAGGAACTCGCCGCCGACCGCGTCTTCGCCGAGGGTCAGGGTGTCGGCCCGGATGCCGCGTGGGCCCATGCCCCGGTTCTCGAAGCCGCGGAAGGTCGAGTGGCCGCCGGCGTAGAAACGTTCGAACAGCGGGGCTTCGCCTTCGTCGAAGATGTACCCGCCGTCGATGCGGAACCGCAGCACGCTCTTGCGGTCCAGAAAGTCCTGGGCGACGGTCCAGAACTTGTCGTAGGACACGTTGGCCTTGGTGAAGTTGAAGTCGCCCCCCAGGGCACCGACTTGTTCCACGGTCAGCGTGGTGCGGCTGCCGACCGAGGGGGTCAGGGCGCTGTCGGTGGTGCTGCGGCGGATGCGGAGGCTGGCGCCGGTGACGAGGTTGGTGCCCTCGACCGCGAACACATCCAGAGCGCCTTCGTCTTCGATGTCGGTGATGCGGACGTTCTCGGCCCGGAGGCGGACGGAGGCGGACCAGATGTCGCCGAAGCGTTTGCCCAGGCCGATCCGGCCGCCGCTGCGTCGCTCGTCGAAGTCGCGGTCGCGGTCGCTGTCGGAGAAGAAGGCCTCGGTGTCGAAGAAGTAGTTGGTGTCGTAGAAGAACGGGTCGCTGAGGCCGATGGAGTACCGGCTGTTGTCGCTGCCGGGCTGGAGCGTGAGGTTGAACGTCTGGCCGCCGCCGCGGAAGGCGCGGTTGGCCAGGAAGTCGTCGAGCGACTCGGGCACGTCGGTGATGTCGAAGTTGCGTTGGGTGATGTCGATCGCGCCCAGCAGGCCGTCGTCGGAGCTGATGGTGGCGCCGAAGGAGATCGAGCCGGTGTTGCGTTCGTTGACTTCGACCAGGACGTCGCGTTGGTCGTCGGTGGGGTCGCCCAGCACGGTGACCACGGCGTTGCTGAACAGCGGGGTTTCATTCAATCGGCGTCGGGTGTCGTTGAGGCCTTGGCGGTCGAAGGGCCGGCCGGGTGTGATGCCGCGGAGCTCGCGGAGGATCACCTTGGTGCGGGTCAGGGTGTTGCCCCGCACGGTGACCTTGCCCACGGTGCTGGGCGTGCCCTCGTCGATGGTGACCAGCAGGTCGACGGTGTTGGTTTCGGGGTTGAATTGGCGGTCGATGCCCGAGGCGCGGGCGTCGTTGGTGTTGCGGCGGACCAGGCGGGTGTTGAGGTAGCCGAGCTTGCCGTAGAGGTTGGTGATGTTCGTGGCCGAGCGTTCGAGCTGCTGGCTGGAGTAGATCTCGCCGGGCTGCAGCTCCATGTGCCGGACGATCTGCTCGGCGGAGAACAGGAGCGGTTGCCCGCGGTGCCCCTCGACGCGGACCTCGCCGACGGTCCAGCGGGGGCCTTCGGTCACGAGGAACGTCACGATCGCGTCGCGCTGGTTGTCGCTCACGGTGATCTGCCGGTCGACCTCGGCCTCGAGGTAGCCGCGCTGTTGGTAGTAATCACGGAGGCGGGCGGCGTCGAGCTTGAGCTCTTCGCGGTTGACCACGTGCTTCTCGCCGAACACGGGGAACCAGGTGCTGGCGCTGATCTGCTTGCGCAGCTCGTCGTTGCTGAGGATCTGGTTGCCCTCGAACCGGATCTGCCGGATGCGGATGCGTGGGCCTTCACGCACGATGAAGATCAGCCGGCGGTCGTTGTCCAACGCGTCCTGGTCGATCGACACGTCGGTGACGAAGTAGCCTTCCGTCTCATACGCCGCGAGGATCGCACGCTTGGCCCGGTCGATGATGAACGGGTCGATCGCGTCCCCCGCACGGAGCTGGACCAGCGGGAGCAGTTCGGTGACTGCCAGCGCTCGCGCGCCGCGGATTTCGACGCTGGTGAGGATGGGCAGCTCGTCGAGGTCGAAGATCAGGTTGATGCCGCCGTCGTCCAGGGACTCGGCCCGAGCGGTCACGAGGCTGAAGAAGCCCAGGTTGGTGATGCGCACCACGTCCTGCTCGACCGTGAACTTGTTGTAGGGCTGGCCCACCTGCGAGCGGAGCTGGTTCTCGACGAAGCGTGACTCGATCTGCTCCAGACCATCCAGCGTGATGCTGCGGATGGGCCGGCCGTCGAATTCCAGGCCCTGCGCGAATGCGGGGGAAGCGACCAGCACCATCAGCGTGACGCATAGGCCAAGCAGGGCGGTGAGCCGGAGTTTGAGGGGTGCCCCCGGCGATCGGAGGACGCGGCCTGGGCGATCTTGCCTCTCTCTCCCGCAGGTCGCCGCATTGGCGCACCGCCCGCGTGGCGATCGGGCGTGCTGGGATCGCGGGATGGGGGTCAAGCGGGGCTCTCCAGATCGTCGAGGCGGGGTGAACAAAGGGTGGCCGATGGGGTTGCGTCTCGGCTTGCCCGACGCGGTCCGTGTGGCCCGAGGCGGAGCCGAGAGTTTAATCGAAAGCGCTGGCAGGGGCGTAGATTGTGGCGGTTTAGTGAGGAGAAATCGGGTTATCCGGGCCCGCCGGGGGAATCACTTGTCGCCCTGCGATGTGCCCCCTAAACTGGTGATTGCGGCAAGACGAAGGCCCCCGTAGCGGGCCAGTCACGCCTCTTCACCGATTGGCCTCCCCCGGACCCGTGCCGGGGCGATCACTGGGCGGTCATTAGATCGGCCCCACACCGGAACCGCCCCCGGACAACCCCGCCGGTAAACCCCGGCCCCGAAGGGACCCCCATGAGCACCGCCACGAAGGACCAAGCCTCGGCCGAAAAAGCCTCGGGCAACGCCCCTACCTCCAACGGAGCCTCCGTGACTTCATCCCAAGACCCCGTCGCCGACCTGTCCAATGAGCAGCTCCTGAAGATGCTCAGCGACATGATGCTCATCCGCCGCTTCGAAGAGCGCACCATGCAGGCCTACCAGCAGGCCAAGATCGGCGGCTTCTGCCACATCTACATCGGTCAGGAAGCCACCGCCGTCGGCTCGATCGGCGCCACCAACAACGACGACCCCATCGTCACCGCCTACCGCGACCACGGCCACGCCCTGGCCCGCGGCATGCACCCCAACGCCTGCATGGCGGAGATGTACGGCAAGGTCACCGGCTGTGCCAAGGGCAAGGGCGGCTCGATGCACATGTTCGACAAGCCCAACGCCATGTACGGCGGCCACGCCATCGTCGGCGGCCAGAACCCCCTCGGTGCCGGCCTCGGCTGGGCGATCCAATACAACGCCGAATCCAAGGTCGCCCTCTGCTACATGGGTGACGGGGCCCTGAACCAGGGCGCGACCCACGAGGCGATGAACCTCGCGTCGATCTACAACCTGCCGCTGATCTTCGTCCTCGAAAACAACGGCTACTCCATGGGCACCGACATCGCCCGCGGCACCGCCATGGCCCACGATCAGAAGTCCCGGGCCGAGGCCTACGGCCTGCGTTACTTCGAGTGCGACGGCCAAGACGTCCTCGACACCTACCGCACGTTCAAGGCCGCCGTCGACGGCGCCCGCAACGCCCGGCCGATCAACTACAACGAAGAGACCGGTAAACGCGAATCGATCCCGACCTACGACCGCGACGGCCGCACGCCCGGCCCCGCCTACGTCAACGTCAAGACGTACCGCTACCAAGGCCACTCGATGTCCGACCCGCAGAAATACCGCACCAAAGACGAGGTCGCGGACTTCAAGGAAGTCGACTGCATCAACCGCCTGGTCAACTGGATGATCGAGCACGACAAGGCCACGCAGGAAGAAATCACCGCGCTCGATAAGGCCGCCCAGCAAGCGAGCAAAGACGCGATCAAGTTCGCCGAGGAATCGCCGGACATGCCGATCGAAGAGCTGTACACGGATGTGTACGTGAACGTGTTTGGGCCGTACAAGAAGGGCGAAGCTCACCCTGACTTCCGATGAGTAAAGAGAAGCCTGGTAACCGAATAAATTCTCGTTTGAGATTCTTTTTGTTTGCTCTTGGGCTGGTTTTGCTAGGGATTTTGGCAGTTTTGATTTGGTATAGCGTCCTGTACTACTCAATCATCAAGACTTTTATTGAATCGTTTGGATGATGGCAGATGGCCGCTGACCAAGACGACAAAACATGGATCGTTGCCCTGGTCGTATTCGGCCTGATGGGTGTCGCCGCCCCGGTCATCGCCCTCGTTCTATTTTTCGTAATCGCCGCGATGAGTTGAATTGAAACGAAACCGCAGCCGACCGGCTGCCTGTAGGAAAAGAAGAGAAGAACCCCATGGTTGCAGCCGACCGAAAGATTCAATACCGCGAAGCCCTGCGTGAAGCGATGCAGGAAGAGATGCGTCTGGACGACCGCATCTTCCTGATGGGCGAAGAGGTCGCCGAGTACAACGGGGCCTACAAAGTCTCCGAAGGCATGCTCGACGAGTTCGGCCCCCGCCGGATCGTGGACTCGCCCATCTCCGAGACCGGCTTCGCGGGCTTGGGCATCGGTGCGGCGATGTACGGCCTCCGCCCGATCATCGAGTTCATGTCCTGGTCGTTCTGCCTCGTCAGTGCCGACCAGATCATCAACAACGCTCCGAAAATGCTGTACATGTCCGGCGGCCAGTTCGGCTGCCCGATCGTCTTCCGCGGCAACAACGGCGCGGGCGGACAGCTCGGCTCGACCCACTCCTGGTCGGTCGAATCGATGTTCTCCAGCGTGCCCGGCCTCAAGCTTGCCGTGCCCGCCACCCCGCGTGACGCCAAGGGCCTCTTGAAGGCCGGCATCCAGGACGAAGACCCGTTCTTCAACCTCGAATCCGAGCGGATGCTCGGCATGGGTGCCCGCGGCGACAAGGACTTCTCCCGCTACCTCCACGGCGGCCTCTGGGCCCCCCCAGAAAACGACGACAACTTCGTCATCCCGCTCGGCCAAGCCGAGGTGATGAAAGAAGGCGCCGACTGCACCGTCGTGTCCGCTGGCCGCCCGGTCCACTTCGCGCTGGAGGCCGCCGAGGCCCTCGAGAAGGAAGGCATCGACCTCGAGGTGATCAATCTCCGCACCTACCGCCCGCTGGACATCGACACGGTGGCCAAGTCGGTCCGCAAGACCAACTACTGCGTCGTGGTCGATCAGAGCTGGCCGTTCGCGTCGGTCGGCAGCGAAGTCGCCGCTCAGGTCTACGAGACCTGCTTCGACGACCTGGACAACACCGTGGCCCGCGTGTTCAACGACGACGTGCCGGCCCCGTACAACCGGGCGATGGAGCAGGAGATGCTGCCCAACGCCCGCAAGATCGCCGAGGCGGTCCGTCAGACGACCTACAACGCCTGATTTCAGCCCAATCCCGCTTTCCCAGACCCCGCTTTTGGCGGGGTTTTTTTATGCGCATGTGAACCTGGGTAACGCGGTGATGTGAATCTGGGTGGTTTTTAGCAGTTGGGGTAGCCCCTAACTGGCTCGGTGTCGGGTGAACCCTGAAAAATTTGCGGATGGCTTGCCTCGCGGTGGATTTGTGGCTCACTTCCCTTGAACGAAACGCACCCCGGAGTCAGGGGCACACGGGCCACGGCCGGCCCAGGTTCCGTTCGACATTCCGCACCTGCCGCAGACCACCAAGGATTCTCGGCCAGGCCAGTCGCATCAGGAAAGGTCTCCAACATGACGAACATCGCCTCCACCAACCTCACCAAACTTCTCGCCGCGACCGCGGTGCTGGCCGCCATCCTCTTCACCGTCGGCCAAGCCGAAGCGGGCACCCAGATGCCCTACTGGAAGAAGATGCAGCTTCAGAGCCAATACACCACCCCGCCCGCCTCCACCAACGACCCCATCGTTCTGGTGAAGGAAACCGAGCCCCAAGACAACGGCGACAACGAGCGTGTCGGCGACAACAACTGGCCCGGCGACATGGGTGGCGGCGGCGACAACGGCGGTAAGCCCTCGGCCGTCCCGACCCCCTCGGCCGTCCTCGGCGGCATCGCGATGCTCGGCCTGATCGCCGGCCGTCGCCAACGCCGCGACGAAGACGCCTGATCCCAAGCGAGTTCGACTCGCGGACAACCTGCCCCTGACCCGAAGCCCCCGGCGTTATTTTGAGCCGGGGGTTTTTTCATGCGCTGTTCAGTAGGTCAGGCATGCTTGCCTGACGCGGTTCTCTGTGTTCGGCGTCAGGCAAGCGTGCATGATCTACGAAACAGCCGTTCCTCCGGGTTTATGTGGTCCCGCTGAGACAAGCCCCCGCGACTGCGATACCATGCAGGGCCGCACCGCGACGCCTGTCAACGCTCGCAACCCCGCTCCCGGGGCACGGTGCGCTACCCCTCACCTCGCAACGGAGACCCGCCATGCCCATCGAAATCACCATGCCCCGCCTGTCCGACACCATGGAAGAAGGCACGCTGATCAAATGGCGGGTCGCTGAGGGCGACAAGGTCGCTTCGGGTGATCACCTGGCCGACGTCGAAACCGACAAGGCCACCATGGAACTCCAGGCGTTCGACGACGGCACCGTCGCCCAGGTCTCGGTCGGCGAAGGCGACACCGTGCCCGTGGGTGCCCGCATCCTCGTGCTCGCGGAAGACGGCGAGTCGGCCGAGGACGCCGTGAGCAACGCCGGCGACGCCTCGTCCAACGGCAGCGCCCCCGCACCCGAAGCCCCCAAAGAAGAAGCAGCGTCTGAACCCGCTCCCGCGGCTCCGGTCGCCGCCGCACCGAGTGGCGGCAAGATCCGCGTCTCGCCCTTGGCCCGCAAGCTCGCCGAGGAGTACGGCGTCGACCTCGCCACCGTCACCGGCACCGGCCCCGACGGCCGCATCATCAAGCGTGACGTCCTCGCCGCGGCTCAGGGCGGTGGTGCCGCACCGGCCGCCGCGCCTTCGACGCCCGCCCCCGCACCGGCCGCGCCCGTCGCCCCCATGGGCCTCGAAGCCAAGACCATCTCCCTGACGGGGATGCGCAAGACCATCGCCAAGCGTCTGGTCGAGTCCAAGACCACCGTGCCGCACTTCCAGGTCAGCGTGGCCGTGAACATGGACCCGCTGATGGAGCTCCGAAAGACCATCAACGGCCAGCTCGAGTCGCAGGGCATCAAGCTGTCCATCAACGACTTCGTCACCCGGGCCGTGGCCCTGGCCTGCGTCGAACACCCCGCGGTCAACAGCTCGTGGAACGGCGACAGCATCATCCAGCACGGCAGCGTCAACGTCGGCGTCGCCATCAGCCTGCCCGAAGAAAAGGGCGGCGGCCTGCTGGTCGCCACCATCCGCGACACCCACGCCAAGGGCCTGCGTCAGATCAGTGCCGACGTGAAGCAGCTCGCCAAGAACGCCCGCAGCGAAAAGGGCCTGACCGTCCAGGAGATGAGCGACTCGACCATCACCATCTCCAACCTCGGCATGCCGCAGTACGGCGTTACCCAATTCACCGCCATCGTGAACCCGCCCAACGCCGCGATTATCGCCGTGGGCGCCGCGATCCAGAAGCCCGTCGTCCGCAATGGCGAGATCGTCGTCGGCACCGAGATGAACGTCACCCTCTCCGGCGACCACCGCACCATCGACGGTGCCGTCGGCGCCGAGTACCTCGCGACCCTGAAACGCTACCTCGAAAACCCCGCGTCGCTGCTGGTGTAAAAGCGCGAAAGCCGATAGGTCCAACATAAGAAGCCCCCGCGTGTGATTAAACCGCGGGGGCTTGTTGGTTGGTTAGTTTAAGACTCAAGTGAGGTAGGCTGCTCAAGCTCGAGTTTCTCGCAGATCTCAGCGAACACCGTGTCGCGGTCTTGGGTGCCGTCGATGCGCAAAACCAGCTCTTTTTTGTCGAACAATTCGAGCGTCGGGAGGGTTTTGCTGGTGAAGTCGCCCAAGCGTTTGTTCAGGGCTTCTTCGTTGTCGTCCGCCCGGGCGACGAGTCGGCCGCCGCAGACGTCGCAGGTGTCTTCGACTTCGGGGCGGTGGAAGATGAGGTTGTAGTCCAGCTTGCAGTTCGAGCAGATCCGGCGGGCGAGGGCGCGTTCGATGGTGACGCGTTTGGGCACGTCGATGTAGATCACCGCGTCGACGTCGTAGCTCTCGAGGAAGAACTGGGCCTGTTCGACGTTGCGGGGGAAGCCGTCGAGGATGAAGCCGTAGTTCCAGTCGTGCTCGGACAGCCGGCGTCGGATGATCTCTTCGACGATCTCATCGGGGACGAGTTGGCCCGCGTCGATCAGCCGTTTGATCCGCGCGGCGAGCTTGGTGTGGCTCTGCACGTGCCAACGGAAGATGTCGCCGACGCTGAAGTGCGAGAGGTTGAGCTTTTTCTTGAGCAGCTTGGCTTGGGTGCCTTTGCCCGAGCCCTGGGGGCCCATGATGATGTACTTGTGCACGGGGGTTCTCGCGGGTTGGAGGGTGGCGCGTGGGCCATGTCCGGGGGGATCGAGCAGAGTATAACGCTGCGCGGGTCGGGGCCGGGGTGTGACGGCTGGGCAAACCCCGCCGGTTGTGAGGGCCCGGGGAGGGATGTCCCGCGCATTTGCCCAGCGGGCGCAGGATCGTGAACCGTGAACTTCCGATAGCACCGATAGTCTCTGTCGGCGTTCTGGCCCAGTGAGGGCGGCCCTGAGACGGTTTGTTGGTCAAGGCTCAGACGCGTCTTATGCGAAGAGTGGTCGATATTTTCGTAGTCCTGATCGTCGTGGCGGTCGTGGTGTTTGTGGTGCAGTCGCGCCCGTCGCCCGAGGACAAAGCCGCGAGCGTGGCCGATGTGCAACACGCGCTGGAGCGGCTCTACGACCGCGCATCGTACTACGGAGCCCTGGACAACAGCCTCGAAACCACCCGGACGCTGTGGCCCGTGGCGATGATGCCCGAGTGGTTCGGCGACTCGTTGCCCGCCAACACCCTCCTGCCCGGCGTGGCGTCGGAATCCTCGCACCGCGTGATCACCCACCCCCGGCCGTGGATCGATGTCGCCCCGCCCGGCGACCAATCGTCTCACCCGCCGGATCCCGTCGCGGTCCGCAGTGACCAGGCCCAGTTCTGGTACAATCCCAACGTCGGGCTGTTCCGCGCCCGTGTGCCGGCGCAACTCGGCGAGGACGAGGCCCTGGCCCTCTACAACGAACTCAACGGCGTTGAGGTCACCCAGCTCGAACGCGACACCAATCCCGCCCGCACCCCGCTGGCGTACACGCCGGGCAACACGCCCAGCGCGACGCTCGCCTCGCGTGAGCCCACGGCCCCCGAGAAAGTCGCCCCGACGGTCTCGAGCCGCGGCAGCCGGACCTCGCTGTTCATGTCCGACAGCCCATCCCCGAAGCACGGCGAGCAACAAGCCGCCGAGCCGACCATCGAGGAAGAGCCGGCCCGCGTTCGCGGCCGCAGCCGGATGAAAGATCAGACGCCCGGCTGAACCCAACCGACATCGCCTGAACCCGTCCAGCCCGTCCCCGGCGGGTCCGTGTCGCTACAATCCCGGCCATGCCCGAGATTGTTCAAACCGTGTTGCCCAACGGCCTGACCGTCGTGGCCGAGCCGATCCCCGGCGCTTCCTCGCTGGCGATGACGTTGCTGACCCCCGCCGGATTGGCCAGCCAGCCCGTCGATCAGCAGGGCGTCGCGCCGCTGCTCAGCGAGATGATCTGCCGCGGCGCGGGAGGCAAAACCGCCCGCCAGCACAGCGACGCGCTCGACACCCTCGGCGTGCAACGCTCGACCGACGCCCAGACCCGCTTCTTCCGCATCGGCGCGACCATGATCGGCTCGAAGATGAAAGAGGCCCTGCCCCTGCTCTTCGACATGGCCCGCACGCCCACGCTGGCCGAGGAAGCCCTGGCCCCGAGCGTGGACCTCTCGATCCAGGCGATCGACAGCCTGGCGGACGAGCCACAACGCCGGGCGATGCTTGAGCTGCGGTCGCAACATTACCCCGATCCGGTCGGCCGGCCACCGGTGGGCGTGCGCGAACACCTCGAAAACATGACCGTCGACACCGTGCGCAAGTTCTGGTTCGAGCATTTCGTCGCACGCGGCTCCATCCTCGGGTTTGCCGGCAGCTTCGACACCGATGAACTGCTCGCCACGGTCAACGACTTGCTCGGCGACTGGGGCGGCGAGGCCCACCCCGCTCACGGACAAGGCGCTGGCACTGGCGGCGTCCACCACGTCCACACCGATTCGACCCAGGTGCACATCGCTCTGGCTTACCCCACCATCCCCGACACCCACGAAGACCGCGTCTTGCAGCAGGCGGCTACGGCGGTGCTCTCCGGCGGCATGTCGGGCCGACTCTTCACCGAGGTGCGCGAGAAGCGCGGCCTGGTGTATTCGGTCTACGCGACCTACGCCGGCCAGAAGGACCGTGGCGATGTGCTCGCTTACGCCGGCACGACCGTGCCCCGAGCGCAGGAGACGTTGGATGTGCTCAGCGGCGAGTTGCGGCGGTTGTCGGAGGGTGTAAACCAAAGCGAGTTCGAACGCGCGATCGTCGGTATGAAGTCCAGCCTCGTGATGCAGGGCGAGTCCACTACCGCCCGCGGCGCATCGATCGCCTCGGACGTCTACGTGTTCGGCCAGCCACGTTCGCTGGAGTACGCCGCCTCGGAAGTCGACGCGGTGACGCTCGACCAGCTCAACGCCTACCTCAAGGCTAATCCGCCCGGCGACATGACCATCGTCACCCTTGGCCCCGAGCCGTTGAAAGCCTGAGACCCGCCGATGAAAGTTCTCATCACCGCCGGCCCGACGCGTGAACCGATCGACGAGGTCCGCTTCATCAGCAACCGCTCCAGCGGTCGTATGGGCTTTGCTCTCGCCGACGCCGCGGCGAAGGCCGGGCACGACGTGACGCTGCTGCTCGGGCCTGTGCTCGCGCCGACGACACTGGGCGACCGGGTTAACGTGTTGCGTTTCCAAACCACCGCGGAACTGCAGGCGCTGCTCGAAGAACACTTCCCAGCGTGTGATCAGCTCATCATGGCCGCGGCCGTGGCCGACTACCGCGTGGCGAACTTCACCGAAGGCAAGACCGAGCGGAAGAAGCACCTCAAGATCGAACTCGAGGGCACCCCCGACCTCGTCGCGGGCATCGCCAAGACGAAGAGCGACGATCAGCAGGTCATCGCGTTTGCGTTAGAGGAACCCCACGAACTCGAAGCCCGCGCCGTCGCGAAGATGAAGCGCAAGGGCGTGGACGCGATCGTCGCCAATCCATTGGTGACGATGGAGGGCGACTCGGTTAACGCGATTCTGTTGCACGCCGATGGGCAACGCGAACAGCCCGACGGCGGAAGTGCGATGACCAAGGAAGCCTTCGCCGGTTGGCTGATCGATCGGCTCAGCGCTCGATGATCGTGTAGAGGCGGTTCTGTGGGAGGGTGACCACTATGCTGTTATTTTCGGCCTCCCACGTAACGATGTCATTGGTTGGTAAGCCGTTTATATCAAGTGCAATGACTCGCTTGAAAAGATGCTTGGGGTTATGAAATTCGATCGAAGCTTCGATCTTCTTCAGTATCCAAGGTTGGCCACCTAATGAATTTATCTTGCCGGATCGCGTTGCTAAAAAACCTGACAAGCTTTCTTCGGTTACGGCTTGGATCAGGATCTTGCGTGATTGATCAATGGGCTTATCGTCGAGTGAAGTTACTGTGATTTGACCAAAATAGTTATTTGATCGTATAGATAAGTTTGATAAAAAAACGCCTGGGGTATTTACAAAGAAGCCTGCTGCGGCCTGGGTATGTGGGGAGTCGATAGATACTATTCCCGCCTTCCAATCCCATTGGAAACTGTCGTTATGTGTGCGCATCTGTTGGGATAGACGATTGATCGAACCGTTTAGATTTAATTGGAGATCTGCATCGCCGGGTTGATCGAACGACCGTGACACCCGACCGACGTAGGCGGAAAAAGGATCGAACGTTTCAAGGTCGCCGGCCATCTTCGCGCCCGGCTGGACGTCGGCGGCGCGGAAGCCGTCGAGCGCCGCATCGGTCACGGCGGCGGTGCCTTCGAGGTTGAACAGGTTTTCGGTCCGTAATGCTTCATGCACCACGATGTCCGCTTCGGGCAGGTCACCGCGGCGGGCCATCAGCGCCATCGCGGGGAACATGCCGGCCATCGTCGGGGTGGCGAGCGCGAACTTATTCATCGTCGTGTCGAAATCGCCGGTGGCGTTCCAGATGAAAAAGTTGACCGCGTCGATCCCCTGAAGCGACATGGCCGCGGCGGTGAGCAGCGTCGCGTCGGCCCGGTAGTGGTTCGGCGTGGTCCAGCCCATCTCCGAGATCATCTGCGGGTGGCCTTCGACCTGATTGGTTCGCAGCGGCGGACGCTGGGGCAGTAGGACCGCAGCGCGGCTGTCGAAGGTCTGGCCGACGCGGACCGAGTACGACGCAGCGTCGCCCTCGTGTTTGGGGTTGAAGTAGCCGTGTTGATCGATGACGTCGGTCGCGGTGTAGGTCCAGCGTTCGACCGCGTCCATTAGCGTCGGGTCGGCGGCGTACCAGTTTGAAGCGCTGATCAGGCCTTCGTAACCCAACTCGTCACGCAGCACGCGCACCGCCTTTTCGTAGAACCCGCGCTGCAACCCGGCGAGAAACTCGACCTGCTCGGCCACCCGTTTGAGTTCGTGGTTGGAGAGCTTGTCTTTCGCCTCACGCGTCATGTGCCAAGCGTCGTACACGCCGACACGGCCGCCGTCCCAGTCGTCGTTGTCGTGCTTGGCTTTGCGCCAGGGTTTGCGGGCGGCCTCGAGTGAGCCGTGCTTCTGTTTGAGGTGGTCGGCGAATTTTCGTTCGAGCAGTTCCCACTGCGCGGCGGGCAGGTTCTTCTCATCGAAAGTCCAGAAGAACAGGTTGTCTTCGTTGCACAATTCGATCAGCCCGAGTGCGGGATCGTTTGCCAGCGGCAGCCCGGTGTGCGGGTTGGGTGTTGTGAGCAGCTCGCGCATCGCGTCGAAGTAGTGCTGCTGTGCCTTGTCGTTGAAGAACAACACCGCGAAGGGCTTGCGTTTGTCGGCGGGGAGGGTGTCGTAGCCCGCGAGGCCGAGGCGGCCGCCGTCGTTGATCCACAGCGGGAAGTACCAGCTGAGGTTGGTGTAGATCCCTTGGGTTTTGGCGGCGGCGACGAGGTGGTGGAGGCGTTCAACTTTGACGGGGTCGAGTGTGACCGGGCTGGTGGCGGTGCCGTAGGTCAGGCCGTTGTCGATCCAGAGCGGGCTGTGGTGGCGGATCATGTTGACGCCGAGCTTGGCGAGGCGTCGGGTGGTGTGCTGGACGATGTGGTCGGGTTGGCCGGCTTCCTGGGCGCTGAGGTTCACGCCCCAGAAGCGGACGGGGGTGCCGTCGCCGAGGTGGATGGAGTTGCCATCCGGTGATTTTCGGAGTGGGCCGTGCGTGCCCGCTTCGGGTTCGTTGAGGTGGCGCAGGTCGAGCAGGGTGTCGTCGCGGAAGGTGTCGAGTGGTTCATCCAGCGCGAACCACCCATCGGGCACCTCAACGCCATCCGCCGCCCGTTCGCCCGGCTTGAATTTGCCACGCGGGAAGAACGGCTCACGGCTGAGCACGAAACAATCAAGCCCCGCCACGGCGTCTTCACCGGGCTGCAGCGCGAGTTGAATCTCAAAGGTCGTCTCCCCCGCGGACAATTCGACCGTGTCGAGGTACACCCAGTCGACCTCAGCGTCTTTAGGAAGCCGCTGCCGATCGACTAACGGGATGTCACGTCCCAGTGTCTGCCACGCCGCTTCGCCGAAGCGGTAGTGCATCGGTCCGTGCCGCCAGAACTTGCGGACCCACAGTTGGTATTCGCCCGCCTCGGGGATGTCGAGTTCGTAACTGGCCTGGGGCGGGTCGGCGGTGGCGATCCCCGTGCTGGTGAGCCAAGCACCGCCGGAGAGGTACTGCCAGCCCGGATCGTCATTGGCGGAGAACCAAGTCTGCTCCGGAAAGGTTGAGGTGTTCGGCGACTCGGCCTCCCACCACACAAACGTCGGCCCGGGATCAGCGACGGCGGCACCGGCCAGGCCCGCAAGCCCAACCGCCACGCTCCACGCTAACGCCCGGCCTCGCTTCAAGCTCTACCTCTCCTTGTCGTATTCCCGCGATGCGATACGGTCCTCGGCGTGCATCTTCGGCTTGCCGCGGATCAGCAGCCGGATCGGCACTTCCGAGAACGGCAGCTCGTCCCGCATCCGGTTCATCAAGAACGTCTGGTAGTTGTGATCAAACAAGTCGGGGATGTTCACGAACAGCGCGATCGTCGGCGGATTCGTTTCGAGCTGCGTGGCGTAGTAGATCTTCGCCTGCTTGCCGCCCTTGCTCGCGGCGGGGCCACGCTCGGTCATGATCTGCTCGATGAACTGGTTGATCTCCGAGGTGGTCATCCGGTGGCTGGCCTGCTCGTGCAGGTTGAGCGCCATCGCGACGACTTCCTGCATGCCCTCTTCTTGCGCGGCACTGATGAAGATGATCGGGGCGAACGGCAAGCCCTTGAGCGAGTCGTCGAGATACTCGACGTACTCTTCCTGGGTGTAGTTTTCCTGGGCGAGGTCCCACTTGTTCACGACGATGACGGTGGGGCGGTGGTGCTTGTTGATCTCGCCCACGAGCTGGTGGTCGACCTGGCTGACGGGCACGGCGGCGTCGATCAATAGCAGACAGACATCGGCCCGACGCACACTGCGGAGCGAGCGGTGCTGGGAGTAGAACTCGATGTCGCCGTCGAGGGACTTGGTCTTACGGACGCCGGCGGTGTCGATGCAGGTGAAGATCTTTTTACCTTCGCCGGTGTCGAGTTCCATACGGACGTCGACGCTGTCGCGGGTGGTGCCCGCCTTCTCGGAGACGATGACGCGTTCGCTGCCCGCGAGCGCGTTGATCAGCGTGGACTTGCCTGCGTTGCGCTTGCCGACCAGCGCGAGCTTGATGCCCGGGTCGGTGTCAACGTCTTGGCCTTCGGCGGGGACCACGCCTTCGAGTGCTTCGCGGAGGCGGTCGGTGAAGCGGTGGACGTGGTACTTGGTCTTGGCCGAGACGAAGATGGGTTCGCCGAAGCCGAGCGCCGCGGTTTCGTAGGCGGCGGCTTCGAGGTTCTCCGCGTCGACCTTGTTGGCCACGAGCAGGACGGGCTTGGACTGTGCGCCGCTGGTGCGCAGAGCCTTGGCGACGGTGTTGTCGAGCGGGACGACTCCGGTCTGGGCGTCGACGACGAATAGGACGATATCCGCCTCGGCCAGGCCGTTGGCGATCTGCTGCTCGACCTCGGCGGTGAGCTGCATGGAGTCTTCGATGCCCATGCCGCCGGTGTCGATGAGCTCGGCCTTGAGGAATTCGCCGTTGGGCTCTTCACGCGGCGGGGGCAGGGCGATGGTGGTGGAGATTCGGTCGCGGGTGACCCCGGCGGTGGGGTCGACGATCGACACGCGGCGTCCCGCCAGCAGGTTGAGCAGGCTGGACTTGCCCACGTTGGGGCGGCCGACGATGACGATTTTGGGGAGGGCAGGCATTTCGGATTTCGGATTTCGGATTTCGGTTTGGAAACCCATGGGTAGCGGTGCGGTCACTCCGGGCCGTGGCGTTCGTCCCAGAGGGTGACGGCTTCGGGCTCGCGGATGTAGGCCGGGGCGAGGGTCAACGCATCATCGTACTCGTTGTTTGCCGCGGCGGCACGGCCCAGCCGATGCAGCACCCGCACGTCCGGCTCGGCGGGGGCCGCGTCCTCCAGCGTGTCGGCGATCAGCGGCAGGTCGGTCGCCCGGATCTCGTCGAGGCTGCGCAGGGCAGGTTCGAGGCCCGCCGAGGGGGCGGCCGACCAGGCGGTGTCACGTTTGACGTTGAGCCCGACGATGGAGCCCGGGTGCTGGGCGCAGAGCAGGTCGAGCGTAGACACTCCCACAATCTTCACGCCCAGGGACAGCGACAGCATCTTCGCGGTGGCGATGGCGATGCGCAGCCCGGTGAACGAGCCGGGCCCGAGCGAGACGTAGACCTCGCCGAGGTCGGCGGGTTTGAGTTGGTGGTTGCGGCACAACGTGTCGATCGTCGGCACGAGGTCGAGGTTGTGCCGACGCTTGGCGGGCAGTTCGAGCACTTCGAGGATCTCGTCGCCGCGCCCGAGCGCGAGAAAGCCACGCCGGGACGACGTTTCGATCGCGAGGTTGTGCTGCGGTTGGGCCACGGCGGAGTCTTGGATTCGCTTACGCGTTGGTGAGTTGGATCAAGGTGTCCAGGACGTTCTTCGCCCGGCCGTCGGCAATCGCGGCGGCGGCGAGTTCGAGGCCTTCTTCCAGCGAATCGGCCACGCCGCCGACCTGCAGCGCCGCGGCGGCGTTGAGCACGGTGATGTCGCGGGCTGGGCCGGCCTCGTTGTCGAGCACCTGCTTCACGATCACCGCGCTGTCGGCGGGCGTTTGGATCGTCACCGAGTCGGGCAACGCAAAGGGCATTCCCAACGCCGCGGGATCGATCGGGTACGACTTGGTCATGTCGTGGTGCACCTGCACCGCTTGGGCGGGGCCGAAGGTGGTGAGTTCGCCGAGGCTGTGGCCGTCGGGCAGGACGCTATGGACCAACAGGCAGTGCTCGGCATCGAGACGGAGCAGCGCCTGCGACATCAGGTCCGCCACCTCGGGCGAGGGCACGCCGATGAGTTGGCGTTTGGCGCCGGCGGGGTTGGTCAGCGGGCCGATGAGGTTGAACACCGTGCGGAAGCCCAGCGCAGCACGCACGGGCCCGGCGTATTTCATCGCGGGGTGGTGCGCGGGGGCAAAGCAGAAGCACATGCCCGCTTCGTCGAGGCATTTCGTCAGGACGTCGGGATCGGCCTGGAGGTTGACGCCCAGGTTCTCCAGCACGTTGGACGATCCGGATCGTGAGGTGACCGAGCGGTTGCCGTGCTTCGCCACGCCCAGACCCAACGGCCGGCCCGCGCCCGCGGCGACGAGAGCGGCGGTCGTGGAGATGTTGAAGAACGTCGACCCCGTGCCGCCCGCCCCGCAGGTGTCGATGATCGTCAGCCCCTCGGGCACGTTCACGGGCACAGCCTTCTGCCGCATCACGGTGGCCGCCCCAACGACTTCATCGACAGTCGGCCCACGCTGTGCGATCAGCGCGAGCATCGCCCCGGTCTGCGCCGGCTCGGCCTGGCCGGACATGATGAGTTCAAAACCTTCGATCGCCTGTTCCGCACTGAGCGGTTGGCCATCGACGAGTTGCGAGAGGAGCTGCTTCATAGCCCAGAGTGTACCGGACACCGGCCACGAACTGACAAAACAATGCTTGTTAACCCGCGTTAGCTGCGGGTCTTGACCCCGCGCGTCCCCCATCACGCAAACAGCGTCAACACCCACAACCCCGCCGCCGCGGCACCCATGAAGATGAAGATCTGCAGCGCGAGGATCGCCGATTTCCGTGGCAGCTCCCGCAGGTCGCGGAGCTTGATGGTCTTGTAGGCGACCGACACCAGGATCACCAGCGGGATGAACAGCGCGACCCACGCCGAGGAGTTGCCGATTGGCAGCGGGTCGATGAACGGGCGGAAGGCCAACAGCAGGGGGGCGAGCGGGCTCATCATGTCGCCACCCCTTGCGGAGGCGACGGGGTTTGGGGTGAGGCGGGGGCGTCACGGCCGTCGCGCGGGTCGCGGTAGAGCACATCGATGATCGCCAGCAGGTTGAGCAGCCCGGCGAGCGAGGTGAAGAGCGTGCCCTGTTCCTGGGCGCGGGCGAAGGCGGGCTCGAAGGGCGGGTTGTCTTCGGGGTCGAAGGTGCCGTCGTGTTCACGGACGAGCTTGACGCGGTATTGGTTGGCGGCGAAGGACGGGGCGATGAGCATCTGGCCGAGGAACCACGCGGGGTGGTCGTTGCGGTCGATGACGGAGATGCCGCCGATGAGCAGCCCCGACAACCAGAGCGAGCCGATGGTCACCGCCAGGACGACCGCACGCTGGGGTTGGCCCAGGACGAAGTGCCCCAGCCCGGGCAGCAGCCAACCGAGAAAGGCCGCGGCGAAGTTCCACTTCGCGGAGGGGCTTGGGGTCTTTGCACCAGACGACGCGGCGGGCGGGCTGGGGGGCAGATCGGGGGTGGGGGCGTCGGCGGCCATGATCGGTTGCGGTTGTGCCGGGTAGGCCGGTTGTAGCGGTCGACACAAAAAGTGCGCGGCGGGGATTGACAAAAAAGCGAGGCCCGATAGTTTAACCGCCATCGGGGTTTGGACAACGATCGGCGAGCGTCGCCGCGTTGGGTTCAACCCTGTGAAGTGGCTGCATTTACGCGGAGGATGCGATCATGGACGAAGCCCCAACCATCCCTTGGGACAACGCCGAAACCTGGGGAGAACGTGACATCTGGGGCACTGCGCCGTTGACGATGTCGATCGACGACGAAGACGAACTGGATGACGACGACATTTTCGACGATGAAGATGAAGACGACGAGCTCCTCGACGATGACGACGACGAGGACGATTTTTTCGACGACGACGAAGAAGACGAAGACCTCCTCGACGACGAAGACGACGACGACTTCGACTACTTCGCCCCCGACGATGACGATTGACCCCGGCCGACCTTGTTGGTGACGCCCGGTCGATCCAGACCGGAGACCCCCGCATGGCCGCACCTCAAGACAACGCCTCTTCCGACGATTCCGCCCGTGACGAAGTCTACCGCGGCCCCGACCGACGCAAGAACGTCGTCGACGCCCGTACCCCCGGCACCGGCCTCGAACGCCGCCGCGGCCCCGGCCGTCGCCGCACCGATTTCATGAAGTCCGCTGAAGAAGGCGAGATGACCCAGGAGCAGTTCCTGTTCATCAAGGCGATCGATGCGTACAAACGTGTGAATCAGCGGCCGTTCCCCACGTGGACCGAGGTGCTCGAGATCATCCGCAAGCTCGGCTACCGCAAGACCACGGACATGGAACTCGACATCCCCGGTGCCGAGGACTGGACCGAGCCCGCCGACGCCCCGGCCTTCCCCAAGCCCGACGCGAACTACGCCGACGACTCCGAGGCGGCCTGAATCGCCCGCTCCCCGGCTCACGCCGCAACCCGAAACTCTTTCCAGCCCCGTCTCGCAAGCGACGGGGTTGTTTTTTGCTTCCCGGTACACGCCCCCGGGCGACTTCTCGTACACTCCCGCCCATGTCTGCCCCCACCGGCCCCGAGCTGCCCTACAAAATCGCGGTGTTGTGCTACCTCTTCGATGAAGAAGGGCGGGTGCTCCTGCTGCACCGACGCAAGCCCCCGAACCGCGACCTCTACTCCCCCGTGGGCGGCAAGCTCGAACAGGGCATCGGCGAAAGCCCAACCACCTGCGCGGTCCGTGAGATCGAGGAAGAGGTCGGGCTCACCATCGCCGAGGACGACCTGCACCTCACCGGGATCGTCTCCGAAGCGGGCTACGAGCACCAGACCCACTGGCTGATGTTCCTCTACGAAGTCACCCGGCCCGTCACCGTCGAACGCAAGACCTTCGACGAAGGCACGCTCGAGTGGTTCTCCGCGGACGAGATCGAGGCCCTGCCGCTGCCCGAGACGGATCGCAAGGTGATCTGGCCGCAGTTCTGGGCCCACCGTGGACGTTTTTTCGCGGTCCATATCGATTGCCAGGGCCCGGAGATCGCCTGGCGGCTCGAGCAGAGCTTCTGATCTCGGGTCCGAGATGCGAGCCAAACTGAGTCTGCGGGGCCTCGCTGGCCGATAGTGCAGGGGTGATTTCAAGGCGTCCCGGCCAAGGTCCGCAATGAGTTATCAGCGGATTGGGGAGAAATCCAGATAGGCTGGCCCGACGCCGAATTACGTCGTATTCTGTTAAACTGGCGACCCAGGCCGATACCGGCCCCCGAACCCTGAAACTTCACCGTAAGGACCTTCCGACGATGACCACGCCGATCCGCAGCCGTTTTGCCACCACCCTGCTTGCGACCGTTTGCCTTCTGGCCGTGCTGGTCTTCACCGGCTGCTCGAAGGACCGCCACGTCTACCGCTCCACCGCGGTGGCCCCCAAGAGCGTGTCGATCGTCTCGGTCGAGACCGGCAACACCCTCTGGACCAAGAACGTGCCCATCGGCGAACAGCTGCTTCTGGACTTCTCCCGCAAGGGCAAGGGCGGTGAAGAGTGGCGCAGCCCCAACATCCCCGCCGACAAGGTCGAGTGGGAAACCTGGACGCTCGACTCCATCGCGGAGTACGGCGGCAACAAGATGAAGGGCGGCACCAAGACCAACAGCGGCTCGGTCGACCTGCCCGGACAAGCCATCATGATCAAGGTCGACATCCTCGACCCTGAAGTCGGCACCGCCGGCTGATCCCGCGGGCCGTCGGATGTACGGCCCGGTCGGTGACATCTCAAACCCGTGAGCGGCCGCAGCGAAAGCCCGAGCCGATCCCCGCATGAGCTACATGACGCCCATGACGAAACACTTCGCCACCCTGACGGGTGGTGTTTTGTTGTGGGGTGGCGTATTGATGGGCTCGCCCGCAGCGGCGCAAACCGCTTCGGGGGGCGGGGTGGACGCAAGCGTCGCAGACCGCGACCCCCTGGCCACGAGTCTCCGGCGGGTTGAGCCGGGTAACGCCCAGTTCTCGTTTCAGAACCGATTGACGCGGACCAACTTCCGTGTGGGCTGGTCGCCCTTTGCCCCCGCGACCGATCCCGGCACCGGGCTCACCCACACCCACCAATACCAGTACCGCAGCCCCGGGCTCCGGGCCCTGATCGATCGCCCCGAATACGTCCCCGTGCGCGGCGGCGGCGAGGTGATGATCATCCCCGCCAACACCGTGTTTCAACTCACCCTCGAACGCCCCGCCGACTCGGGTGACGAAGAGCCCACCGCCCACGCCAACTACCAGGACTACCGCCTGGGCCACCACGCCAACCCCGGCACTCACGGCAGCGCCTCGGGCATGGCGTTCCCGGACCTGCGCCTGGATCGCGTCCCGGTCAGCGAACTCTCGCCCATCCCCCACCCGTCGCAGATGCGCTTCCCCCTTGCCGCGTTTCCCAACGGGATTCCTGAAGACACCCGCGAGGCCGACCAAGCCGACGCCGAGCAAGACGAAGATTCGGGTGCCGAATCACAAGCCGACACCCAAAGCACCGACTCGACCACCTCCGGCCAAGCCGATTCCGAGCAGGGCGCCGAAACCCAACCGGAATCCGCCAGCGCTGAATCCGAAACGTCTGCGGAAGCCCAATCCGATTCGGCCGCCGCGGAATAAGGTTTTCGTTTCCAATCCCCACAACGCGTTGTGTGAGCGGCTACGGCATCGTCTCGCTCAGCACCGCGTTGTCGATCAGCCGAACCTTCCCCAGCCGACCCGCGACGAGGGCCACGCTTTCGGTGGGCACCACGCTGTCGATCTCGCCCAGTGTCCGGGCGTGACGCACGGCGGCGTAGTCGACCTCGAGGTGGTAGGCCTGCATCACATCACGCATCATCGCCTCGATCGCGACGGGGTCTGGCTCGCCGTCGGCCGCCATCTGCTGGGCCTGCTTCAGTGCTTTGGACAGACCGAGAGCGTGCTTGCGCTCGTCGCCTTCCAGATACCGGTTGCGGCTGCTCATCGCCAGGCCGTCGTCTTCGCGCACGGTCGGCACCTCGATGATGTCGATCGGCAGCATCAGGTCGTTGATCATCGCGCTGACGACCGCGAGCTGCTGGTAGTCCTTTCGGCCGAACGTCACCGCATCGGGCCGCACCAGGTTGAGCAGCTTCAGCACCACCCGGCAGACGCCGGCGAAGTGCCCGGGGCGCTGGGCCCCTTCCAGCCCGTCCGCCACGCCCGGCACGGTCAGCTCTACGCCCGGCACGCCCGGCGGATACACCGTCTCGGCCTCGGGTGCGAACACCAGATCCGCCCCTGCTGTCTCGCACTTGGCGGTGTCGACTTCGAGCGTGCGTGGGTAGCGGTTGAAGTCTTCGTGCGGGCCGAACTGGGTCGGGTTCACAAAGATGCTGACCACCACGTGATCCGCGGCTCGGCGGGCGTACCCCAGGTGGGCCAGGTGCCCGGCGTGCAGTGCCCCCATCGTCGGGACCAACGCGACACGTCCACCCAGAGATTGTCGGGCCTGTCGTAACTCGTCAAGGGTTCTGCAGATCAGCATGGGCCGAGAGTGTAACGCGAACGATTTGGGATTGCGGGTCGCCTAATTTCTGAGTGGATTCACCCGCTCGTCGATCGAGTTGAACGGATTGACGGTGCGATCCGGTCTGCCGTCCCGAATCGGGCGGGATGGGTGCCGACGGGCGTATCCGGGCCACAGGAGGCCCGCGGTTGCCGTTCCGCGACCTACGGAGCCGGGTGTTGACTTACGTACTCTTCGAAGAGGTCGCGTAGAGCCTCCATCGTGCATGCTTCGTCTTGGAGCCCCGAGGTCCAATACCAGACCATGCCGGTGTCCGACACGTCGGCCTTGCCCACGATGCCGTGGTAGCCCCAGATGCTTTTTCCGTTTTCATCCGCCCGCTGCGACAGCTCGATCCGTTCGTAGAGCCAGTTGATCCGCTCGTCTTCGTGGTCGCGGGCCCAGTTCCACGTCTTGATGCTTCGGTAGAGTTGTTTGTTTTGGTTCCCGATGAAGTAGGTCATTTCGGGACTCACCCCCTCGATGTTCACGACCCATCGGTCCTCGAGTTTGGGGGGTGCACTGGTGTAGTCACCGCGGTAGCCGTAGTCGTCCCCGCGGTGGTTGGCGGGGTGGTGGGTGATCACGTAAACGAACTGCCGCTTGTCGGGTTGGGCCGCGACAAGGGCTTGGTAGAGCAGGTCCGGCTCGCCCGCAAGGATGAACCACAGCGGGTCTTCTGCGGTCGAGTCGTTGATGCACCGGGTCAGGTCGTCGATCGTCTCTTGCTGCTGGGTGATGCAGTTGAAAAACGTTTCGACGTGGGGGAACTGGCCCCAGCGTGCCGCGGTGCCGTCGCAGTTGTCTTGCATGGCCTGCTGCCGCGTGAGCCCATCGGGTCCCATCCCTTCGGCGTCTTGTTTTTTCTTGCGCAGGTCACACGAGTGGGAGTAATGCACCAGACGATCGGCATGCCCCTGGCTGATCAGCATGGCCAGCGTCACCGGCGTTGCGGCGATGTCGTCCGCGTCTCGGAAATTTCCATCGACCATGATCGCCAGCCGCCCAGCAGGCGGCGTGGCGAACGCGTCGAGGGGCAATAGAACTGTAGCGCAGAGAAGAAATACAAAGACGCTGGTGAATTTTGACATGGAGGTTTTAGACCTAAAACGTAGTGCTGGTGAAACCGATGGGAATCGATTCGTTCATCCCCTAATCACCCCGGGAACGGCAGTGGCGAGCCGGCGGTGCTGCGATACAAGCTGAGGATCCGCTCGATCTGGTCGGAGGCCAGGCGTTCATCGTGAACCCAGGCGCGGGACCGCATGCCCAGGTCCGCCGCGTCGTCGGGCTCACGCACCACGCGCATGAGCAGTTCCGCCCAGGCGTTGGCGTCGGGCTCGTCCACCAGCCACGCGGTATGGTCGGGGATGAGGTAGTCGAGCATGTCGTCCGCCGCCGCGAGCACGGGTACCGCGTGAGCCATCGCAAGCAACGTGACGCTGCGCGACCGCTCCAGCGTTTGGGGGTGGACGATGGCGTCGGCCATGAGCAGCATCTCGCGGTGGCCCAAACGCCGGGGGACGAACGAGAGGTTGCCCAGGAGGTTCAACCGTTGCGCGGCTTTCCAGACCTGGTGCTGGTCGGTGCGTTGGCCGTCGAAGAAGAACTGTACATCCGGGCGCTCGGCGACGAGCAGGGCGATGCCTTCGAGAAGGTATTGGTACTGGTCGTCCATCACCCCGTCGCCGCAGACCGCGATACACGGGGCTTCGCCGGGGGTGCGGTTGTTGAGGTGGGGATCGCCCACGTGGACGCCGGGCACGATGGTTTCGACGCGGACCAGATTCTGCGTGCGGTCGCGCAGCTCGTGGGCGATGGGCTCGGTGGTCGCGCAGAAGACGCTGCGCGTCGGGTTGAGTTGTCGCACGAGTTTGGTCGCCTGGCGGACGTCGTCGAGGGACGAGGCGTTGAAAACGACGGGCAGGTCGAGTTGGTCGCCGATGATGGCGGCGGGCTGCCAGAGGTCGCCGTGCATGGCGTGGAGCAGCTCGGCGCCTTCGTGGTCGATCGCGTCGCAGAGCTTGACGATCCGCCGGTGGTTGACCGCCGCGAACTTGGATTCGCGCCACGTCAGCTTCCGGCCGAAGAGCGACGAATCGCCCAGCCCCAGGCTCTTGCCGCCGACGTCGGCGGGCATGATCCGCGTGAGCTTGACCTGCTCATCGATCAGCCCGACGGTGAGCTGTTGAAACGCGGTCAGCTCGTCGTCCAGCCACGCGGTGTTGGTCAGCAGCGCCGTGTGCATGGCTCCAGTTTAACTGGTGCCCGAGGAGGAAAGCCATAAAACAACCGAGTAGGAAATCGTTGGCCCCCGGCGTGTCCCGTATTTCCGCTTCCTTGCTCTTCTGTTTTCCTGCCCTACCATGTCCCCATGGACACCTGGACGACCCGCAAGCTCCTGTCATGGACGACCCAGCATTTTGAGGACAAGGGCGTGGATTCCCCCCGCGTCGCGGCGGAGATGCTGCTCGGGCATGTCTTGGATGTCCCCCGATTGAAGCTGTACATGGAGCCGGACCGTCCCGCTTCCGAAGAGGAACGGCAGACGTTTCGCGAACTGGTCACCCGGGCGGGCAAGCATGAGCCTGTAGATTACCTCATCGGCAAAGCCCCGTTTTTCGGGCTGGAGCTGCGGGTGACTCCCGCGGTGCTCATCCCCCGACCGAGCACCGAGACGATCATCGAGTATGTCCTGCAAGCGGTGCGCTCGCCCCAACGCGTGGCTGAGGCGCTTCCGGTATTCGCTGAAGAGCAGGTCCAACCCCGCGATTCAGCATCGGCCCCCGCCGGCGAACTCACCTACGAACCCGAGCCGATGCCGGAAGAATCCCAGACCGAGTCGGAAGCCATCGCGACCGAGCAGGAAGACTCCGCGTTTGAGCCGCCCGCTCCCAAGCCCGCGCCGGGTTTCAACGGCCGGATCGCCGACGTCTGCACCGGCAGCGGCGCGATTGCTGTGACCCTGGCGACGCAGCTGCCCGAAGCCACCTTCGTCGCCACCGACCTCAGCGAAGACGCTTTGGCAATCGCCCGACAGAACGCCGAGGACCACGGCGTGGCCGACCGCATCGAGTTCCGCCACGGCAGCCTCTACGAGCCGTTGGGCGATGAGCGTTTTGATTTCGTGTTGAGCAACCCGCCGTACATCAGCGACGCGGAGTGGGCCGAGGTGTTGCCCAACGTGAAAGACTACGAGCCGACGATGGCGCTGCGCAGCGGTGCCGACGGACTGGACCACCTGCGTCCGCTGATCGCCGACGCCTCCCGCTATCTCTTGCCTCAAGGACAAATCCTGCTGGAGATGTCTTCGACCCAGGCGGACGCGGTTGAGCGCTTCGCCTCGGAAGCGGGGCTCAGCGACATCGCGGTGTTGAAAGACCACGAAGAGTTCCCACGGATCGTTGTGGGTCGGGCCACGGGTGCGCAATAAAAAACCGCTTGCGGTTTATCGCTCCGGGATTGGTGCGCTATACCGCAAGCGGTTGAGTTTTGTCTTCGATGACTTACCGCATCACAACGGTCTCGCCAACCAACCGCACGGGCTGCTGACGGAGCTTGTTGTTGCTGGTGAGCGTGCCGGGGGTGGTGTAGGTGTAGGCACGGGTGCGGCGGACCATGACCGGCTGGAGGACGGGGTTGCCTTCGCTGTCGAGGACGGGCTCGCCGGTGATCGGGTCGATCGCGGCCCGCAACACGGGCTTGCCGGTGCTGGGCGAGATCAGTTGCTTGGTTTCGCCGTCGGCGCCCGCGAAGAAGACGGTGAACTCATCCACGTCTTTTTGCGAGGCGGGCCAGATGGCCACGCTTTCCTTGGCGAAGTCTTCGCCCTGCAGCAGACGGCCCAGTACGTCGTCGGGGCTCTCGAGCAGGTCGTTGCCGAGACGTTCGGCGATGGCGGGGTAGACGTTCTGGGGGATCTGGCGGCCCGCGGTGACGATCCGGCCGTGGTTGTCCACGACGCTGACTTCGGGGATGAACAGGCGGTCTTCGTTGGTGTTGTTGATGACCTTGTAGGGGAGGTACCAGTACCAGACCATCCGGCCCTTGGCGTCGGGGACGGCGATGGGCTGGGGGTTCTTGACTTCGAGCTCAAACTCCCAGGTGGGGTTGATGATCGAGGGCTCGGCAAAGGTGCCGGGGCTGTCCTGGGCGGTGGATTGCAGGCTCAAGCCCAGAAGCACACAGGGGACCAGAGCGGAAAGAAGCAGCAGGTGACGCATGGGGCGGATTCCTCAGCGATGAAATTCGTGCCGGGAGAGTCTCGAACGAGTGATCCCAGCGGTCCCACAGTGTACGAGCGGGCCATCCGCAGGGCAACGGTTGTGACCGGTGTTCGGTTTTCGGACATCGCCCGACGGCCCGGGATGGGCTCGGGGGCCTATTTGAGCTCGACCGACCAGTAGGCGTTGTCCAGGAAGTTGCGCCAGGAGGCGTACTTGTCGTGCCCCACGCGGAGGCTGATCGCGGGGTTGCGGCGGGGCTTCACGGGCTTGCGGATCAGCGGCATCCGGGCCTGTTCCGGCGTTCGGCCGCCTTTCTTCGAGTTGCAGCCCACGCAGCAGCAGACCAGGTTGGCCCAGCTCGCTCCGCCGCCCTGCGAACGGGGGATCACGTGGTCGAGGCTCAGCTCGTTGGTCGAGAAGTGCTTGCCGCAGTATTGGCAGCGGTTGTGGTCGCGGGCAAAGATGTTGCGGCGGTTGAGCTTGACGCCCTGCTCGGGCAGGCGGTCGTAGCCCAACAGCCGGATGATCTTGGGTACGGCCAGATGCATGCGGACCGTCTGGACGTATTCGTAGGCGGGATCGTCTTCGTGGATCTCGAACTCGGCCCGGGCCTGGGAGAGCTCGGCCCAGTCGGCGAAGCCGTGCCCGGTGTAGCTGCCGTCGTCCACCCGGATCACTTCCGCCATGTCGCGGACGAGCATGGAAAAGGCTTTGCGGGCATCGACGACACGGATGGCCATCCACAACTTGTTGAGTACAAGCACGTGGCTGTTGAGTGCGGTAGGCGATCCGGTCATACGACACAAACCCTTTCTCACGATCAACGATATCCGTAGAGAATCCTACTCCGAGTGACGTTATCGGTCCACGATAAAATCGTGTGAAAACGTGAGTTGGGTGTGTGCGGCGGGCCGAACATGGGTCAACGGATCGGCAGGCTTTGCGGGCTCGTTGCCGAGCGGACGGCAATCCGCTACGCTATGCGGCTCAATCGGGCGAATGCCAGAGCGGCCAATTGGGACGGGCTGTAAACCCGTTGGCTTACGCCTACGCAGGTTCGAATCCTGCTTCGCCCACTACCCGGTGGCTTTTCATCCCAACCCGGCTTGAAAGCGACCAACGATCTACCCCGGCCTTTGGTCGGGGTTATTCGTTGGTTTTTCGCAGGCATACGCTCACCAGAACCTGCCCCCACCCAGCAGGAACCAGAAGAACGAAATCAGCAGCAACGCCGCGGTGAGGATGTAAATCCCCCGCTTCCACGACGGGGCGGCGGGGTCGAGCTCTCCGTCTTCATCGTCGTAGATCGGCAGGTCCAGGCCGTCGTACATCGTGTCGTCCGACCAGCCGGTTTCTTCATCCGAGCCGCACTCGGGGCAGGCCAAAGCGCCGCTGGGCACCTTCGCGCCGCAGTTGGGGCAGTCGAACGTGACACGGTGCTGCTTGGCCATGCTCAGGCCGCCACGTTTTGCATCACTCGGCGGCGCAGGTCTTCGACGAGTTGCACTGGCGTGGTCGCGTCGGGCTGGCCGGGCAGGAGCATGGGCTGGTTGTCTTCGAGTTGGCGGGTCATGCGTTGCACGGCCGTGACCACCGTGGAGTGGCTGGGCTTGTTCAGGGCCGCGGCGATCTCGGGGTAACTCAGCGTGGTCATCTGCTTGGCGAGGTAGACCGTGATCGCCCGGGCGAGCACCACCATGCGGTGACGAGACGAGCCGGCGACCTGCGCGATCGGCACGTTGAGGTGCTCGCACACGGTGTCCTGGATGTCGGTGAAGCGGACCGGGCGTTTGGCGGCGAGCTGACGCTGGTCCGCGAAGAGCTTCTCAGCCAGGGCGCGGTTGACCAGGCGCGTCGGGCCTTGCGGCTGGGCGAGCGTGGCCAAGGCGTGGAGGTGGGCGAGGGTGCCTTCGATCTCGCGGACCGAACGCCCCGCGTGGGCCGCCACCAGCTCATCGAGCTGCGATTGCAGCACCAGTCCGCGGTTGCTCGCCAGGCGGTTGATCAGCGACAGCCGTGTTGCCTGATCGGGGGCTTGGAGCTGAACGACCAGCCCCTGCATACACCGGCTGACCAACGCGTCGCTGAACTTCTTGATCAGCTTGGGGTGGCTGTCGCTGGCGAGGATGACGCGCGAGCCGGAGAGCTCGATGTGGTCGAAGCTGTGGAGGAATTCCTGCTGGGTTTTTTCTTTGTTGGCAAAGAAGCCGATGTCGTCGACCGCGAGCAGGTCGAGGCGGCGCATCTTCTTGCGGAAGGTGTCGAGGGTGTTGCTGCGGACCGCGGTGATGTATTCGTTGGTGAACTGCTCGCCGGTGGTGTAGAGCACGCGGGCCTGGGGCTGGCGTTCGCGGACGCGGCGGCAGGCGGCCTGGAGCAGGTGGGTCTTGCCCATGCCGCAGTCGCTGTGGAGGAACAGCGGCCCGGTCGAGGTGGGGTTGTTGTCTTCGGGGCCGGTGTCGGCGAGCGAGAGGGCGGCGGCGTAGGCCAACTCGTTGCACGGACCGACGACAAAGTCTTCGAAACGATGGCGGAACGAGGTTGCGGGTGCGGCATCGCCGGAGTCTCGTCGGCGGCTTGGGGATTGAGGCCGGGGGGTGCTGCCGGCAGCCGCGTTGTCGCGCAACGGATTGGGCCGGGCCGTGTCGGATTGGCGGGCGAAGCGGTCAGGCTCGACGCAGAGGTCCAGCCGCAATTCGCCCTGTTCGTCCAGCCCCGCCTCGGCGCGGGCGGCTTGGCGCAACTCATCCGAAAAATCGTTACGGATCTTCTCTGCGACGAAACGGTTGGGCACCGCCACGCGGAGCGTGTGGTCTTGGTCGCTGTAGTCCAACTGCACCGACGGCTGAATCCACAACTCATACCGCCGCTGCCCCACTTTTTGGGCGAGTCGGTCGGCGATGCGCGAATTGATACCGTCGTGGCGTGTGGACATGAACCACCTGCTCCTTTCCGCCGTGCGGCCTGCCGTGACGCGAGCCGGGCGTGGGTTTTTCGTGCGAGAGAGGGGTGACGTGTGATTCGCCAGAATGGCTGTCTGATGCGTCCCTGACTCCGCAACTGATTTTGAGATGGGTCCTTCCGAAATGCCCCTGACCGAGATCCGCCCAACCCTCTCCGTTACGACGTCGGCATCGGTGTTCCAGTCAAGCTCGACCTACACGCTCGGCGGGGCCGGCGTCGGGCTAAAGTTGACTGGCCTGTCCTTGGCGTCGTGGTCACTGAATCGTGACGGGGTGGCGTTTTCACACAGGCTGCGGATTCCTTCCGCGAAGATGGAGAATATGGATTGCCGCATGCCCTATCAACCTTGTTAGCACCGTGTTTATCGGGTTGAAATTCTCAGCCACAGAGAAGACAGCAGGTTAGAGCAATGATTCTTTTTATCCCCACCTCAAAGTGGACATGTGTACATCGCTGTGGATAACAGACCACACAATCTGAACGCCGCATTAACGCTTCGTTTACCCGGTGGTTACGAAACTTACACCGCTTATCCACCGCTCATGATCGTTAGATCCCATAGCCCCGCATCGAGTGTGGGTCCGGTAACCGATGGCGGACGGTTCGGGGTTAGGGCGTGTATATCAACGCGGTCTTGCGGATACTGACGCGGAAGCCCAGCCCCTGGTACAGGCGCAGCGCCGGGGTGTTCCGGTCGTCCACCGCCAGAAACAGATCGCCGCGGCCGTGCTTGTGCGTCAGGTCCAGGGCATAACGCATCAAGACCTTCGACAGCCCCTGCCCCCGTGCATGCGGGCTCACACCCAGATAGACCAGTTCGAATCCCGCGTTCCCGGTCGATTCCGCGAGCAGCAGCACCCCTGCGGGACGCCCCAGGCCGTCGCGCCAGACCGTCCAGTGGGCCGGATCGAACCGCCCGGTGGCCATGTGCCCGGCGATGATGTCGTCCATCTCGCGAAGTCCCAGCAGCCCGGGGCAATCCTGGGTGCCTTCGTAGCTCTCGGAGATGGCTTGGGAAAACACCGGCCGGGCGGACTCTGACCAGTGGACCGGCGTGAGGATTTCGCCGTCCAACGTCACCGGGGGCAGCGGGGCGAAGACTTTCCCGGGGCGCTGCATGTACGCCAACTCAGCGAGGAAGCGGAACCCGCCCGCCTCGAATGCGCGTTGCTGCAGGTTTTGGCCCTGCTCCAGCAAGGTCTGGATCAGCCGGATCTTCACCGCATCGACCTCCGACAAGGCCCAGGCGATCAGCTGCCCGCTCAGCGAGACGCGCCCGTGGGACCCGACGGGCGAAAGAAACAGCATCGCGGTCTTGCCCACGCCGGGGACGATCAGGGTCGACGCGGCCAAGCGCCTGCCGTCCCACGCGACCCACAGCCCCGACAGGTCCAGGCTGTTCTGCTGCGCAAATGCCAGGAAGGGCGCGACGGCAGGGTCGTCGGGGTTGCGTTGCCCGGTGAGCAAGACCGACAGGGCGTCCCTTTGCAGGGCTTGACCGACACGCTCAAAACGTGCTGTGGGTGCGGGGTTGGTCGGGCTGGCGGGTGGTGACATAGACGGCAACGGCGTACAGGGGGCGTGAGTGAGCGTGTCCGGACCCATGTGAGATCCTGAATCTCCGCTCGGCTGGAATAATCTTACCGGGCGTGCGGTTGATTGACCGGTGAGTGAGACAGACCAACCCCAGCAATGGCTTGATCAGCACGGCGACGCCTTGTTCGCTTACGCCTGGCGGCGCGTCGGTGAGCGTGAAGTGGCGGAAGACCTGGTGCAGGACACGCTGCTGGCGGCGTGGAAGCACCGGGACACCTTTCGCCGTGAATCGTCCAGGCGTACCTGGCTGATCGCCATCCTGCGTCGAAAAATCATCGATGAACACCGCAAGCGGGCCAAGATGCCTTCACTGACCGTGCTCCCCGAGGCAGGCGAGTGGTTTACCGGCCGGGGGCGATGGAAAGACAAGCCGTCTTCGTGGGGCAACGACCCGGTGGACGAGTGTGAGATGGGTGATTTCCGGCGTGTTTTGGCCGGGTGCATCGATCGGCTGCCCGAAGATCAGGCGGCGGCATTCAAGCTACGGGCTGTGCGTGATCTGCCCACGCAAGATTGTTGTAAGCAATTGGGCGTTACCACGTCTAACCTCGGGGTGCGGCTGTACCGCGCCCGCATGGCGCTTCGGCGATGCCTGGAGCTGGGGTGGTTCAAACCCACACCCCGAAGCAAGCCCGCGTCTGAGCCGCGGATGGGCCGGGTCGCTCCGGCAAAGTGACCTTTGGACCGTAGAGCATGGTGCGTTACCTCAAAGCCGGCCTCTTCATCTTGAGTGGGACCTGCGAGCAGGTCAGCCGGCTGATCTCCGATGAATGCGACCGTCCGCTGACTTCGGAGGAACGCTGGGCCAGCCGGGTCCACCGCTTGAACTGCAAGCAGTGCCGCCGTTTCCGTGTGCAGGTGCGCTTCCTGGAGTCGATGTTGGGTCGGCAACGGTTCGCCCCGGGACTAACGCCCCAGGCTCGCGACCGCATTTCACGGAGCATTCGAAAACTGAAATGAAATTTTTGATACCCGCTGTAATCGATCCTGAAAACCTCCGTCCAAGTTCTCGATAGCCGGCTGTGGTTCAGCCGGCAGATGTCTAGAACCTTTCGACAGCAGTTGGAGGAATATCATGCGAGGATTCATTTCGATCATTAAGGAACACAAGACCGCAGCCATCGTAGCTTGCCTTTTGGTGGGTACCTCGACCGGCGCGATCGCTCAGGCCGATGGCGACATCAAGGTGGAGGTCATCAACGAAGGCAACTCGGACTTCTTCCTGACCCCGGTGTGGTTTGGTTTTCACAACGGCCAGTTCGATTTTTTCAATAGCGGCGAGGCCGCATCCGCTTCGCTCGAAGCCATCGCCGAAGACGGGATCGTTGACGGATTGGTGGCCGACTTCACCGCCGCGCCCGGTGTGCCGGGTGACATCCAGGGGGTGGTCTCGAACCCCGCGGGCTTCGGCGGCGCTCCGGTCATTGACCCCGGCGAAACCGCGACCGGATTCGTCACCCCGATCAACCCCTCGGCGTACCAGTACTTCTCGTTCGCTTCGATGATCATCCCGTCCAACGACACCTTCATTGGCAACGACAACCCGTTCGCCTACCAGGTGTTCACCGATAGCGACGAGATCAACGACCCCTCCGGCGTGTTCACGATCCAGATCTTCGGCAGCGATCTCTACGACGCGGGCACCGAAGTCAACGACGGCCTGGGCGCCGCGTTCTCCGCCGCCGCGGGCGTGTCCACGGACGAAAACGGCACGGTCGGCCCGCTCGGCGACGAAAACCTGCTGACCTTCTTCGACGGCCAGACCGCCGCGGGTACGACCGTGACCGACTTTATCGGCTCCGGCGAACTGCTCGCCACGATCAACATCAGCATCGTCCCCGAGCCCGCCTCCGCGTCCTTGCTGGGGCTGGGCGTGGCCGCACTGGCGGTCCGCCGTCGCAAGTGATCCAAGACCCCCTCGGGTAGAACACTCCACCCCAATCGCAGCCCCGTGTGCCCCGTGCATGCGGGGTTGTTTATTGGGACCCGAATCCTTGAGAACCGTCACAACCCGCACGAGCCTCACAACCGCTGGGGTTTCAACTCGAGCAGATTAAGTCGAGTCGGACTTTCCCCGATGGGGCGGTTAGTGAAGTTGGGTAAACCCGAGCCGTATCCGCGGATCGCTGGGTTTGTTCGGCGGGTGCCGACCACTTCGATCTTGGGAGAAACGACATGGCTTCTGCAAAAGTTAACGGCAATCACAACGGCTCAAGCACGCATCAAGCGGGCAAGAAAGACAAGGCCGCCGAACTCTTCGCCAAACAGGTGTTCACCACCGGCGAAGCGGCAGAAGTCTGCAAGGTCTCGCAGCAAACCATCATCCGCTGCTTCGACGCCGGTCGGCTCAACGGCTTCCGCGTGCCGGGCTCGCGCTTCCGCCGTATCCCCCGCGAAGAACTGATCCGGTTCATGAAGGCCAACGACATCCCCACCGACGGCTTCGCCACCGGCAAGAAGAAGGTGCTGGTCGTGGACGACGATCCGAACATCGTCGAGCTGTTCACCGACCTGTTCAGTAACGACAGCCGGCTCGAGGTCCGCAGCGCCGCCACCGGGTACGACGCGGGCATCGTGTCGTCCACCTTCAAGCCCGACCTCATGATCCTCGACTACATGCTGCCCGACATCAACGGCAACGTGGTCTGCGAAACTGTCCGCAAAAACGATCAACTCAAAGAGATGAAGATCATCATCGTTTCGGGTGTCGTGAACCGCGGCGAGATCGACGCGTTGCTCGCCGCCGGGGCCGACGAATTCGTCAAGAAACCATTCGATTTGGAGAAGTTGATGCAGCGGGTCGAGGTCATGCTCGAGCTCGCCTGACGTTTGCCCCTCCATCCCAATTCCCCGGGGGCGTAGCAAGACATGGTTTCTCACGAACTCTCCAAGCCGCGCCGCATCGAACTCATCCTGCGGCAGATCGAGACGTTGCCCACGCTCCCCGCGGTGGCGACGAAGCTGTTGTCGTTGACCGCCGATGACGACTCCAACGCCAAAGAAGTCACCAGCCTGATCCAGAGCGACCCTTCGCTGACCGCGAAGGTCTTGTCGCTTTGTAAGACGGCCGACAAAGGCGTGCGTAATGACGTGTTGACCATCGACCGGGCGGTGGTGCTTCTGGGTTTCAACGCGATCCGCAACGCCGTGCTTTCCGTGAAGGTGCTCGAAGTCTTCGGGGGCGACATCGATGGCGACCTGGACCAGCCGATGGCCGGGGGCCGTCTCGCGCAGGACGCCGAAGGTTCGTCCAAGACGCGGCTGGACCGCAAGGGCCTGTGGCTGCACAGCCTGGCCGTGGCCATCGCCGCCGAGCAGATCGCCAAAGCCCACCGCGACGCCGACCTGCCCGCCGAGGAAGCCTTCGTCTGCGGGCTGCTGCACGACATCGGCAAGCTGGCGCTCGACCACGTGCTGCCGCGTAGCTACGGCCGTGTGGTCGAGTTGGCGGACCTGCACCGCAGCGACATCGCCGAGGTCGAGCGCAAGATCGTCGGCCTGGACCACCACACCGCCGGCAAACGCCTCGCCGAGCAGTGGAACCTGCCGCTGCGCCTGCAAGACAGCATCTGGCTGCACGGCTCGCCCTACGAAACACTGCCCCACGTCGAGCACCGCCGGATGATCGGCCTGGTCAAGCTCGCCGACGCCGTCGTCCGCGGTCGCCACGTCGGCTACTCGGGCAACCACACCCCGGGACAGGTCGAAGCCCTCGCCGAGCAGCTGGACCTGTCTCTCGACAAGATCCACGAAGCCACCGCGGACCTGTTCCCGAAACTCGAAGACCGTGGCCAGGCCCTGGGCATCCACGACGACCCGTCGCACGAGCTCGCCCTCGAATCGATCCAACGCGCCAACGCCGCGCTGGGCAAAGCCAACGATGCGCTCGAGCGCCGCTCCCGCGTCGCGGCGGGGCAGGCAAAAGTGCTGGATGTGCTTAGCACATTCAACGCCTCGGCCGCCCCGGCCCGTTCGGTGCAAGACGCCATCGATGCGGTCGTGAAGTCGTCACAACAACTCATGGGCGACGGCTTCTACGCCGTGATCTACCCCACGCGTCACCACGACGTGAGCGACCCCGACGCCGCGCCCCGCCCCGATGGCTACTGGCTCATCAGCCAGTACAACAATCACGGCGAACCCGCCGACGCCCGCTACATCGATACCCCGCCGCACACGCCCGACATCGCGGCGCTCGACGCGTCGCGATCGATCGGCGTCGAGCTGATGGGCGTGCTGCCGTGGATCGCCGACTACCTCATCGCCGCGGAAGACCTGCGCGACGTCAAGATGCTGCCGCTGCCTTGCGGCTGGGGCACCGTGGCGATCCTGCTGCACGACAAAGAGAAACTACCGGGCTGGGGCGTGCTCGGCCCGTTGGCGGGGACCTGGGGCAACGCCATTGCCGCGGCCGCGCAGCACGCCGGGGCGCGTCGGCTCAGCGAAGAGCTCGCCTCGGCCAACGCCGCACTCGCTGCGACGCAGGAAAAACTGCTGCACACCGAATCACTCGCCCGCCTCGGCGAGATGGCCGCCGGCGCTGCCCACGAGATGAACAACCCGTTGGCGGTGATCTCCGGACGCAGCCAGCTCATGAGCATGACCCTCGACCCGGGAAGCGACCACCAGAAGTCCGCCCAGATGATCTTCCGCGAGTCGCACCGACTCAGCGACCTGATCTCGTGCCTCCGCATGTTTGCCGATCCGCCCATGGCCGACCGCAAGCCCGCCGACCTCGGCACGGTGTTGAAGAACGTTGTCGAAAAGGTCCGCAAGGGTGCCGCCAAACGCAAGGCGAAGTACGGCATCGATCTCCAGGTGCCCGCCGGCATCCCCGCGGTCGAGATCGACGCGGCGCAGATCGACCGCGCGGTGACCGAGCTCTTGTTCAACGCGGTGCAGGCCGAGCCCAAGTCCGCGGTGTTGGTGAAGGTGGTGATCGATCCGCCGTTCGACACGCCCGGTAATCCGGACGTACCGGTCAACTCCGAGTCGGAGCCGTCTGTGCCGGTTAGCGAAGTTGCGGCCCAACGCACGCTGCACATCCAGGTGACGGACGATGGTGAGGGCATGGACGACCACACGCTGAATCACGCGTTGGACCCGTTTTTCTCGGCAAAAACCGCGGGCCGTCAGGTAGGCATGGGCCTGCCCCGTGCGCAGCAACTCGCACAGGCCCACGGCGGGTCGGTCCGGTTGCGCAGCGAGCTGGGCAAAGGAACCGTCGCAACTTTGTCGGTCGCACTCGATTCGCCTCAGTGATTGCCCGATGACCACGTTGGAGCAAGCCCGACCGCGGGGCTCTCGGCGAGACGAAAGGTCGTCCCGTTGACCGCGGAGCGAGGGTGAGTCGAAAGAAGTCTGGAGTTTCCCGTGCCCGCCAAGCGGACCCCCACCACCGCCAAGAAGAACAAAGCCCGCCGCCGCACCTGCCGTGTGCTGCTGGTCGAGGCCAGCCCCGAACGCCGCAAGGCCCTCGAAGCCTGCGGCACGGCCCACCGTCCGATGAGCGTGGTGCACGCCCCGACGCTGACCCAAGCCCGCAAGTACCTCGCCGACCATTCCGTCGACCTGGCCGTGATCGCCCCCCAACTCCCCGACGGTTCGGGCTTCGACCTGACCGCCGAGCTCACCCGGATGAGCCACACCACCGCCAAGATCGTGATCGGCGTCACCGAAGACTTCAGCAAAGCCCAGCAGGCCCTGCGTGCCGGTGCGGACGACTACATCGTCGACGGCCTCGAGTTCGAAGAGCTCTCGACCCGTGTCGCCGAGGCGCTCGACCGCAAGACCCGCGACAAGGCCCACGTCCAGCGCGTCGAACGCCTGCGTCGCCTGTGCAAGAAACTCAACGCCGCCCGCGAAGAAGTGTCGAAGCAGGTGGATATCCTCTGCAACGACCTGGTTACCGCGTATCAGGAACTCGCCTGCCAGATGCAGAATGTGGTGCAGACCTCCGAGTTCGACAGCGTTGTTCAGGACGAGCTCGACCTCGAAGCGCTGCTCCGTAAAACCCTCGAACACCTGATGGCCAAGCTCGGCCCCGCCAACGCGGCCATCTTCCTGCCCGCGACCATGGACGAATATTCGCTGGGCGGTTACGTGAACTACGACTGCACCAAAGAGTCGGCCGACATGCTGCTCCAGCAGCTCGCCGACAGCCTGGCCCCGCGCGTCGCCGCCCACCAGGACATGATCCACCTCACCGAACGTGAGGCGATCGAACGCTGGATCGGCCAGGACGCCGGGATGCTCGGCGATTCGGAACTACTCGCCGTGCCCTGCATGCACGACGACGAATGCCTGGCCGTGCTGGTGCTCTTCCGCGATGTGGATCAGCCGTTTGTTGAAGAACACCTGGACCGTGTCTCGGCCCTGGGCCCGCTGATGGGCGAGTCGCTGGAGCGGATCATCCGCGTCCACCACCGCTCGCTCTTCGACCCCGAAGACGCCGAGAGCTACGGCGAGTCCTACAGCGACGACGCCGACAACCCCTTCGGCGTCGACATGGACGACGACTACGACGACGAACTGCCGTTCTGAGTCTGTCGAGTTTGATGGTCCCAATAGCTGCGACGCCACGCGTCGCAGCCCCCCCTTCAGCGACGCGTGGCGTCGCAGCTATAACTTATCGTCCCCCTCTTTCCAGAATAGCGCGTGGTGTCCAGGCAGATACCCTGCGACTAATCGCTCGAAATGCGCTTGATCCTTCACTCGTTTCCCGCTTCCACCCCGCGACATCCAATCACGCTTCCCGAATGTCGAGTTGAGTTTGCGCGTCATGGAATGCCGGGCCGAGGATCGCAGCCCCTTCCAATCTCGATCATCGTTCCAGCTGAGCAAGGCGTGGACGTGGGTCGGATCCACCGCAACCGCATGCAACCGATACGCCAACGGCTCCGTAGCGTTTCGGAGTGTTTCGAGGATCAAAGCCTGTTGCTCTGGGCTCCAAATCACCGCGGCCCCGCTCATTCGCTCCCGGTATGCGGCCGCCGCTGTTTCGTCCGTAGGCATTACCCCGTCGTGATCCCGCCGGACATAGCCCCGCGGTCGGTCGGGCATCCACGACCCGTAGGTGTGCCAAGTGAAGAGGTAGCAAGGCATCGATACTCCCCGATAAGCAGAAAGCCGCAATAGCTGCGACGCCACGCGTCGTGGCACATCCACAGCGACGCGTGGCGTCGCAGCTATTTCGATAAGATACCGCCTATGAGTCAAAAACCCTGGGAACACGCTAAATCATCGGGCAGCGAGGGCGATCCGCTCGCGGCGCGGTTTGTCTCGTCGCTGGACTACGACAAACGCCTCTACAAACACGACATCGCCGGATCCATCGCCCACGCGCGGATGCTGCTGAAGGTCGGCCTGATCACCGACGGCGACCTTGCCGAGATCGAGCGCGGCCTGAGCGAGATCGAATCCGAGATCGACGAGCAGGGCGACGCCTGGCCCGGCTGGAAGGTCGAGCTCGAAGACGTGCACATGTGCGTCGAAGCCGCGCTGATCGAGAAGACCGGTGACGCGGGGCGGAAGCTGCACACTGGACGTAGTCGGAACGATCAGGTTGCAACTGATTTGATGTTGTGGCTTGAATACGATGGTTATGTTGGGATTCAATCGCGGTGGGAGCCGATTATGTCGGCTTTTGTCGACTTGGCTGACAAATACGGCCACATCGTAATGCCTTCTTACACACACCTTCAGCGTGCGCAACCTATCGTTGTCGGTGGTGAATTGATGGCGTGGGCATTGATGCTGCAACGTGCATTTAATCGTATTAGTTCCCCTTACCAGCTTCGTGATTTCTTTCCACTTGGAAGCGGTGCTATTGCAGGTTCTTCACTGCCACTCGATCGTCGCCATTCGAGTCAGGAATTGGGTAGTCCTTACTGGGATCAATTAACTTTAAACTCAGAATCGAGTATCGAAGGGACAGCCAATCGCGATATGGCGTTGGACTTTGTCTGGGGATTATCGATGATCTCAACAGCGCTCTCCCGCTGGGCGGAGCAGTGGATCATCTACGCCACGACGGAGTTCGGTTTCATCACGCTCGACAACCTGTACACCACCGGGTCGTCGATGATGCCGCAGAAGCAGAACCCGGACATGCTCGAGCTGATCCGCGGGAAGACCGGGCAGGTGTACGGCTCGCTCATGGCGCTCTTGACCATGTGCAAGGGCATCACCATCGGCTACAACCGCGACCTGCAGGAAGACAAGCGCCACGTCTTCGCCGCCTACGACGCGGTGTGCGACTGCCTGGATATGGCCGCGGCGATCGTGCGGACGACCACGTTCAACGAAGAGCGGATCAAGGCCGGCCTGAACCGCGGCTACCTCGACGCGACGAGTTTGGCGGAGTACCTCGTGACCAAGGGCGTGCCCTTCCGCACCAGCCACCAGCACGTTGGGGCGCTGGTCCGCCTAGCGGGTGAACTCGATAGGCACGAACTCAAGAAGCTCACCCTCGACGAGATGAAAGGCGTCTGCGACGCAATCGAAGAAGACGTCTACGACTGGCTCGGCCCGGAGAACGTGGTCAAACGCTACCAGTCGGCCGGTAACGCGGGGGTAAGCGGCTTCGAGGCGCAGCTCGCGTCATGGAAAGAGCGGTTAGGGAATAGCTAAGGCAATTTGCTCGGATGGTTCGGATTGATTCGGATTTGATCCAAGGCCAGAATTGGATTGATCCGGTCTTGAATCCGATCCCATCCGAACCATCCGAGCTAAAATCCAAGGCAGTAAGAAAGGCCACACGCTTTGCTCGTACTCACTGTCATCCAGGGCCCGGACAAGGGGCGTCGCTTCGAGCTGCCGGACCACGAGCCGCAGCAGATCGGGCGATCGTCCGAGGCGTTGCCGCTCAAGGACCAGACCATCTCCCGCCGCCACGCCGAGATGACCCCGGACGGGGGGCGTTGGATCCTGCGTGACCTGGGCTCGAGCAACGGCACGTTCGTCAACGGCGTGCGCGTGACCGAGGCCCGCCTGCTGCACCCCGGCGACCAGATCCGTGCGGGCACGTCGCTGCTGATCTTTGGCGAAGACCCCGAGGGGGCGCAACGCCGAAAGCTCGGCGGCATCCGCCTGGCGGGGCGGAAAGAAATCGATGTCAACGTCGAGCACACCGTCGCGAGTAACGACGACTCGATGATCATGAGCTCGCCCGACCCGAAGCAGTCGGCCGAGTTTCAGCTGAGCATCATCTACGAGCTGGTCAACCTGATCGGCACGATCACGGACAAGCAGGAGCTGTACGAGAAGGTGATGGAGGTGGTGTTTAACTACTTCGATGCCGACCGAGGCTTCATTCTGGTGACGGAGAAGATCGGCGACCCGCCCGAACCCATGGTGGTGCGGCGTCGACACGACGGCGGGCGTAACCTGCTGCCCGAGCTGCGCGACAAGGGCAAGCCGATCACGATCAGCCGGACGATCGTGCAGTACGTCATGCAGAAACAGGTGGGCGTGCTGTCGAGCAACGCGATGAGCGACGAGCGTTTCGCTGCGGGCGACAGCGTGCAGGGCTACGGGATCCGCTCGGCGATGTGCGTTCCAATCAAATACAAGGATCGGATCTACGGCGTGATCCAGGTCGACTCGAAGATCGCCAACTACACCTACACAGAAGACCAGCTGACCCTGCTGACCGCCATCGGCGTGCAGACCGGTTTGGCGCTGGCCAACCTGCGCCTCGTTGAAGAACGGCTGCGCAGCGAACGCCTCGCGGGTGTCGGCCAAACCGTGGCGTCGCTGTCGCACTCGATCAAGAACATCCTCCAGGGCATGCGCGGCGGGGCGGACGTGGTCGAGCTGGGCCTGCGCAAGCAGAACATGGGCGTGGTCAACTCCGGCTGGGAGATCGTCTCGCGGAACCTCGAGCGCATCTACGAGCTGACCATGAACATGCTGGCCTACTCCAAGCAGCGTCGGCCTGAGATCGAGATGGAAAACCTCGTGCCGCTGCTCGAAGAGGTCGCGGCGCTGGTGAGCAAGCAGTACGAGAACAAGAAAGTCGCGCTCATCCAGGACTTCGCGCCGGATATGCCGCCCGTGCCGATCGATGGTGGGGCGATCCACCAGGCGGTGCTGAACCTGCTGAGCAACGCGCTCGACGCGGTCGAGCCGGAGGAAGGCATCGTGACGCTGCGGTGCGAGTTCGACGCCTCGGCCGACCGCGTGGTGGTGTCGGTGGCGGACAACGGCGAGGGCATGAGCCCGTCAACCAAACGCACGCTGTTCGAGCCTTTCCACTCGACCAAGGGCCTGCGCGGCACCGGCCTGGGCCTGGTGGTGACCAAGAAAGTCGTGGACGAGCACGGCGGGACGATCAAGGTGGAGTCGACGCGCGACGTGGGCACGACTTTTACGATCCTGCTTCCGGTCACGATGGGCTCGGCGCCCGCCTCGGCGGACACCCACGGGCCGGGCCTGGCGGTGTAAAGCTGGGGAAGTGTGTGCGAAAAGAGGGTTTGGTTTTTGCCTTGGGGCTCTACAATGGCCGATGTTTGATGGACGTCGAGCCGTTTGTCGCCGATTGAGTGGTAACGAGGCGGTTTGGCGGTCCGTAGAGGCTGGCGATCGTTTTTTCTTTTGCCCGTTCGGGCAAGATGGCAATAGAACCTCACCCTAGGCGTTAAAACCCCATGGCGATGACTACCTCGATCTCGGTGATCCCGGCGGAGCAGTTCGATCAGGCTTCGGCCTGGCACCTTCTCAACCGGGTCGGTTACGGCGGAACCCCGTCTCAAGTCCGTGAACTGCAAGCGCTTGGGTTAGACAAGGCGGTCGATCATCTGGTCGATTACGCCCAGATCGACGTCTCGCACCTGCCGGGTGTCGAGCTCGACCCGGACGTCATGCGGAAGCTGACCCAGGACGAACGAAAGCGGTATCAAACCGCCCGGCGGGAGGGGAATCAGGACGTTCTTGATGAGCAGCGGCGGTTTAATCTGCAAGCCCGCCAGGCCGACCAGAAGATGATGAACGAGTTGCGGCGGTGGTGGTTCGACCGGATGGTCGCGACGCCCCGCCCGGCCGAGGACCGCCTGACCCTGTTCTGGCACGGCCACTTCGCCAGCAGCTGGCGCAGCGTCCGCGACACCTACCTCATGTACCAGCAGCACCAGATGCTGCGCGACAACGCCAACGGCAACTTCACCGACCTCGCCCGGGGCATCGTGCGCGACCCGGCGATGCTCAAGTATCTGAACAACAACCAGAACAACAAACGCAAGCCCAACGAAAACCTGGCCCGCGAATTGATGGAACTCTTCACGCTGGGCGTCGGCCACTACACCGAAGAAGACATCAAGGCCGGGGCCCGCGCCCTCACCGGCTACCACATCGACGACAACGACTTCATCTTCCGCCAGGGCCAACACGATGCCACCGAGAAAACCATCCTCGGCAAGCAGGGCACGTTCGACGGCGATGACTTCGTGGACATCCTGCTTCGCCAGGACAGCTGCTCGAAGTTTGTCGCGGCCAAGCTCTACGACGCGTTTGTCGCGGACGTCGGCGACGTGTATGAAAACGTCCCCGCCGAGAACCGCAAGGTCATCGATCAGATCGCGGCGGAACTCGAGAAGAACAACTTCGAGATCAAGCCCGTCTTGGCCAAGCTGTTCAAGAGCCAGCACTTCCACAGCGCGGACATCGTCGGCAAGAAGATCAAAGACCCCACGCAACTGACCGTCGGCACGATGCGGAACCTCGGCCTGCCCACGCGGGACCGCAGCCTGATCGAGAAAGGCATGGGCGCGATGGGGCAGGTGCTCTTCGAGCCGCCGACGGTTGACGGCTGGGACGGCGGACGGTCGTGGATCAACACCTCGACCTTGTTCGTCCGGCAGAACCTGACGACATATCTCGTCAGCAACAAGCACCCCGCGAAGAAAACCAAGAAGAAGAACCTCAACATCGGCTACGACCCGCAGTCCTGGCTGGCCCAGACGGATGACAAATCCCCCAAGTCGGTGACCGATTTCATGATCGATCACCTCGTTGGTCCGCATACGCCCGCGGCCCGCCGTGCACCGGCCCATCAGTTTGTCGCTTCCCGTGAAGACGGCGATCAGATGACCAACGAAACGCTGGTGGCCTTGGCCTGCCTGATCACCGCGATGCCGGAGTACCAGCTTTGCTGACGCGAAGCCGTGATGAGTGACGATTGAGCTGCGATGAGGAATATCGCTGCCACGAGTCCTTGTCACCGATCGTTTGGGCCTTGAAACTCATCCCTGTTCACTGTTTACTCATCACTTCTACCGCGTCCGAAGGAAGCCCCATGTGTGATCATTACCACCCCCAGAGTTGCGACACCCCCGGCCTGACCGAGTCGGGCTTCACGCGTCGCCGATTCCTGGGCCACGGCCTGGGCCTGGTCTCCGCGGCGACGACGGTGCCCGCGTTCCTGATGCGTGCCGGCGACGCTCTTGCGGCAGACACCACGATGCGTCTTTCGAGCAAGCCCGGCGTTCCTGACGATCGGGTGTTGGTCGTGGTGCAGCTCTCGGGCGGTAACGACGGGCTCAACACCGTGATCCCCTACGGCCAGGACATCTACTACAAGTCGCGCCCCACGCTGGGCATCAAGGCCGACCAGGTCCTGAAGGTCGACGGCGTTGATGGCCTGGGCCTGCATCCCTCGCTCGCCCCGATCCAGGAGATGATGCAGGGCGGCCTCGCTTGTGCCGTTCAGGGTGTGGGCTATCCGAACCCGAACCGCTCGCACTTCTCGTCGATGGACATCTGGCACACCGCCGACGCCTCGGCCGCGGGGCAGGGCGGGCGCGGTTGGATCGGCACGGCACTCGACAGCCTCGAACAACCCACGGGCCTCGATTGCCTCAACATCGGCAAGAGTGCGCCGCTCGCGACCCTCGGCAAGACCTCACGCCCCGTGAGCTTCGAAAACGCCCAGCTCTTCCGCTGGGCCGGCCGTGACCTCGACAAGCAGGTCAGCGAAACCTACGACCAGGTCCACGACACCGCCGTCGACTCCGGCAGCGAAGACCCGCTGGCTTTCATCAACCGCACCTCGATGGACGCCCAGGTCGCCTCGGACAAGGTCCGCAAGGCCACGTGGGCCAAGAGCAAGACCAAGTGGCCCGGCGGCAACAGCCTTGGGCGCCAGCTCGAGATGGTCGCCAAGATGATCCGCGCCGAGTTGCCGACGCGGGTGTACTACGTCGCCCTCGGCGGCTTCGACACCCACGCCAACCAGCTCAACAACCACCAACGCCTGATGGACCAGTTCGCCAAGGCGATGAAGGCGTTCTACGACGAGCTCGAAGCCACCGGCAACCGCTCGCGCGTCGTCAGCCTCGCCTTCAGCGAATTCGGCCGACGCGTGCGGCAGAACGCCTCGGCGGGTACCGACCACGGCTGTGCCGGCCCGTCCTTCGTCTTCGGCGAACACGTCAACCCCGGCATCCTCGGCACGCACCCGTCGCTGACCGAACTCGAAAAAGGCGACCTCGTTTTCAACACCGACTTCCGCAGCCTATACACCGACCTGCTGCAGGACTGGATGAAGATGGACGCCAAGCTCGCGCTGGGACAGGACTACCCCTCGGCCGGCATCTTGCGGGCCGTGTGACGACTTCTCTCAACTCCTACTCGCACAAAGCCTCGGGCCGGTGTCCGAGGCTTTGTGCTTTTGATTGACGGTGGTTTACCAGCCCAAGCGTTTGGGGTTCACAAAGACCGCGTCCGCAAACAGCACGCGTTCGTTTTCGTCGTGGCGGGGTTTGTACAGGCTGTAGAGGCCGAAGCCGTGCTCGCGCAGGACCAGGTCGATGTCGCTGTACGTCGCGCCGCCCTCGTAGAAGTTCTGGAAGAAGACCTCGGTGTAGATCGCCACGACCGATTCGTCGAGCAGCCGTGACGCGCCACGCATCATGTCGGCCTCGCCGCCCTGGATGTCCATCTTGATGAACTGCACGCCGTCGATGTTGTTGTCGTCGGCCCACTGGTCCAGCGTTGTCGCGGGCACGGTCATCTGCGCCTTGTGCGCCGCCTGCTCGGGGTAGGCCTTCTTCATCGCGTCGTTGGTCTGATACAGCGACGACGATCCCGGGTCGGCGGTGACGTAGAACGTCTTCTCGCCGGGCGTGTCCGACAGCACCACCGGGTAGTGGTGGTAGCGCGGCTGCTCGGCGTGCAGCTCGGCCAGAGCGGGGGCGTAGTCCGGGTTCGGCTCGAACATGTGCAGCTGGGCCGTGGTGAACCGCTTGCCGAAGCGCTTGGCGATCCGGCCGTCGCTGGCCCCGGCGTCGACGATGTGCTTGATGTCGATATCGCGCAGCAGCTTGGCGATCGTGGGGTACGGGTCGTCGAGCGATTGCAGGTTGGGCTTGCCGCGGTAGAGCAGGTGCCGAGCGAGGACTTTGAGGGGTTTGCCCATGCGTTTTCGGTTCCAGAATCGGGGGGTAGGGGTTAGCTCAGAGCCGCGCCGGGGTATTTAACCAGCCGGTCGAGTTGCGAGGCGCACTCGAGGATATTCGAGAAGCCCGCGTCGTCGCCGAAGATCATCTGGCGTCGGCCCTTGGGGGCGGTGCCGGGCAGGAGGCTGCGCAGCTTCATTTTCACCGCCCGCTCGCTGTTCTTGAGTTGGCGCTTGGCGGCCATGATCCCCAACTCGCGTTTCAGCCCGGGGTACTCCGAGGCCAGTGCGGTGACTTCTTCCAAGCGGTCATCCACCGGGAAGCCCCGGCCTTTCATGTCGAGAAGCGCCAGGTAGCAGCCGCGGTAAAACGCCCGCCAGTTCAATTCGTAGTCGGCAAACGTCTCGGGACACAGCGACTTGGCATTCAGCAGCGTGTCGGCTACGGTCGTGTTGACCATGTTCATCTTGAACGGCAGCTGCTGGTAGATGTCGCCCTTGAACTCGGCTTCGAACGCGGCGCTCGCTTCGGTCGTGCCCAGGCTCTGGCTGGCGCCGATGCTCTGCGGGCTTGCTCCGGCGAGGGCGAGCGCTTCGTCGATAAACAGGAAGTCTTCAAGCTTGGAGAGCAGCATGACGCTCGACCCGACGTCGGGTGCGGGACCGATGAAGAAACGTCCCGCCTCGGCCTGGATTTCTTTGATCAGGTCCTGCCGGCACACCGCGCTGAACAGCATCGGCGAGTGCTTCTGGTAGGCCGAGGTGTCGAACCAGCCGCGCAGCTCCGACTTGGTCTCACGGCGGATCGCGGTGTTGCTCGGCGGGCGGTAGGTCAGCGTGTTGCGGTATTCCGACTCCAGCCAGTTGGGGTAGCAGTAGGCGTAGCGCTGCCAAGTGATCAGCGGCCGGCCGGTGTTCTGGATCTCGGCGTCCAGGCGGGACAGCAGCCGGGGGTTGAGTGCGTCGTCGTCGCAAAGGATGATCGCGTACTCGCCGTCCGCCTGGTTGATCGCAAACTCCCAGCTGTCGGGCATCGCCAGGACTTCGTCGGTCTCGACGTAGCTCACCCGCTCGTGTTCTTCGGCGAGGGCCTTGCCAACTGCGGCGGTCTCGTCTTCCGACGAGTTGTTCGAGATGACCACGGAGAAGTCGTCGTGCTGCTGCTGGACGGCGCTGAGCACCGAATTGGGCAGCAGCTTGCAGCGGTTGCGGGTCGGGATCACGATGCAGAATTTCGGCATGGGTCATGTACCCTATCGGCGGCGGCGAACCCGAGCAACGCGGCGGGCCATCAGTCCGATGACCGCCATTCATCGATCGCTTTGGACAAACCCGCCCGGAGATCAAAACGCGGCGTGAAGCCGACTTCTTCTTGAAGACGCTTGGCGTCCGCCACGACCCGGGGGAAGTCGTCGCTGCCGGTGGTTTGGGCCGCGAATTGAAGTAGTTCGGGTCGGCCGACGATCTGGCCAATCGTTTCGGCGATCTCGCGGACGGCCACGGCCTGACCCGTCCCGATATTCACCGGCCCGGTCACGTCCGACGCCAGCAGTTGGCTCAACGCCTCGGCCGCATCGCCGACGTAAATGAAATCACGCTGCTGCGTCCCCGCGCTGCACTGGGCGGGCTCGCCCGCAAGCAGACGGCGGGCGACGTAGCTGGTGAGTTTCGCCTCGGGTTCGCCGGGGCCGTAGGGCCAGAACACCCGTGCCCACGCCGAGGTGATCGGCAGGCTGGTGAGGTACGCGTGAAGTTCCACCTTCGATTGTCCGTAGATGGAAGCGGGCGCGATCGGTGTGGTGTGTTCCTCGCAAACGCCCGCCGACCAGTCGTATTCCGCACACGTCCCCAGCCCCACGACACGCTGGCCGCCCGCAGCAAGAAACGCATCGAACAACGCCTTGCTGCGTTCGAGCCATTCGGTATTGCTCGGCGAGGTCCAGTACTCGCCGGGGGTGGTGATCCACGCGAGGTGGATGAGATGTGTCGGCTTGGCTTGTTGCATCAACCCGGCCGGGTCATCCTGCATGAGATCGTGCGGATGCCAATGCACACCCGCCGATTCGTCCGTCGCTGGCAAGGCCCGCGCGATCGCATGCACCTCATCAAACCCCTCGGCCAGCCTCGGCAGGAGGTGCTGGCCGATGAAGCCGGTCGCGCCGGTGACGAGAGCCCGCCGGGTCATGCGCTGGGTTTACGGCGGAGGTAGCCGTCGGGGTTGGAGGTGAGCAGCAGCTTCTCGTTGATGAATTTCTCCGAGACGAAGTCATCGGTCTCGGTGAGGTACTGCCGCATCGCGGTCATCGGGTTGTCGCCGACGCCCCAGGGGCGATCACGCTCGGTGGGCGTGATGTCGAGTTCGACGGCCGTGTCGGCAACGATCAGCGATTGGCTTGGCGAGACCAGCGGGGCGTAGGCGCGGAGCTCGGCGAGTACGTGGTCGTGGGTGTGGTTGGAGTCGAGCACGACCATGACCCGCTCGGCGTCGCCGATGGATTGCCGGACTTGCTCCAATGTCGCGTCAGCCACGGCGTCGGCTTCGATGAGTTCGACGCGGTGGGCCAGCGGGTGGGTCTCGATCGATTCACGGTTGTGCGGGCGGATCTCGATGTCGACGCCGATGACTTTGCCTTCGCCCAGGAGTTGGAGCATCGCGGCGGAGAAGAGGATCGACCCGCCGCGGGCGACGCCGGTCTCGACGATGACTTGGGGCTTGGTTTCCCAGATGATTTCCTGCATCGCACAGATGTCGTCGGGCGACTGGATGATCGGCACGCCCATCCACGACCACATGTAGGTGTAGTCGTATTCGTAAGCCTTGGCGTAGAGCGTGTTGGCCGCGTCGCGGACGGCGGGGTCCTGGCTCATGCGGTTGGCGTCTTGCCGTTTCTTGGCTTCGAATTCCTGGCGGTCGTCTTTCACGGGGCGTTCCTTGGCGGGGTCAGGGGGTGTAGTCGGGGTAGTGGGCGTCGCGGTCGCCGATCACGGCGGGGGCGGCGGGCCAGTCGATGCCGAAGGCCGGGTCATCGTATCGCACACCCCGCGCCGCGTCGGCGACGTAGGGGGCGCCCATCATGTAGAAGACCTCGCAGTCGTCTTCGAGGGTGATGAACCCGTGGGCACAGCCGTCGGGGATGTACAGGCTCTGGTGGTTGTCGGCCGAGAGCTCGAGGCCGAACCACTGGCGGTGCGTCGGCGAGTCGGGCCGGAGGTCCACCGCGACGTCGAACACCCGGCCTTGGGTGACGCGGACGAGCTTGGGCTCGCCGTGCGGGGCTTGCTGGTAGTGCATGCCGCGGAGGGTGTGCTTCTTTGTGTTCAGCGATGTGTTGCATTGAACCGCGTCGAACGTGATCCCCGCCTGGGCGAACGTGTCCCAGCAGAACGTCCGGGCGAACGCGCCGCGCTCATCGGCGATCGGCTCGAGTTCGACCACGTGGACGCCGGGGATCGGGGTAGGCTCTAGTCGCATAGGCACGGGAGAGATAAGAGCGGAGTCGCTCAGCGGATCGTCGGCGAGGGCACAGGCACGATGAACTTCCCGCCCGCCTCGCGGTAGGCCTGCTGCTGCTTGAGGATTTCTTCGGCAAAGTTCCAGGTCAGCAGCAGCGTGTAGTCGGGCTGTTTCTCGATCAGCTCTTCCGGGGCGACGATGGGCAGGTGATTGCCCGGAGCGAGCTTGCCCTGCTTGTGGGTCGAGCGGTCGGCGATGAAGTCGAGCTGCTGGCTGTCGATGCCCATGTAGTTCATGAGCGTGCTGCCCTTGGCCGAGGCGCCGTAGGCGGCGATCGAGTGGCCCTTGGCTTTGAGGTCGTTGAGCATGGCGACGAGCGTGTCGCGCAGCATTTCGACGCGCTGGGCGAAGTCGCGGTAGTAGTCGAGCTTGTCCATGCCCAGCTCTTTTTCCTCGGCGAGCAGGGCGGCGACGGTCTCGTCGACCGGGTTGCCCTTGGGTGAGGTGTGGACCTGGAGGCTGCCGCCGTGGATGGGCGTGCGTTCGACGTGGACGACTTCGAGGCCGTGCCGCTCGAACAGTGCCGAGAGGGCGGTCATGGAGAAGTAGCAGAGGTGCTCGTGGTAGATGGTGTCGAACTCGACGCCGTCGATCATGTCCCGGGCGTAGGGCGCTTCGAGTATGAACACGCCGTCGGGCTTGAGCAGCGCGGCGACCCCGGCGATGAAGCCGTTGAGGTCGGGCACGTGGGCAACCACATTGTGGGCGTGCATCACGTCAGCCCGCTTTCCGTCTGCGACGAGCTTCTTGGCGAGGTCTTCGGAGAAGAACTCGTTGAGCGTCTCGACGCCGTTGGCCTGGGCGACCTCGGCGATGTTGCTGGCGGGCTCGACGCCCAGCACCGGCACACCCGCCCCGGCGTAGTTCTTGAGCAAGTAGCCGTCATTGCTGGCCGGCTCGATCACGAGGCTGTCCGGGCCGAGGTTCTTCTTGGCGATCATCCGCGACGCTAGGTCCGCGGCGTGCTGGAGCATCGTGTCTGAGAACGAAGAGAAGTACGGGTAGTCGCTGAACATCGCCTCGGGCGGCACCTCTTCGTCGATCTGCACCAAGGCGCACTCGGGGCAGAAGACCAGCCGCAGCGGGAAGGTCGCGCAGGGCTTGCCGGATTTCGCGGGATCGACCAGCGCGTTGGCGAGCGGGGTCTTGCCCAGGTCGAGGATCGTCTCGCAGGAGGTGCAGCCGCAGGATCGGCAGGAGTAGGCCGATATTTTCATTCGGAAGTCTCGAAGTAGTGGTTGTACCAGTCGATGGTCCGCTCGAGGCCGACGTCCAGGTCGTGCAGCGGCGACCAGCCCAGCACGCTGCGGGCCCGGCTGGCGTCGAGGCATTGCTCGCGGATCTCGTGGCTGGCTTCGTTGCGGATGTCCGGCTTGAGGTCGCTACCCATCAGCTTGAGGACCAGCTCGGTGATCTCGGTGACGGTGTGGCGGTGGCCGTAGGAGAAGTTGAACGCCTCGCCCGATAGCTCGGGCTTCTCGGCGAGTTGCTCGGCCAGCAGGGTATAGGCTGCGGCGCCGTCTTCCACGTAGAAGTAGTCGCGGATGAACGTGCCATCGGAGCGGATGATCGGCCGCTGTCCGCGGATGATCGAGCGGAGCGTGCCGGGGATGATGCGGTTGAAGTTCAGGTCGCCCCCACCGTAGAAGTTGCCGCAGCGGGTGATGGCGACGGGCGTGCCATAGGTGTTGGCGTACGTCTGGGCGATCAGGTCGCCGCAGCTCTTGGACACGTCGTAGGGGTGTTTGCCCTGCAACGGCATGTCTTCGTTGTACGGCTGAACCTCCTGGTCACCATACGCCTTGTCCGACGACGCCATCACGATCGACTTCACGGTCGGCGTTCGGCGGCACGCTTCGAGCAGGCACCACGTCCCGGCGATGTTCGACTCAAACGTCGACACCGGGTTGCGATTCGCCACGCCGACAATGGTTTGCGCCGCGAGGTGTAGCACGGTGTTGATCTCGTATTCGCCGAGCACCCGTTCGAGCAGCGCTTGGTCGCACACGTCGCCACGTACAACCTTGACCTGTTTCAATAGTTCTTCGCCGAGCAGGATCGACTGCGGCACGTGGTCACGGACGAGGCAGACGACATCGGCGCCCAGTTCGAGTAGGCGTTTAACGGTCCACCCGCCGACGAGACCCGTCGCGCCAGTGACCAGCGTGGGCCGATCGATCCAATGGGAAGCTTGCTCAGTCATGCCACACCTTCCACGGCGGATCGCCCTCTAGCCACATCTCGTTGAGCAGCGAAACCTCGCGCTGCGTGTCCATGCACTGCCAGAAGCCGTCGTGTTTAAACACCGCCAGCTTCCCGTCCGCCGCGAGCTTTTCGAGGATGCCTTTTTCCAGGTTCGTGTCGGGGCCGTTGAAGTACTCGCTCACGCCCCGATCCATGACCATGTAGCCGCCGTTGATCCAGCCCTCGCGGACCTGGGACTTTTCGCTGAAGCGGGTGATAAGGTCGCCGTCGAAGTCGAGGCTGCCGAAGCGGGCGGTGGGGCGGACCGCGGTGAGCGTGACGAGCGCATCATTGTTCTTGTGGAAGTCGAGCAGGGCGGTCAGATCGACGTTGGCCACGCCGTCGCCGTAGGTCAGCATGAACGTGTCGCCGGGCATGCGGTCGAAGAGCTTTTCGAGTCGGCCGCCGGTGTTGGTGTGGAGCCCGGTGTCGATGAGGTGTACCCGCCAGTCTTCGGTCTGGGGCCGGGCGATCTCGACGTTGCCGTCTTTGAGGTCGATGCTGAGGTCGCCGCCGAGCTGGTAGTAGTTCAGGAAGTACTGCTTGATCATCGAGCCCTTGTAGCCGAGCGCGATCCAGAAATCCTTGAAGTCGTGCTGGGCGTAGAGCTTCATGATGTGCCAGAGGATCGGCCGGCCGCCGATCTCGACCATCGGCTTGGGCCGAACTTCGGTCTGTTCGGACAAGCGGGTGCCCAGACCCCCTGCGAGTAAAACCACATCCATGTGCGTTTCCAGAACGGGTGCGAATCAGCACACAATATAGTCGGATGCGCGTGTTGACGCCGACCCGCTCAGCGGGCGGGTCGGGCGACGATCTGCCGCCAGAACTCGGTGAGTTGTTGGGTGAGCGCGGTGCGTCCGTGGACTTTTTCCACATACGCCCGGCCCCGCTCGCCCATCGCTCGGCGTCGAGACGCGTCCTCGGCCAATCGGACGATGGCGCTGGCCCACGCATCGCTCGTATCGGCCGTCAACGCCCGGGCCCATTCGCCTTCACCCGCCGCCACGACATTCTCGCCCACCGCCGAGCCCACCCACGGCAGGCCCCAGGCCATGTACTGCAGGATCTTGTACGGACACTTGCCGCGGGTCCACAGCGTGTCGGGCATCGGGCACAGGCCCAGGTCGGCCTCGCGTAGCGCCCGGTCCTGTTCCTCGGGCGACCAGGGGCGGTGGTCCACCTCCAGCTTCGAGCCGGGGAACTCGAGCTTTTTCCCGCCCACGAGGCGGAGCTGCAGCGGAACCTCGGTGTCGAGTCGTGTAAAGACATCCGCGATATCACGGAGATAGACCTGCGTGCTGGTCGAACCGAGCCAGAGCAGGGTGACGGGCTGGCCATCCGTCGATTCCCGCACGGGCACGGCGTCGGGCAGGTCCACCGCCATCGGCATGATCTCGATCGGGTGGCCGAAGGGCTCGGACAGGTCAGCGAGGAAGCGGCTGCCCACCAGCGACGCATCCGCCCGGCCGACGGTCGCATTGAACCGCCGTCGGCGGACCCAGCTCGGCTGACCGCCGTTCTTGCTCGAATAACTCAGTGGATCGTCGAAGTCGATCACCCAGAGTTTGGCCGCTGCGCGGACCGCCTTGGCGTCGCGGGTGGTGAGGATGTTGCGGTGCCACCACACCGCGTCGGCCCGACGCATCTCGTCGAGCAGGGCCTTGCGTTCGGGTCCGGGCTTGGGCCAGGTGCGCGGGGTGACGGTGATCCCCTGCTCGGCCAGCGGGGCGATCCAGTTCTCGACGCGCTGCTGGTACGACGCGGAGTCGGGCTTGCGGGTCACCGAGAGGATCTGGATCGGGTCGGCCATGGGACCCGCGATGATACACTGGCCCGCCGACGTGACGCTGCTGATCCGCACGGTGGTCACCTATTCGTAGGTCAGGCATGCCTGCCTGACAAAGCCCTTGGTGATTCGGCGTCAGGCAAGCATGCCTGACCTACGGCAGCGATGTGAAGCATGTATCGACCTTAATTCGAGGCTCTATGTCCGATTCCCCCTTGCCAGAACCGACCGCCGAACTCCCCGAGCCCGCCGAGCTTCTGGCGTTGCCTGAGGCGAAGGTGTTCAAGCAGGACCGCCGGAGCCGGGTGTGGTCGGTGGAAGACGGCTCGGGTCGGCGATGGGCGATCAAGCGTTTCGAGCACAGCCCGCTGCGTCAGCGGCTGGTCGCCAAAGTCGGCCAACACCCCGCCCAACGTGAGGTGAAGTGGCACGCCAAGCTCATCGCGGCGGAGCTGCCGGTGGTCCCGATCTTTGCGGCGGGACACGACGCATCCGGCCGGCAGTGGCTGATCACACCCTGGCGTGGCGACGACCTGGCGGAGTGGATTCAAGACGGGCGTCTGGCGGATGATCCCGCCCTGCGGCACGACGTGACCCGGCAACTCGGTGCGATCGCCGGGCGGATCATGCAGATGCGGGTGTTCAACCGCGACTTCAAGGCCCGCAACTTTGTGGTGGACGAGCAAGGCAAGGTCTGGCTGATCGACGCCGGCGGTTGCCGGGGCGGCAAGGGCACGCCGTTGCTGGCGTTCGCGCTGCGGATGCTTACGCTGCTGAACCGTACGGCAAGAGGAGCCGCGAAGGAATCGGGCCGGGCCGACGCATTGCCCTCGCGCACCGATCGTCAGCGGTTTTTCCGGACAATGACGGCCGCTTGGCCGAGCCTGCCCGACGGGATGCAGCACCTGCCGCGATCGCAAGAGTTCGATTGAGTTTCAGCTTCGGCCGAATCAGCGCATCGACAGGTACCACTTGCCTTCGTAGCGGTCGAAGGTCCAGGGGTCCAGCTGGTCGCCGGTGGAGGTGCTGATCGTGACGACGGCGGTGGCGACGTCGTCCTCGATCGTGAGATCGTTGATGGCGGTGATCTCGGCGTCGAGCGCCTGCTTGTCTTCTTCTGCCGCGGGGTCGGCGTTGTCCCCGGCGTCTTCGGAGGTGGCCAGCTGGGTCTTGCTGTACTGCATGCTGAAGATCAGCGACATCGCGTCGACGAAGAAGCCCTCGGGATCGCCCATGCGTTTGGCCAGCCGTTTGGTCTCGGCTTCGGCGTTGTCGCTCATCATGACGTCCATCGGATTGAAGTTTCGGGGCAGGTGGTTGTCCACCAGCTCGCCGAGTCGGGGGTCGCTGCCGGGCTGTTGCGCCATGGCGGCTAGGGCCAGAGCCATCTGCCCGATGATCTCGTCGCGGCGGGCTGGGGAGACGGTGGCGACGAAGGCTTCCCAGTCCCGGTCATTGAACGCGTCCCGGGCGGCTTCGTAGGCGGCCTCGGGGGAGCCGAAGCCGCGCTCGGGGGTCTCGCCGTCCTGGGTTTCCTGCCCAAGCGAAGGCAGGGCGAGGGCCAGCATGGCCAGCAGGGCGGTCAAAGGGATCAGGCGGAGGGCTTGGGGCATGGGGAGGGCTCCGGTGGGGTGGGCCTTCTATGATATCTCAGGGAAACAGGGCCGAACACGGCCGGTCCCGCGCAGCGACACATCACAAGCCCCGCTGCCCTACAATCTGCCCCTTCCGCCCGCGCCAGTCCGCCGGGCCGATGCCCAAAATCACCCCGTACGCCCCCGGCCCGACGCCCCACGCACACCGATGTCTACCCCGACCCACATCCGCAACTTCTGCATCATCGCCCACATCGACCACGGCAAGTCCACCCTGGCCGACCGCATGCTGCAGGGCACCGGCGTGATGCACGAGCGCAACGCCCGGGAGCAGACCCTCGACAACATGGACCTCGAGCGTGAGCGTGGCATCACGATCAAGGCCTCGGCCGTGTCCGTCGAGCACGAGTACAAGGGCGAGACCTACGAGCTCAACTTCATCGATACCCCCGGCCACGTCGACTTCCACTACGAAGTCTCCCGCGCCCTGGCGGCGTGTGAAGGCGCGGTCTTGGTGGTGGACGCGACCCAGGGCGTCGAGGCCCAGACGGTCGCCAACCTGTACAAGGCCGTGGACGCCAACCTCGAACTCATCCCGGTCATCAACAAGATCGACCTGCCCAGCGCCCAACCCGAAGAGCGGGCGATGCAGGTCGAGGAAGTGCTCGGCCTCGACGCCGCCGACTGCATCATGACCTCGGCCAAGACCGGCGTGGGTGTGGCTGAACTGCTCGACGCCATCTGCGCCCGCTTCCCCGAGCCGCAGGGCAACCCCGACGCTCCGCTTCAAGCGCTGATCTTCGACGCGATCTACGACGACTACCGCGGCGTGGTCGTCTACTTCCGGATGATGAACGGCCGGATGAAAAAGGGTGACCGCATCCTCATGATGGGTGCCCAGCGCACTTACCAGGTCACCGAGCTCGGCAAGTTCCGCCCCGAGATGACCCCCACCACCGAGGCCTTCGAAGCAGGCGACGTGGGCTACATGGTCGCGGCGATTAAGACCCTCGAAGACGTCAACATCGGCGATACCATCACCCTCGACACCGCCCGCTGCGACGAGCCCCTGCCCGGCTACGAAGAGCCGGCCCCGATGGTCTACTGCGACTTCTACCCGTCCGGCGACACCCAGTTCGACGAACTCCGCGACGCCATCGCCCGGCTGCACGTCAACGACGCCAGCTACACCTACGAGCCCACCAACTCCGAAGCCCTCGGCTCCGGTTTCCGCTGCGGCTTCCTGGGCATGCTCCACATGGACATCATCCAGGAGCGCCTCGAACGCGAGGGCAACGTCAGCATCGTCCAGACCGCGCCGACCGTGACCTACGAGATCAAGATCGTCGGCAAGGGCGGCGACACCGAGGTGATCCAGATCACCAACCCCGCCGAGCTGCCGGACATGAGCAAGGTCAAAGACATCCGCGAGCCCATCGTCGCCGCGGAGATCATCACGCCGACCTCCAGCATCGGCGACATCATGAAGCTCTGCGAGCAGCGCCGCGGCGTGTACAAATCACAGAAGTTCCTGGCCGACGACCGGCAGATCCTCGAATACGACCTGCCCCTGGCCGAGATCATTTACGACTTTTTCGACAAACTGAAATCCATCACCTCCGGCTACGGCACGATGGACTACCACGTCACCGGGTTCAACTCCGACAACCTCGTGAAGATGGACGTGCTGGTCAACGGCAACCCCGTCGAGGCGTTGTCCCTGATCGTGCACCGCAGCAAGGCCGAGTTCCGCGGCCGCCACCTGCTCAAACGCCTCAAAGAGCAGATCGACCGCCACCTCTTCGAGATCCCGCTCCAAGCCGCGATCGGCGGCAAGATCATCGCCCGCGAAACCATCAAGTCTGTCGGCAAGAACGTGACCGCCAAGTGCTACGGCGGCGACGTGTCACGGAAACGCAAACTGCTTGAGAAGCAGAAGAAGGGCAAGGAGCGCATGAAGAAGGTCGGCAGCGTCGACATCCCCCAAGAAGCCTTCATGTCGGTGCTCGACACCGGCGAATGATGGGCAAGGCTTACACCCTGATTTGAGTAATCACGTTACGACGTTACGGGATGGCTTCAGCCCTATCCGCCGTACTCACACAGTTGTGTGATTTGCTGCGGAGCCATCGCCGCATCGAGTGCGTGGGGGTCGACCTGGATCGCCTGGGCCTGGCGCGCCCGGGCGAGTTGTTTGTCGTCGAGGTCGCGGATGATCTCGGCGGTCACCCGGCCACGGGTCGCGCTCCAGGTCCCGCCGAACACGGCCGCGAGGTGGCGGTACATGTGCACGGCATACCCGGGCCCGAAGATCTCGACGAGGTGGAACGGCTCGTCGGGTTTGGTGTGGCCGGCCTTGAACACCATGGCAGCGAGGGCGGCGCCGTGGACCGCGACGATGCTCTGGGCGTTCCGCAGCATCGACCACTGCCTTTCCAACGGGTGGTCTTCAAAGTACACCCGCTCGTAGCCCCGATCACGCAGCAGGGGCCAGATCTCCGAGTCGTCGTTATCCACCCGGCGCACGCCACGCCGGGCGATGTAGAGCTTGCGGGGGGTGTCTGAGGTGGAACCGGGGAAGTCGAGGTTGAACAGGCGGGGGTACCACTCGTAGAAGTGGCCGGACTTGGTCTCATCGAGGATCAGGCCTTCGACCGGCCCATCGGTCCGGACGGTGTTGAAGCCCAGGAGCGTGTAGGCACGCTCGGCCATTGCTGAAGCGCGTTTGCGGAGGACCGCGGTGATCGGGAAGTCCGGGGCACCGTGCGCGGCGAGCTGCTCGCGGGCCAGCAGCATCCGCGAGACCTGATTGGTCAGGACGTGGGCGATGTTGCCGTCTGCATCCCGCCGGGTGTCGACGATCAGCTGGCCATCGATTTTTTGCGCGGGAGTACGCAGGGCCTCTCGGCGGTGCAGCGGGTTGCGGCTCAGCGGCACCTTCCCGAGCGATGTAGTGGAACCTTCAAAGGTGCGCACCGCGATGGACCGCGGCGCGTTGCGGTAGGGCGGGGCGTAGATGTTTTCGGTGGAGGCGTTCCACGCGCTGTTGAGGCGTGTGGCGTGGCCGACCGTCCAGGCCTCGGGGACATCAATCGACTCCAGTTCCAGCTCAACATCAATCTGCATGGCAACCCCAGACAATTACGTGGTGGTAAGTGCGTCCCCGGGCTCGGCGTCCAATCGATCGATTGGCACCAAGTTCCCGTAACAAGATTTTGACCCCGGGCATCCCCGTATAATCAATCTCCATGGGTATTTTGCAGGATTATTCGTGCGGTGTCATCCCCTGCCGTTCCGGCGCGAACGGCAAGGAGTTTTTGCTCGTCCAGCTCCACGCGGGTCACTGGTCATTTCCGAAGGGGCACCCCGAGGCGGGCGAGACGCCGATCGAGACCGCCCGGCGAGAGTTGCGGGAAGAAACGGGCCTGACGGATATCACGCTGCTCGAATCCCCGGCGTTTGAAGAGATGTATTCCTTCACGAAACGATCCGGGAAGGTCGTCGAGAAGACCGTGACCTATTACCTCGGCGAGCTCTCGGACCCTTCGGCCGAGGTGTCGGTGCAGCCCGAAGAGGTGGCGGATTTCGCGTGGGGCGACGCCGAGGCCACGATGCAGCGGATGACGTTTGCCGAGGGCCGACGGTTGTTCGGGGAAGTCTTGGATTATCTGGACGTTTCGGGCTAAGGGGTTCGTTCTGTAGGGATTAGCGATCGGCGGGGCGGGGGGATTTATCAGATTCGGCGGGGTGGGGTTTGCTCAGGTGGCCTGCATATCTTCTGTTCTGGTCGCCTGCTGCGGCGTGTGTCGCGGCAGGCCGACCCTTTTTGGGTTGTGGGTTAAGTCGCCCCAATGAGGGGTCGATGAAACCAAAGATCACGTATCTCTCGCCGTAGCCCTAACCGGGTTGCCCAGGAGAGGGCTTAGGCAAGCAATACGTGGTCCGACGGTCGAGCGTGTGGCTCGCCGTCAAACCGTGTTGAGTCGTGTGGGCTCAGCGGAGAAAGCCATAGTGGGCAACAGCCCCCGAAACAGGAGTTAGTCTTATGTCGGCACGTACTTTGAAGGCTAAGGGTTTCACCCTTGTTGAAATTCTTATCGTTGTGGTCATCCTCGGCATCCTCGCCGCGATCGTTATCCCCCAGTTCACCAGCGCTTCGGAGTCGGCTAAGGCTTCGAGCATCGTGACCCAGCTGCAAACCATCCGCAGCCAAATCGAGCTGTTCCAGATTCAGCACAATGGTGATTACCCCCTTCTGACCGCCGCCACCGATGGCACGGCGTGGGACGTTCTGACCGAAGAAACCAACGTTGCTGGTAGCACCACCATCACCGCTGGCGAAACCACCTACGGCCCCTACCTGCAGAAGGCCCCGGTTAACGGCTTCGAAGACAGCTCGGAAATCATCCTCGGCACCGGTACCGCCCTCGGCACCGCTGCTGCGGGTAGCGGCTGGCACTACAACGCCACGACCGGTGAAGTCAAGGTCAACATGGCCGCCGCCAAGGCGATCGAAGTTGGTCTGCTGGACACCGGTGAAACCGAAAACGACGACGTCCGCGGCTACTAAGCCACGAATCCGTCAGACAGCAAATTGAAACGGTGGAGGCGAATAGCCTCCACCGTTTTTTTACCGGACGGCCCGGGACAACCACAGTCTCCCCACGAACTGTCCGATGAAGATTCGGGATTAACCCCGCTTATTGACAAGCCCTGGAGCAATTTATGAAAACCCTCCGCTACCTCAACACCGTGCTGACCGTCATCGCCATCCTGCTGACGCTCAACGTCTACATCCAACTGACCGGCACCCCCGCAGGCGCCGCGGTGTCCGTGGCCCAGGAAGCCCACGCGTCGGAGAAGAAACCCGTCCGCGGGGTGGGTTCCAGCGCCCAGGCTCAACTCGACCAGCTCAAAGAGATCAACGAAAACCTCGCCCGCCTGTCGGGCAAGCTGACCGACGGCTCGGTCCGCGTCAAAGTGGATTCGCTGCCGGCCGAAGGCGATTGATCCGGAGATGTAGGTCAGGCATGCCTGCCTGACGCTGGTCGATTGTGTGTTGTGTCAGGCAAGCATGCCTGACCTACGGGGCTCATCCCGAACTACTCCGCCATGATGAAACACCAACCACATCCTGCTCGACGACGTAGCGCGGCTTACACCCTCGTTGAGGTGCTGTTGGTCGTCACGATCCTGGGGATCGTCAGTGTTTCGGTGATCCCGAGCATGCTGACGGCCGGCGAGATGGGCGTGCAGGCCGCGGCACGGGTGATCGTGGCCGACCTGCTCTACGCCCAGAACGAAGCCATCGCCCAGCAGGCATCACACAAGGTGGTGTTCGACGTGGCCAACAACTCCTACCAGATCCAGGACCAGAACGGCACGCCGTTGACGGTCGATTGGCTGGGGGGCTCGGCCAACAACTACATCGTGGACTTCGCCAATGACCAGCGGTTCCAGGGCGTCACCATCACAGCGGTTGACTTCGGGGTCACCACCCCCAACGAGATTTCCTACGACAACCTCGGCGGCCCCTCCACGGGGGGAAGCATCACCATCCAGTTCGACCGACAGTCGTACCGGATCGATGTGGCCGAGTTCACCGGACGGGTCACCGTGACCCAGATTTAGCAAACCGACGCGATCGGGCTCTGATCCAGCCCGGCCGACCAACGAACCAGGGAACACAAAGCGTCGGGGGAATGAGAGGCAGAACGTGTTTGGAGGCAGTAGAAAGAAAAGCGAACTCCCCATCGGACTCGATGTGGGCGAGTGCGGCGTCAGGCTGATGCAGCTGTCGACCCGCGGCGGCCAGGTCAAGGTGATCGCGGCGGCCCGGGCATCGCTTCCCCAGGAAATGAATGCGGGTTCCGAGGGATACCACGCCGCGCTGGCCGCGGCGATCCAGCAGGCCTACAGCGAAGGCGGTTTTAGCGGGAACCGCGTTGTCACCTCGTTGCCCGTGTCGTCGGTGCAGTGCAAGAACCTGCGTCTGCCCATGATGCCCGCGGATGAGTTGGACTCGGCGGTGAAGTGGGAAGCCCAAGACCGCTTCCGTATGGGCAAAGGCCAGTGCTGCGTCCAGCACATGCACGCGGGGAACGTCAATCAGGGCGATGAGGTCCGTCAGGAACTGATTCTGCTCGCCGCGAAATTAGATCAGGTGGAAAGCCACGTCGCTGCGGTCACCGACTGCGGGTTGCGTCCCGTGGCGATCGACGCGGTGCCGTCGGCGCTCGCTCGCCTGTCGGCGATGCGCCAAACCCTTCTATCCGCCGAGTCGAACGGGTCCGAGGTTCAGGTGATCCTGGACATCGGGCAGAGCGCGACCAAGGTATTGATCGCCCTGGATGGCCAGGTGCGGTTCTACAAGCCGATCGAGATCGGCGAAGGCACGTTTGATTCGGTCTTGTCCGGAGCAATGTCGATTTCGCTCGACGAGGCCCGCGAGCTACGTCGCGGCATCGCCGCAATGGCCGGTGACTCCGAAGACCCGTCTGATTCCCCGAACGCAGAACAAAGCGCCAAAGTCATGGAAGCCTTGCAGCCCACGTTGAGCGAGCTCTCGCGTGAGGTCGGCCTGTGCTTGCGTTACTACGGCGTGACGTTCCGAGGTGCTCGGCCCGGTCACGCCGACCTGGTCGGCGGGGGGGCGACGCCCTGGCTGGTGTCGGCCCTCGGCGAGTCGGCCGGTCTATCGCTGAGCCTGGATCAACCCCTGGGTGGCGTCGATCTTTCGGCCGTCCGTGACGTCATCAAGCCCGGAACCGAAGGGGCTTGGGCGGTCGCAGCGGGCCTGTCCATCCGCGACCACATGCAGCAGTTCACGGCGAATCCCGGGGCTGACCAAGACGAAGAATCTTCGGTGTTCACCGAAAACGCAACGACGAAGGAGGTGGCAGCATGACACGGGTCGACTTCCTTCCCGAATCGTATCACCGCGTCCAGCAGCGGCGTGGCCGGTTGTTCAGGCAGGTCATCCTGCTGGGCGCGACCGTCGGCTGTCTCGCGGTGGCGACGATTGGCCTCAAGGCACACACCGCCAATCAGCTGCGGACCGCTGAACGCTTAGAAGAAACCGTTGAAGCCGAGCGCGCGGCGCTGGGGCTGATCACGGGCCTGGACCACGAACGCCAGGCCCTGCAGAAGTCGTTTGATCTCAAGCGTGAGCTCGATCCCCCGCTGACCTACGCCCAGGTCTTGGCGGCGTTTGGCCACGCCTTGCCCGAAGGTGTCGCGGTGTCCGAGCTGGCGATGACGTCGGTCCGCCCCGAGCCCGAGCGGATCACGGCCGAGGAATCCAAAGGACGTAAGCAAAACAAAGAAAAGGCAGATGAAAAGCGAGAGCCTCATCTGATCGGTCTGGAGCTCCGCGGGTTGGCGCCCGACGACCTGACGGTCGCGCAGTTGGTGTCGGCCCTGGATGAACACCCGATGTTTGGACGCGTCACCATGCGTTTCAGCGAAGGGGTCCAGATGCAGGGGCTGATCGCCCGTGAGTTCAGCCTGACCGCGACGGTGGACCTCGACCGCGAGTTCCGCTGGACCAGCGATGTGACGGAGGAGGTGGCCCATGCAGATTGATAAATCGCAATGGATGGTGATGGGGGCGATCGGCTTCATGCTGGCCGCGTTTGCCTTGGGCGTTTGGTTGCCCGAGAGCAAGAAGGTGGCGGGCTATCAGGAACGGATCGCCAGCGCCGAGGAAGAGCTGGGCCCCAGCTTTTTCGAGCCGGCCATGATGGACCAGCGCGTCAACGAGGTTGAAGCGCTCAAGCAGGAGCTCAGCAACGCGACGCGCTACGTGCCTAACCGGCCTGAGCTCGCGTCGGTGCTGCGTAGCCTGAGCCAGGCCGTGGAATCTCAGGGCGTGTCGGAACAGAGCCTGCAGACGCGGGAAACCCGCCGCCACCTGCACTACTCGGAGATCCCGCTCACCCTGGAGTTTGAAGACACCTTCACCGCTTCCTACGGCGTGTTGGAACAGATCGAGTCGTTGCCCCGCCTGGTTCGCGTGGACGCGATGAATATGCGGGTGTTGGACCGTGACGGCTCGGAGCAGACCTCGCCGGTGATGCAGACCACGCTGCGATTGAGCAGCTTCTATACCGGCGCGGAGGAGAAATAGCTGTGAAAGAAAAGCTCAACGACTTGCTGGAATGGTGCAAGCGCGACAAGAAACAGACCGGGATGGTCCTCGGGCTGATGGCGGTGGGCATGCTGCTGTGGGGTCGATTGATCCTGAAGCAGGCGCCCCAAACGGCCTCGGCGGACGACAAGCCCGCCTGGCTGGTCGAGGCCGAAGCCGACATGAACTCGGGCCCCAAGGAGGTCATCACGCTGGCCGAGCCGCCGAAGCTCGAGCGTGACCCGTTCATATTGGACCCTAATCGCTACAAACGGACGTTATCGGAACAGGATTTGGTAAGTGGGGCAAAGTTAGATGAAGGCTTGACCGATGAAGCCAAGCGGATGGCGGTCGTGGATGCGGCCGCGGAGCTACAGCTCCAAAGTGTCACGCTGGGGGATGTCCCCGCGGCTTTCATCAACGGCAGGTTGATCCGAATCGGCGAAAGCATTGAAGGCTTTGAGCTACTGACCTGCGACGAACGATCCGCGGTGCTCGAGAAACAGGGCATCCGAGTCCGACTGGGGATGTGAACCCCGAAACGTAACCACCTTACCCTTTGATTCGAACACGCTTTGAGGCAGAGCAAGGAGCATCGCCATGACCTCTCGAGACAATGACAAGATCAAGCAATTTTTGATGGCCGCGGGCCTTGGGGTTGCGTTTAGCCTCACCGGCGCGTCTTACGCCCAAGCCGCCGAAGGCGACGAGCCCATCGGCTTGTTCGACGAGAACGCCCAGAGCCTCGAAGGCCAGGACGTCGCCGTCGACTCGCTCGGCCAGATCGACATCACCGTGAAAGACCTGGAGATCGCCAAGGTCCTCCAGCTGCTCTCCATCCAGAGCCAACGCAACATCGTGGCCAGCCGCAACGTCTCGGGCAAAGTGTCCGCCGACCTCTACGGCGTCAGCTTCAACGAAGCCCTCGAAGCCATCCTCACCCCCAACGGCTACGGCTACGAGGAAAAAGGCAACTTCATCTACGTCTACACCGCCGCCGAACTGGAAGAACGCCAGAACGCCATGCGGAAGACCGTCACCAAGGTGGTCCGCCTGAACTACATCAGCTCGGCCGACGCCTCGGCGTTTGTCACCCCGCTGCTCTCCAGCAACGGCTCGATCACCGCGACCGGCGAAGTCGACGCGGGTTTCCTGCCCAGCCAATCCGACGGTGGTGAAAACTCCTTCGCCCACGCCGACACGCTTCTGATCCGCGACTACGAAGAAAACGTCGAAGAGATCGAAACCGTGCTGAACGAACTGGACGTGCGCCCCAAGCAGGTGCTCGTTGAAGCGACCATCCTGCAAGCCACGCTGACCGAACAGAACGCCTTCGGCGTCGACTTCTCGGTCGTGGCCAACTTCGATGCCCTGGCCGACTTCACCAACCCGCTGGGCGTGGTTGATCAGATGATCAACGGCACCAACACCGGCGGCGGCGGTACCGGCGTCAGCAGCACCGTCGGCAACACCGCCACGGGCAACGCGGGCATCAAGGTCGGTGTCACCGGCTCCGACGCCTCGGTCTTCCTGCGTGCCCTGGATCAGGTCACCGACACCACCGTCCTGGCCAAGCCCAACATCCTTGTGCTCAACCGCCAGAAGGCCGACCTGCTCGTCGGTGAACGTCTGGGTTACCTCTCGACCACCGTGACCGATACCTCGGAAACGCAAACCATCGAGTTCCTCGATGTCGGTACCCAGCTGAGCGTCCGCCCCTTCATCAGCGAAGAAGGCAACATCCGCCTCGAACTGCGTCCTTCGGTCTCCGACGGTACCACCCGTCTCGAAGGCGGCTTCATCATCCCTGATGAAACCACGCAGGAACTGGTCACCAACATCATCGTTGAGTCCGGCCAAACCGTGGTGCTCGGCGGCCTGTTCGTCGAAGACACCCAAGTCGGCCGCAACCAAGTGCCCGGACTGGGCGACCTGCCCTTCGTCGGTGCGGCCTTCAAGGGCCACGACGACGAGATGCGTCGCAGCGAAGTCATCTTCATGGTCAAGACCACCGTCATGGACCACGTCGACCTGGCGATCCTCGGCGAAAAAGCCAGCGACCGCGTGATGGACGCCCGCATCGGTATCCGCAACGGCCTGCTGCCCTGGTCGAACGACAAGCTCGTTAGCGCCCACCTGCTGGACGCCCAGAAGCACCTGGACGCGGGTAACACCAAGAAAGCCCTGTGGAGCGTGAACCTCGCCCTGCACCTCGCCCCGACTTCCAAAGACGCCATCACGCTGAAGGAAGAAATCACCGGCGAACCCATGCCCTACTACGACCAGACCTTCTTCGGTTCGCTGGGCGACGACATGATCGACGCCGAGATCGAACAGCTCCCCGCTGAAGAAGAAGTGATCATGCTCGAACAGTCGCTCGGCTCGACCGAACCGGCCGAAGAAGAAACCTCCACGTTCGTCGCCCCCGTCGCCGGCTTCACCGAGGCCGATAAGTCCGAGGCCGCCGAAAACGATGCCTCCACCACGATCGTCGTCGATATGTTCGATGAGTTGACCGTCGAGGGCGAAGTCGCTGATGCGTCGACTCCGGAATCCGAAGCCCAAACCCCTTCGGAATCTGAAGAGTTCGAGGCCGCCGTGGCTGAAGTGGAAGTCGACTTTGTGGTCGGCCCCACCGACTAAACCCGGCCCGCTTCGAAATCTAAACCTTACCGCCCGCCCTCTGGAACCCCGGAGGGCGGGTTCACAGTCACGCCAAGGAATTCCGAGCCATGCCCAGCCAGCGCACCCGTCAACGCCAAGTCCTGAGCCTCGCCGCATTCATGCTCTGTGCCACCTCCCTGATCGGCTGCACCAACAGCCACCAGGAATGGATGGACAACGCCGAGACCCGGTGGAACGGTATCCGCTCGGCCGCCATGCTCGATATGGCGAAGGGTCAGTTCGAAGCCGGTGCTTTGGACCAGGCCGAGAAGACCATCAACGAAGCCGCGGCCGTCGACGCGTCGAACCCGCAGCTCCACCTGATGGCGGGGCGGATCTGCCTCGAACGCGGCCAACTCGAACGCGCCTACCGCCTCTTCGAGCTATCCAAAGAACTCGACGGCAACAACGCAGAAACCTACTACTACCAGGGCGTGGTGCTGCAGCGTTGGCACCAGCACGAAGCCGCGCTGGATGTATACAAGAAGGCTTACGAGCTCGAGGCCGACAAGGCCAACCGCATGCTCGCGGTGGCGGAAACCTACGTCGCGCTGGACCGCCCCGAAGACGCGATCGCTCTGCTCGAAGAAAAGAAGTTCTACTTCGACCAGAACGCAGGCCTGCGGGCGATGCTCGGCCACCTCTACAGCATGAAGAACGAGCACCGGCTGGCGGTTGAAAATTTCCGTCAGGCCACCATGCTCGATCCCGAAAACATCCGTTATCAGGAAGAGTTGGCCCTCGCCCAGGTGGCGGCCAATGCCCACGCCGACGCGGTGCACACCCTCAAGCTCCTCCTGGATCGCCCCGAGTACTCGGACCGCAACGACCTGAAGCGTTCGCTCGCTTCGGCTGAAGCAAGCCTGGGCCGTCTCGATGCGGCCCGCCAGATCTACATCGGCCTGACCCGTCAGGACCCGACCAACACCGCCGACTGGATCCGTCTGGGTGAGATCTGCTGGAAGACCGAAGACCTGGGCGGCGCCCTGATCGCCGCCAACCGTGCGATCACGCTCGCCCCGCAGCGTCACGAGGGATACCTCCTCTCGGGGCTGGTGTGGCAGAAGCGTGAGAAGTTCGAGAACGCGCTGGAGATGTTCGACCGGGCCGCGGAGTTGGCCCCGCAAGACAGCACGCCGCTCATCCTGCGTGGCATCTCCCTCCAGAAAACCGACCGCAAAGCCGCAGCGGCCGAAGCCTACACCGAAGCGCTCAAGCGCAACCCCGAGGACGTCCGGGCCCAGCGGCTCCTCGCTCAGATCGATACGAACTGATCCAGAGCGATTAAAAAAACGTTTCAATCCAAACGCCACGCGGTCGAACGCGTGGCGTTTTTATTGGGTGTTGTTCACGGGACCCCGGCCGCTCCGATAACTCTTGCCGTGAGGGCGCCTCTGGGTTGAAATCCCCAGCCGTCACGCCGCGCCCACGCGGTAAATCGATACAGACCGCACAGTTAATTGCATTCCGGGTTTGGCCGAAAAATATTGTGTGTACGGATTTGCATGTAGGGCATCCGTATGCATTGGCGTCGTGCGCGCCGCAATACTGCCCAGGGAACCGAATGTTTGATCCGCGTTTCAATATGAAATCTCACGCTGCGTCGTGTGCCCAGGCACCGGCCGGCGTTGGCACGGGAGCCCGCGCTTCGGATGGAGGTGCGCGATGACCCCGACCCAAGCCAACCCCGCACCCCACCGGCTGGCCGATCGCATCGAAGCGATGGGTCTGTCGCTGCTGAATCTGAATGCCGAAGGCTCGGCCACGTTCGTCTGTGGCGGATCGTGGTTTGAGAAGACGTTGGTCGAATCCAACATCTTCCGCCGCGCGGTGAAATCTCAGTTCAACGTGCTGTGCGACGGCGAGTCGTCGTTGATCACGTTGTTCCCCTGCGTGTACCTGGCCAAGCTGAAAACAGAACCCGTGTCCGCCGAAGGTCAGACCTGCGAAGCGGTGTTGATGCTGGGGCCTGAACTGCTCAAGGGCGAGATGCTCCACCGCCTGTTGGATGAAGCGAAACTCGACCATCAGGCAACGATCAGCCGGATCGAATCCGATCGGCTGGTGAACGAGGCCGAGGCGAACCGTATCGCGTTGACGCTGGGGTGGATGCACAGCGACAGCGAAGTGCTTTCGCTTCGTCGCCGTGAACTCCACCACCTCAGCGAAGAGCTCGCGGACAACTACGAAGAACTGAGCCTGCTGTACAAGCTGTCCTGCAGCATGTCGCTGGACCAGCCGCCGACGCACTTCTTTAACGAGGCTTGTGCCGAGTTGCAGGAAGTCAGCGGCTTGGGCTGGATCGCGTTGCAGATCACCGAAGAGCAGCCGCGGCTGCAGCAACTCCGCGGCGCAATCTACACCGCCGGTGCCATCGATTCCGCCCGGCCGATCCGTCAGCTCGGCCGCGAGCTGATGCGCGATTACGGCGGCACCACCGACACGACGATTATCGACGACACCGCCAAGATGCCCGGCGTCGCTTCCCGGGTCGGCAGCAATCTGCTGATCGTCCCCCTGGTGCGTGACGGCCAAACGCTCGGCGTGTTGTTCGGCGGCGATCGGACCGACCACGAGCACATCGATTCGGTCGATGCCAAGCTCTGCGCCTCGTTGTGCAACACGCTGGCGATCTTCCTGGAAAACCTCATGTTCCTGGAAGACGCCCAGTCGATGTTCCTGGGCACGCTGCACGCGTTGACCAGCGCGATCGATGCCAAAGATTCGTACACGTTTGGTCACTCCGAACGCGTCGCGCTGCTGTCGGAGATGCTCGCGCGGGCGGCCGGGATCGACGAGGCGACGGTCGAGCGCATCTACCTGGCGGGTCTGGTCCACGACGTGGGCAAGATCGGCGTGCCGGAGCGCGTCCTGTGCAAGGCGGGCCGGCTCACCGACGACGAGTTTGAACTGATCAAGATGCACCCGGGCATCGGCGCGAACATGCTCCGCGATATCCGTCAGATGGAAGACCTCATCCCCGGGGTGTTCTACCACCACGAACGGTGGGACGGCTCGGGCTACCCCGAGAAGCGAGCGGGACACGACATCCCGCTGTTTGGCCGGGTCATCGGCCTGGCCGACGCGTTCGACGCGATGAGCTCGGACCGCACCTACCGGTCCGCGTTGCGTATCGAAGAAGTGCTCGCCGAGATCGAGCGGTGCATGGGGTCACATTTCGATCCCGACCTGGCCGAGGTGTTTCTGAACCTCGATTTCGAACCCTATTTCAACATGATCCAAAACCACCACGCCGCACGGAGCTTCGGCTCGGACTCGGTGAAGGGCAGTACCTCGTCATGAAACTATCACACGAAGACCAACACGAACTCACCGTTCTGACGCTTCAGGGAGACCTGGCGAACGACGAAACCGACCGCTTCCGCCGTGCCGCGTTGGAGCGGATCGACGCGCGGATCCGTGACTTCGTCCTCGACCTCGAGGGGCTGGAAGGCATCGATTCGCAGGGACTCGAGTCGCTGCTTTGGTTGCAAGAGCAATGTGATGAACGGCTCGGGCAGGTCCGGCTGGCGGGTTGTCAGGAGCACATGAGTGCGGTGTTGAAGATGACGCGTTTGGATAACCGCTTCGAGTGTTGTGAGGACGTCGAGTCCGCCATCAAGAGTTTGGGATAATTACCATGACCGCACTGAATTCCAATCAATCGTCTCCTCAGACCAACGCCGCGCCCGCCCCGCGTGTGGGCGATCTGCTGCTGGAAAAGGGGCTGATCACCGACGAACAGATCGAGCAGGCCCTGGCGTTTCAGAAGAGCCGGGGGCACAAGAAGCTCCTGGGCGAGGTCCTGGTGGAGATGGAGTTTGTCACCACCCACCAGGTGATGGAAGCGCTGGCGGATGCCTACGGCGTCCCCTTTGCCCGCCTGACGTCGAAGATGGCCGACCCGAAGGTCGTGGGTCTTCTCGAGCGCGAGTTCCTGGAGTCCCAGACCCTGCTGCCGTTGTTCCTGGTGCAGGGTAAGCTGACACTGGCGATGGCCGAGCCGACCAACGTGTTTGTGGTCGACGAAGTCGAGCGGATGACCGGCCACACCGTGCAGGTCGTCGCGACCACGCCCCAGGACATCGAAGAAACGCTGAAGTCGGTCCTGCCCGACGGCAACGTGTTCGTCATCGACGACATGATGGACGTGAGCGATTCCGACTTGTCGGTGGTCGAGAAGCAGATCACGGACCTGTCCGACCTCGAAAACTCGGCGTCCGAATCGCCGGTGATCAAGCTGGTGAACTACATCGTCTACGCCGCGGTGAAAGACGGGGCGAGCGATATCCACATCGAGCCCGACGACGGCAACCTACGCGTCCGCTACCGAGTCGACGGCCGGCTGTTTGAAAAGCTGTCTCCTCCGCACCAGATGCTGGCCGCGGTGGTCAGCCGGATCAAGATCATGGCCGGCCTGGACATCTCCGAACGCCGGGTGCCCCAGGACGGCGGCATCACGATCGTGATCGACAAACGACAGATCGACCTGCGGGTCTCGACCTGCCCCGGCAAGTTCGGCGAGAAAGTCGTCATCCGGATCATCGACACCCGCAACGCGATGACCAGCCTCGACAAGCTCGGCTTCGGCTACGAGATGCTCGAAAGCTTCCGCTCGACGATCCACGAGCCCAACGGCGTGTTCCTCGTCACCGGCCCCACGGGTTCGGGTAAGTCGACCTCGCTCTACGCCGCGCTCAACGAGATCAACAACGAAGCGATCAACATCTCCACGGTCGAAGACCCCGTGGAATACAACCTGTCGGGCGTGAACCAGTTCCAGGTCAACGAGAAGGCGGGCTTCACGTTCTCCGGCGCGCTGCGGTCGCTGCTGCGTCAGGACCCGGACGTGATCATGCTCGGTGAGATCCGCGACCAGGAGACCGCCAAGATCGCCACCCAGGCCGCGCTCACCGGCCACATGGTGCTCTCGACGCTGCACACCAACGATGCGCCCTCGGCGATCACCCGGCTGTACAACATCGGCGTTGAGCCCTATCTCGTCGCGGCGTCGATCCGCGGCGTGCTGGCCCAGCGCCTGGTCCGCAAGATCTGCAAGCACTGCAAAGAACAAGTCGAGATGACCCACACCTTGGAGCGCACCATCGAGCGATTGGTGCCCGCGGGTGAGGCGCCGCTCGAGACCGTGTACCACGGCACCGGGTGTCCGAAGTGCCGCGAGACCGGTTACGCCGGGCGTCTGGGCATCTACGAACTGATGATTCCCGACGACGAATGCCTCGACCTCATCAGCCGCGGGGCGGGGCTTCAGGAGCTGCGCCGCCACGTCGAAGCGGGGAACGGCTACACCACCCTGCGTCAGGACGGCCTGGAAAAAGTCCGTGCCGGCCTCACCACCCTCGAAGAGTTATTCAAAGCTACCGCGGGTTGATCCCGCTCATCGCGATAGAGCATTGCCATGCCTGATTTCGTCTACAAAGTCCGAACCGCCGCCGGGGAGCTGACCACCGGGATGATCACCGCCGCGTCCATCGCGGATGCGGGGGGGAAGCTGCGCAGCGACGGCATGTTCATCGTGAAGCTCGATCCGAGCCGCGGCGCGAAGTCCAAAGAAGCGGGCAAAGCCAAGACCGCCTCGGCCAGCACCCGTGTGCCCCGGCCGCTGATCATCGCCTTTGCCCACCAGCTGGCGGTGATGGTGGACACCGGCGTACCGATCAGCGAGGCGTTGCACTGCATCGCGGACCAATGCGACTCGGCCGAGTTCAAACTGATCCTCGAAGACGTTGCGTCGCAGGTCGAAGCGGGGGGCGAGCTCTCGACGGCGCTGGGCCGCTTCCCCAAGGTGTTCCCCACGATCATGGTCAGCCTCGTCCGTGCTTCGGAGGTCTCCGGCACGATGGGCGTCATGCTCGAACGCATCAGCAACTACATGGGCAAGGAATACCAGACCCAGAAAAAGATCAAGGGCGCGATGACCTACCCGGCCGTGATGCTGGCGATGGTGTTGACCGTCACGGTGGGTCTGCTGGTGTGGGTGTTGCCCCGCTTTGCCACGATCTTTGAATCCAAGGGCGCGGCGCTGCCGCTGCCGACACGGATGTTGATGTTCATCAGCGATTCGTTGATGCTGCACTGGTATCTGTGGGTCGGGGGAACCGTGGCGCTGGTGGTCGGTTTTGTGGTGGGGATGCGGACTCACGCGGGGCGCCGCGTGTTCGACCGGGTCAAGCTGTCTTCGCCGATCTTCGGCGACTTGTTCTCCAAGCTGTATGTGACGCGCTCCACGCGCACGATGGGCACGATGATCAACGCCGGGGTGCCGGTGCTGGACATGATCGCGATCGTGAAGGACGTGACCCGCAACGCGCTGTACGAAGACCTGTGGGAAACGGTCGACGATCGCCTGCGGCAAGGGGCCCAGCTGTCCGACGCCTTGTTCGATTCGCCGCTGATCCCGCGTTCGGTTGCGCAGATGATCTATGCGGGCGAGAAGTCGGGGCGGCTTGGCCAGACCATGGAAAAGATCGCCGGCTTCACCGAAGAAGAATTCGACGAACAGATCAAGACGACCACCAACCTGATCGAGCCGACGATGGTCGCGATCATGGGCGGGATTGTCGGCTTCGTCGCGATCGCGCTGCTCCTGCCGATCTTCTCGGTGAGCAGCGTGGTGGGCAGCTAAGCGGCAACCGATTCAGACGTCGATTTCCTCGGCGTCCTCGGCCCGTTCCATGATGAAGCGGAAGCGTGCCGAGGGGTCTTTGCCCATCAGGTCGCTCATCACGCGGTCGGTTTCGAGTTGGTCGGCGATCTCGACCCGCAGGAGTTTGCGCGTCTTGGGGTTGAGCGTGGTTTCCCACAGCACCTTGGGCATCATCTCGCCCAAACCTTTGAACCGGGAGATTTCCGGTTTCGCGCGGCCGTTGGCTTCTTCGAGGATGCGGATGCGGTCTTCTTCGTCCGCGGCCCAGTGCGTCTCCTTGCCGATGTCGATGCGGAACAGCGGGGGCACGGCGATGTAGACCCGGCCGTCATCGATCAATGGCTTGAGGTGGCGGTAGAAGAATGTCAACAGCAGTGTGGTGATGTGGTGGCCGTCGGAGTCGGCATCGGCGAGCAGGATGATGCGCTGGTAGCGGAGCTTGCTCGCGTCGAACGCCGGGCCGATGCCGCAGCCCATCGCGGTGACGAGGTCGGACAGCTCTTTGTTGTCGAGCACTTTCTTGAGGTTGGCGCTCTCGGTGTTGAGCACCTTGCCGCGCAGCGGGAGGATGGCTTGGTGGGCGCGGTCCCGGCCCATCTTGGCGCTGCCGCCGGCCGAGTCGCCTTCGACGATGAATAGTTCCGAGTCACCACGGCCACTGGAGGAGCAGTCGCTGAGTTTGCCGGGCAGAGTGAGCTTGTTGGTCGCGCTCTTGCGGGAGATCGACGCCGAGGCCGCTCGGCTCGCAGCGCGTGCCCGGCTGGCGGCGATGATGCGGGCCACGATTTGCTCGGCGACCGAGCTGTTGTTGTTCAACCACTGCTCAAGGGCTGGACGCAGCGCCCCGTCGACCATCGCTTGCACTTCGGGGTTGTTCAGCCGGTCCTTGGTTTGACCCTGGAATTGCGGGTCGGCGATGAACACCGAGAGGATGCCGACGAGCCCTTCGCGGATGTCGTCGTGGGTGATCTTGACGCCACGCGGGGTGAGCTTGTGGGTGTCGATGTAGTTGCGGACCGCTTTGGTCAGGCCGGCGCGGAAGCCGTTTTCGTGCGAGCCTCCCGCCGCGGTGGTGATGCCGTTGACGTAGCTGCGGATGTGCTCGTCGGTGGACTCGGTCCACTGCAAGACGAGTTCGACGCGTTCGCCGTTCTCTTTCTCGAAGCCGAAAGCGGCGTCGTGGATCGGCCGGGCGTTACGCTCCTTGAGCACCTGGTTGAGGTAATCCGCAATGCCGTTGTGGTGCTGGAACGTGGCCTTGTTGCCGTTGACCTCGTCGACGAAGTTCACCTTCACGCCCTTGTGCAGGAAACTGACGGTTTCGAGCCGGCCCTTGAGCGTTTCGGGGTTGAACTGGGTCTTGGGGAAGATGGTCGGGTCGACGGTGAAGGTGATCGTGGTGCCGGTGCCGCGGGTGGCGCCCTTCTTCTTGAGCAGCTTGGTGGTGGGCTTGCCCTTGGCAAACTCCATCTTGTATTCGTTGCCGTCGCGCTTGACCTGGGCGGTGAGCTTTTTGGACAGAGCGTTGACGACGGACGCGCCGACACCGTGGAGGCCGCCTGAGGTTTTGTAGTTGCCTTCGCCGTCGTTCTGGAACTTGCCGCCGGCGTGGAGTTCGGTGAGGACGAGTTCGAGGCCGGTCTTCCCGGTCTTGCGGTTCTTGTCGACGGGGATGCCCCGGCCGTTGTCGGCCACGCTGACGGTGTCGCCGGTCTTGTGCAGGGTGAGGGTTATCTCGGTCGCATGGCCGTTCATGGCCTCGTCGACCGAGTTGTCGAGCACTTCCCAGGCCATGTGGTGTAGGCCGGCAGAACTCACGCCGCCGATGTACATGCCGGGGCGTTTGCGCACGGCTTCGAGGCCTTGCAGAACGTCGAGTTGGTTGGCGGTATAGGCCATGGGGTTCTACCTCAGCTAAACACCGGCGGGGCGGGGACGTCGTCGGGGATGATGCGGGCGATCTTGCCGTTCTTCTGGATCTCGGTGCCTTTCCCGCCGCGGGCGGTGGTGCGGTACTTCACGGTGCTTATGGTCTTCTTCGCGCCGCGGTTGGTTTCGACGTTGAGCAGGTCGCGGTCGCCTTCGCTGGCTTTGAAGCCCAGCAGCTTGTCGAGCGGGCCGAGCTTGATGAGTTGGACACCCTTGCCCGGGCCAGAGAGGTAGTTGACCTCGTCGGCGGAACACACCATCGCCCGGCAGTGGGCCGACACGGCGAGGATGGTCTCGCTGCCGTGCACCGGATCGAAGCCGACCACAGCCTCACCCTTCTTGGGGCGGGCGAATTTCCGTCCCGCACGGGTTGAAGGCTCGACAAAACTCGCCAGGCCGAACCGCAGCGAATAACCGTCGGACGTGGCGGCGAAGCCGTGGACCCACGGGCAGTCGTCGGGCTTCTTGGGGTCTTCGGCGAGGCTGGCGATGCCGCTGTCCACGGTACGTTCGTCGAACGACATCGCCGCGACGATCTTTTCGCCGTCCTTGAGTTTGAAGAGTTTTTGGATCGGCTCGCCGTAGCCCGTGGACGCGGGGATGTCGATGAACCGGGCGGTGTAACACGTGCCCAGACTGGAGAAGAAGCCAAGCGTCGAACGCGTCGAACCCGCCACGCAAGCAAGCACGCGGTCGCCTTCGCGGATACGGCTCTTGCTGGGTTCTTTGATTTCCTTCTGCCGTTTGATCCAGCCGTCGGCCGTGACCAGCACGTGGCAGTCTTCCGCAACAATGAAGTCTTCCGCGGAGTATTCGGGCTCGTCGCCGACCGCCGCGATGACGGTCCGGCGTTTGCCTTCCTTGGTCTTGCCGTAGTCGGCGATGATCTGGTCGAGTTCTCCGCGGACCAGGCCCCATCGCCCGGAGGTCGTCGTGTCGCTGGCGTCTTCGTTGAGCAGCTTCTTGATCTCGCGGGCGCGCTTCTTCTTGGCCTTGAGCTCATCGGTGACCAGGTTGATTTCCAGACGGGCCAGGCGATAGAGCTTCAACTCGAGGATCGCATCGGTCTGCTCCTCGTCGAGTTGTTTGAAGCGTTTCATGATCTTCACCGCCGCGTCGGCCTTGCCATCTGAAGCGCGGATGATCTTGATGATCTGGTCCAGCGCATCGAAGATCAGCGCAAAGCCTTCGAGGATGTGGATGCGTTTTTCCAGGCCGGCCAGCTCGTTTTCGAGGCGGCGGGTGACCACATCCAGGCGGAAGTGCAGGAAGTGCCAGAGGATTTCCTTGAGGCCCAGCCGGTCGGGCGCGCCGACCTCGGGGTTCTGCGTCGGGACCAGGCAGGTCAGGTTGACGTTGAAGTTGGTCTGCAGCGCGGTGTGCTTGTAGAGGTAGGCCAGGACTTTGGCTTCTTCCGCGTCTTTCTTGAGTTCAAGATCAATTCGCACGTCCTCGGCCGAGAGGTCTTTCACATCCAGCAGCAGCGGCATCTTGCGATCGAGCACGACCTGGGCGATCTGCTCGACGAGGTTGGCCTTATTCACGCCGTAGGGGATGCTGTCGATCGTGAGGATCTTCGAGGCACGGCCGCCGCCTTTGCCGGGGACGGTGGTGCCGCGGACCTTGATGCTGCCGGTGCCGGTCTTGTAGATTTCGCGGAGCTCATCTTTGGAGTTGATGATCTGCCCGCCGGTGGGGAAGTCGGGGCCCTGGACCGCGTCGTTGGCGACGAGCTGGTAGTCCTTGATCTCGGGGTCGGCCAGCATCTTGAGGCAGGCCTTGACCACCTCGGTCAGGTTGTGCGGCGGGATGTTGGTCGCCATGCCCACGGCGATGCCCGAGCTACCGTTGACCAAGAGGTTGGGCAGCTTCGAGGGCAAGACGACCGGCTCGGTCTTCGTGCCGTCGTAGTTCGGGCGGAAGGGCACGGTGTTTTGCCCGATGTCGTCGAGCAAGGCGGTGGCGGGTGGGGCGAGTCGGCACTCGGTGTAGCGGTAGGCGGCGGGGTTGTCGCCGTCGACCGAGCCGAAGTTGCCGATGCCCTCGACCAGCGGGACGCGCATCACCCAAGCCTGGGCCATACGGACCAGGGCGTCGTAGATCGCGCTGTCGCCGTGGGGGTGGTACGAGCCCATCACGGTGCCGCAGACGGTGGCGGACTTGCGGGGCTTGGCCTCGGCGCGGAGGCCCTGCTGCCACATGGTGTAGAGGATGCGGCGCTGAACCGGCTTCAGCCCGTCGCGCACGTCCGGCAACGCCCGGCTGGTGATGACCGATAACGAGTAGTTGAGGTACCGCGACTGGGCCGCTTCGTGCAAAGCGATGCCGACATCGCCGCCGGAGCTGCCGTTGTCACCGGTGGAACTGTCTTTGCCGCGCAGGTCGGCGTTGAACAGGGCTTCGTCGTCGTCGGATTTTCGGCTGCGGCGTTTGGCCAACGATCAAGCCCTCCGTGGCTTGCGGGGTGAGGCGATGAAATACACGAATCAGCGGGCGGGGCTCGGCCTTGCCCGGGGGGAATGAAATAGACTATCACGCATGGCCGAAGGATTCACCCGCGTGTTGGGCATCGACCCCGGGCTGCGGCTCACGGGCTACGGCGTGGTCGATCTGCACGACGGCACCCTCGAACCCACCCTCGTCGAAGGGGGCGTCATCCGCCTCGACGCCAAGCAGCCCATGGAACACCGTCTGCTGCAGCTCCGCAATGAGCTGTCCGAGCTGATCGCTCAAGTGAAGCCCGACCGCATGGCCGTGGAACAGCTCTACGCCCACTACGCCCACCCCCGCACCGCGATCCTTATGGGACACGCCCGCGGGGTCATCCTGCTCTGCGGCACCGCGGCGGGTCTGCCCACCGAGCACCTCGCCGCCACGGAAATCAAGAAGTCACTCACCGGCAACGGCCACGCCACGAAAGAGCAGATGCAGCTCTCGATCCAGGCCCAGTGCCGCCTTGCCGAACCACCCAGCCCGCCGGACGTTGCGGACGCGATCGCGATCGCGCTATGCCACGCCCGAAGGATCGCCACGGGATAACGCATGACGTTTATGGATGTACTGGTTTACGGATTCGGGGGGTTGTCGGCCCTCGTATGGGGCGTAGCGTTGGTGATCAATGCCGTGGTCTTTGTGCAGCGGGTGGTGAGAGACAAGCCCAGTCGGCTGGAGCCGGTGGGGTTTGTGAGCCTGATCGCGGGGATCTGGGCCTACTTCGCGGCCCGTTCGGTCTGGCCGACGCTGGGTTGGGTGGGGATGGCTTTTGTGTTGCTGCCGCTGGTTTTGGCGGTGATGGCCAAGGGCGTCGACTACCCCGGGCCCAACTCGGACGCTCCCATGGATTCCGATAATCCGAACTCCTGATCGCGTTGGCATCCACGCCAACCCTCCACCGATACACCTTGCGGCGTCGGCGTGGCCGGCGGCTTTTGGTCCCCCGCCCCGAGGTGTAGACGAGATGACGAGCGAACGCGAAGCAAAGGTTTGGATGGTGGCGGCAGCGGTCATGCTGGCGTGGGCGTGCATCATGGTGGGATGCACAACCTCGACCACCGTGGGCTCGATCGCACCCGTCGTCTCTCCCTCGGTAAGCGAGAACGGCCCGGTGTGGACCGAGTCGACGACGCTGACCCTCTCGCCCGACGCGTCGTCGATCACGACCCCGGATCAACCGGCAGGTTCGATCGAGTCGGCGTCGCTGTTCACCGTCGAGACCGAGCCCGCCGCGCCCCAGCCCGTTGATGATGCGTCGCCCGTGCGTGACATCGATCTGCGTGGGCTGTCGATCGCTCAGCCGCTGGTGCTGGCCAAGCGTTTGATGATCGCCTCGGCCGAGCTGCTGCCCGAGACCACGCCCGATTGGGCGTCGACGATCTCGGCAGCCACGCCCGCCGACTTCCTGGCCCAACCCGTCGCCGCGTCGACCGTCTGGGCCCAGCGGCTGGGTTACGACCGCCCGGCCTCGGAGTCCGGATCGGCGGTCCTGGGCTGGGCGGCGCTGGAACGCAGCGCCGTGATGCTGCAGCCGTGGGAGAGCGACCCCACGCCGACGCCCAACGCCGCCGCCACGCTGACCGCCGAGGACGCCAAGTTCGACGCGGCGGGGATGGTGGCCCTGGTGATCGGCGCGATGGTCCTGCTCTTCGGCGGCGAGGCTGTGGTGGTGTGGGCCCTCAACCGACGCGGCCAATCGGTGCGGGTGATCGAGACGCCCGTGACGGCCGAGCAAGTGGAAGACTCGATCTTCCGCTTCCCCGAGCCGATCGAAGACGACGCCGACGAGTCGTACTCCCGGGCCGCGTAATCCGTTTGCTGCGTTAGCCGCGGGGCTTGGCCCCGCGCGTCTCCGAACCGCAAGTCGATATCGCTACACATTCCAGCGCCCCTCAACGCGTTCGCCGGATAGACTCATCCAACATGGACGACCTGCCCCGCGCGATCCTCTTCGACCTCGACGACACGATCCTCGACACCACGCTCAGCGCCACCCGCGTCTGGCGGGAGACCGCCAAGGCGTTCGAGTCTGAGATCGGCCAACCCGCCGAGGTCTTCGACCCCATCCTCGACGCCTCGCGCATCTGGTACTGGTCCGACCCCAAGCGCAACCACGAGGGCCGGCTCGACGTGCAGAAGTCACGCATCGAAGTCACCCACCACGGCCTGCTCGAACTGGGCATCGACAACTACGACCTCGCCACCCGCTTCGCCGACTACTACAGCGACCACCGCGTCACGTCGATGCGGCCCTTCCCCGGCGCGATCGAAACCCTCGAACACTTCGTCGCCTCGGGTGTGCCCATGGCGCTGATCACCAACGGCGACGCCCAGGGCCAACGCGACAAGGTCGCCCACTTCGACCTCACCCAGTATTTCCAGGCGGTGCTCATCGAGGGCGAGCTCGGCTTCGGCAAGCCCGACCCGCGCGTCTTCCAACAGGCGCTGCGCGCCTGCGACGCCCCCGCCGAGGATTCATGGTGCGTCGGCGACAACCTCGCCTGGGAAGTCGCCGCCCCGCAGTCCATGGGCATGCAAGGCATCTGGAACGACTGGGAAGGCAAGACCCTGCCCGAAGACAGCGAGATCATCCCCGACCGCGTCATCACCCGCATCGCGGAGTTGGTCTGAGAAGGATCAGGCTCGGATTTTTCGGATGGATGCGGATCAAGGCATCAATCCGATTTCATCCGAGACATCCGAGCCAAACTTCTAATTCATCATCATCGCAATCAACGCCGCCATGAACGCCGGCAGGTCGTCGGGCCGGCGGCTGCTGACGCGTTGGTGCTTCTCATCCACGCAGACTTCCTGATCCACCCAGACCGCGCCGGCGTTCGTGAGGTCGTCGGTGAGCCCCGGCGTGCTGGTGTAGGTCACGCCCTTGACGATGCCCGCCGAGATGTCGATCCACGGGCCGTGGCAGACGCTGGCGATGGGTTTGCCCGCGTCGGCGATGGCTTTGGTGATCTGCTTGACCTCGTCGTAGCGTCGCAGCTTGTCGGGCATCCACCCGCCGGGCACGACCAGCGCGTCGAAGTCGTCGGCACTCAGGTCACGCACCGCCGCGTCGCTCTTCTGCGGGTAGCTGTACTTGCCCTGGTACACCACGCCCGCTTCGAGGCCGGCGATCGTCACCTCGGCCCCCGCTTCACGGAGGCGGTACTTGGGGTATTGCAGCTCCTGGTCTTCGTAGTCGTCGCCCACAAAGATCAGGACGCGTTTGTTTTCGAGCGGTTTGGTCATGGCGGTTGCTTCGGCGGTTGGTGGGGGTGGTCAGCGGATCAGGCCGCTCGGCACGCCGTTGGGGAACATCTGTTTGATCTGTTGCTCGACGAGGCCGACACGTTCTTCGGGGTGGGGGTGGGTCGAGAGCATCTCGGGCGGGTGAGCGCCGCCGGACGCCTCGGCGAGGATCTGCAGCAGCTCGACCATGCCCTGCGGATGGTAGCCCGCCTCGACCATGTAGTGCACCCCGTGGTGGTCGCATTCACGTTCGTGCTCACGGCTGTAGCCCTTGCCCAGCACATCGAGAAACTGCGCCGCGATCTGCGCCCCGGTGACATCGCCCGTCGCCATGCCCGCGGCGCCGCTGAGCTGCTGGAAGAACTGGCCCTGGGCCATCTGCTGGGCGCCGTGGCGTTGGATGACGTGGGTGATCTCGTGGGCCATGACCGCGGCGAGCTGCGAGTCGCTGAGCTGGTCGTGCAGCACGTCGGTGATGAACGTCTGCCCGCCGGGCAGGGCGAAGGCGTTGACGACCTGATCGTCGGCGAGCAACGTGAACTCGAATTCGTACGGGCTCTCGGCGGTGCCGTGGTGGCGCTTCGCGGCTTCGACGAGTTCACGTCCGATGCGGTCCAGCCGGGCCTGCGCTTCGGGGTCGGGCTCCACGCCGCCGAACTGCTGGGTCAGGCTCGGCACCGCTTGCAGCCCCAGCGCGACTTCGTCGGCGGGCGTCAATCCGACGCGTTGTTGCTGGCCGGTGAACGGGTTGGTGCTGCTGGTGCTCAGGTAACTGATCAACGCAAACCCCGCGATCACCAGCGCGATCACCAACCGTATCTTGAACGACCCCATCTTCCCGCCCCGGCGGGGACGGCGGCGGTTTGATCCGGGCATGGGCAGACGAATAGGCATAGCAGGTCCTCCTGATCGCAGCCCCTATTCTATCCGCGTTGTCGATCGACCTTGCCACGCTTTACGGCGAGTTCACAACCCGCGGTGCCAAAGCTCGGGCGCAAGCCGTTGCGCCGCTCGCGCCATACCCACTTACGCCGACTGAGCGACTTCCGCCTCGGCGTCCGCCGGTTGCTCCACGGCCTGCCCCAACAGCCCTTCGGTCCGGCCAAGCTTCCACGTGTAGTCCATCGCCGCGACCCGCGTCGCCAACTCGAACCGCACATGCTCCGACTGGCCAAACTCTTCAAACAACCCGAACTCCGCCACGTCCACCGATACCGGGGTCTCGGCCCACGCCGCTTCGTCCCGCTGGACCTCGGCGATACGCAGCCGCCGTCGGCCCTCTCTCCCGGTGACCGCCAAGGCGTAGGGCTGATACTTCAAAAACTCCTGCGCATCCTGCAGCGTCGGGAAGCAAGAACCCATCTCCAGCCGGGGCGGACGACCATCCAGGCGAAGCGTCGCGTCGGCCCGACCGTCGGCGGTACGAACCCCGAGCGTGTAGGTGTCTGGCTCCGCCGCCAGCGCCATCTCCGCCGCGTGGAACTTGAAGTCGGTCGTCCAGTTGCCCACCGCCCCGAGCACGCGTGCATCCGCATCGCTCCGGACGAAGTACAAACCTTTACGCACGTCCGCCCGGTCGGTCATCGCCTGCACCAAAAGCCGATACGCCACGTGGTGGTAGGTCACGCCGAGCGCCGCCGGCGCATCCACCGCCCCCGGAAACGCCGGCCGCATCCCTTCGACCCGGCAGGCGACGATATTCCAAAACGCCCAAGGCCCACGCGTCACGAGCTCCAGGCCCTCGGGGATCAACCCCGCCACCGTCTCGGCGGGCGTGCGGTAAGAAAGCAGCACACAGTCGGTCAGTCGGCCGGTCATGGTGAGGTTCATATCATTTCTCCGAGCAAATAAGTGATCGCGAGGATGGCGATCAATGATCCGTTCATTAATCCCCACCAGTGCATCGCCGCCTGCCGTGGGGTTTGGTCGACGCTGGGCGCGAGTCCGATGTACACCTTGCCCATGACAAGGTCGGCCAGCACAAGCCCGCCAAGCGCCGGCAGGCCGCCGAACCAACTGCACAGCGCCCAGACAGGCAGCCACGCGGTCAAGGCCAGGCTTCCCGTGGTCATCGTCCACAGCGCACGGTCGCACCGGGCCTGCCGCATCTCCGCGGGGCTGTTGCAGCACGTGCCGAGCAGGAACACGACCCAGAGCAAGCCGGCGGAACCCATCAGCATCGCCGCATAAACTCCCAAGTCTTCGCAGAGCGCCATTGCGTAAAACACGGTGATGGCGATCGAAAGCACAATCCCCGCGCCGCGGAGGTGATTCGCTTCGGGGTGCCAGGCTTGGTACGTGGAGTGTGTCATGCCGCCACCTCCTCGGCGTGGGGATGCGTGGAGAAGCCGTGCGTATCGCGAATGCGTTTGGGGCCGCCCAGCCAGACGCCATGGACGCCGGGGCTGTAGTGAGCGGCGATGGGTTGGGCGGTGTCGTGCCACGGGCCGGTGCATTGCGCAAGGCGGTCGTCGATGAGGTCGAGGTCATCGATGCGCTGCTGCGGCCAGGGCTCGTGCCAGATATCGAATCGCCTGCGCACCCGGCCGCGTTCGGTGAAGGCGGTGTAGCGCTCCAGCACAAACTCGTCGAGCGTGTCGCGCTCGGCCGGGGCGAAGTCATCGAGCGGCGGACCGTCGTACCGGTAGTGCAGCGGGGCGGTCTCGTCGTGGGGCTCGACACGGCCGTGCAGTTCGCCGGTTTCGTGATGGTGTTGGTAATCGAGTGCGCCGTGGCGGTAGGGCAGGCCGTACATCGGCGGCCCCAGCAGGATCGCCAGGCGATTGGGCAGCCACTCCGCCAGGAAATAGATTCCCGTGTCGCGACCGACACGGACGTAGGTGCGTACGTTCAGGAAGCCGTGCTCAGAGACCGGCCGCATCAGCGTTTGAAACACCGCGGGCAGCGCCTGTGGACGCAGCTTGCGGAGCGTGAACGCCACCAGGCTGACATACGCCTTGCCCTCGTGCAGATCCAAAGGGAAGGGGATCTGCGGCTGAAGCTCATCGGGATCGACTTCGTAGTGGATCATCAGGGTTCGGTCCCAATCGCTCAACATGAGTGGCGTTTCTCGGCGTTGTTTCCACTTCGCCAACGAACGATCGCTGAGAACAGTTCGGCGTGGCGTGGCGGTTTGAGGTCGTTCAGCGGCGAGCGGGGGCATGACAAACATCCGGAAAAAAGTGGGGTAGTGAGGAACGTGGAGTTAACCAGTCAGCCCGAGGACCTTGCGGACCTTTGAGCCCATCTTCACAAACTTGATCACGGCACCCGTCGGCAGGGCGCGGATCTGGGTGTACCACTGGGCCAGGTCGTCGATTAGGCCGTGCAGTTCACGCAGCCGACGGCGGGTGTGGTCGGACTCGCTTTCGGCGGCCTCGGCTTCTTCGACACACTCGCGGAGGATCGCCAGCGTCGGGTCGATCTCACGCTTCTTCCGCTCGTCGAGAATGATCTGGAACATCTCCCAGACATCCGCAGTGGTGATGAAGTGGTCGCGGCGCTCGCCGAGGACCGGGGCGGTGTGGACGATGCCCCAGCCCTGGAGTTCTTTGAGGCTGGTGGAGATGTTGCTGCGGGCCACGCCGAGCGTCTCGACCAGGTCGTCGGCGTTGAGCGGCCGGTCGGCGAGGTAGAGCAGGGCGTGGACCTGGGCGACGGTGCGGTTGACGCCCCAGCGGGTGCCCATCTCGCCCCAGTGGAGGATGAATTTCTGTTGGACGGCGGAGAGTTTCATGACGATCGGTCCATTCGGTTGTTTCTGTCTGTACAGAAATTATCGTCAAAAACAAAGGCCAGTCAATAGCGCATCGAAAAAATTTCGACCAGGGAGGGCCGAGAATTGCGCAAGCGTATGCTTTGGCTTTGTTTATGATTGAAAAAACGAATGGCCGTTAGGAGTCCGCGTGGCTCTTCACCGCGACCGCCTGCTGGGCGTTGCGGAACAGGCCCAAGCCGATGAGTCCCATGCCCACCAGGGCGAGCGGGTTGCCCCACAGCGCTCCGAACTTCGGATGGATGGCGGTTGCGGTGATCGCGGTGAGCAGCGTGGTCGCCGCGGTCAACTGAATCATGTGTTTCATGGTTTGCCTCGTGACTGACCATCGTCCGAAGCGTCGCGTGGGCTGAGCGTTGATTTTGGAATCGCCGCGAAAAAGTGGGGCGGGTGGTAAGCCGAGCCGGATCGCCGGGCGGGGCGCGTTGTAACGATTGGCTCGTCTCCGCGGGTTAAGCCCGTTGCACCCGCTGGGTGGTTTCGAGCCCGCCGCGCTAAGACGGTCGCGTGGTGCTTATTCAGGATCGTTGCTTGGCGGAGCGAGGTTGTTGTCCACTAGCGGGAAGTGCTGCTGCCGATACTCGGTCCAGGCCACATCGAAATCAGGCGTGAGGCCAAACTCGGGGAAGGCGTACATCGCGCCCAACGCGTTGCGATTGGCCAGCGGGATCTCGATATCCAGGCTCTCGCCGTTGCGTTGCACGGTGAGCGTCAGGGTGTCGCCGGCTTGGTAAAGCCCCATCAGGTCTTCAAAACGCTGGTTCTGGTTGGCTGCACCCAAGAGCTGCCCGTCCAGCGCGACCACACGGTCCAGCGGGTGGAGTCGGCCGGACGCGGGGAACCCTTCCAGCACCCGCGTCACCAAGGCAAACGTGTTCGTCGTCCGGTTGCGCTGAGCCTTGGGGTCGGCGTCGATCGGCGGGGGTTCGATCTGCATCGACTGCACCACGCCGATGGAACCCGGACCCTCGGCGGGAAACGTGTCGAGCCGCATCTGGCGGAGGAAGTGATGCCGGGCCACGGCCAGCAGACGCTGCCGCACCTCGGGCTGCTCGGCCTGAGCGTACCACCCGACAAGCTGTTCGGTGCTCAGCGTTTCGTCGAGATACAGCGCATCGCTCGCCTCCTGCCGGATCTCGAAATCTTCGGCGGCCAGGTCAACGAGCGGGTTGTGCTCGGGCTGCGCGACGGCCGGGCCGCCCACGGACAGCAACACGACCGACACAACGGCTAAACACGCTAGGGCTTTCATGCGACGAGACTCCCGACGGGTGGAGGCTAGTTTTCGATCGAAGCGATCAGGTTGTCCGCGTTGGACTGGAGCCAGCGCACCTTGCGTTCGACCATCGGCAGGAACTTGCCCCCGGACATCCGGCCGAACATCCCGGTCGCCGCGATCGGGATCACACTCTCGGCGATCAGCGCCTCGATCATCAGGTACGGCATCACTTTCAGCTCCGCCCGACTCAGGACCGCGTCCGGCACCGAATCGTAGCCGCGGATGAACCGCTTGAACCGCGACTCGTCCAGATAGTCCGGCCAGTCGGTCGGGTTGTCGCCGCCGCCGATGATGGAGAACTGCAAGGCGCCGTTGGCCACGTCGATGATGCGTTGCTGCAGCCGGGCCGCGTCGTAGTCGATCACCGCGACCACCCGGGGCCCGCGGAACAGCATGTTCCCGGGGTGCCAGTCCGAGTGGGCGATCTGCAGCGGCCACTTGTCGAGCCCGGCGTCTTTGACGCGCTTGGCCGCGGCCTGGTACGACTCGTGGAGGAACTGAACCACCCGGCCGATTTCTTTCCGATCCAGCTCCGGCTCGGTCTTCATCAGCGTGGTCGGGATCGCGTTGCTGGACGACGCGACCGAACGCGACGCGTGGTACGAGCCGCGGGGCGCATCGAATTTGGGTTTGTGGTCGGCCAGCAGCTTGTGGAACAGCGCGACGGTTCGCCCGGCCTCGGTGGTGGCTTCGAGGGACTGGTCGTAGCTGTTGCCCTGGATGAACTCGAACAGCTCGTAGGTCGAGCCGTTCCACTTGAGCATCGAGTTGTTGTCCTGCCGGGTCCCGATGAGGTGGGGCAGGGGGAACTGCCGATTGGCCAGGTGCATCTGCAGGCCGTGGCAGAACGCGACTTTGTACGGGTCGTCACGTCCGCGGGCACGGCGCTTGAGCAGGTAAAAGTTTTCGGGGGTGCCCACGATCATCTTCGGGGCCTTGCGCGAGCCGCGTGGGAATTCCTTGAGCTCGGACAGCACGCCCAGGTCGTAGTGGGACAGCACCACCGCGAGTTCGTCGGCGGCGAAGGTTTGTCGGCCACCCGCGCCCGAGCCGAAGCTGGAGACGCCCGTGGCGGACATGCCCGCGGCGGATATCCCGGAACGCCGTTTGACCGCCTCCGTCGCGACATCCGCGGCGGCGGGGTTGGTCATCGTGGCAGGGCGTGGGGCGGAAGGCATGGGCACGTCGATCACAAAACAAAGCGGGCGGTGATACATGATACGCCGAATCCAGGATTATTCGACGTTCTGGACCTGCTCTTTGATTCGGTCGATGCGGCTCTTGATCTCCACCACGGCCCGGCTGATCGGGGTGTCGTTGCTCTTGCTGCCGATGGTGTTGGCCTCGCGGAGCATCTCCTGGGCGATGAAGTCCATCGTTCGGCCGGCGGGCTCGTCGCCCTTGCCCGGCGAGCCGGTCTGGATGATCTCGGTGAACTGATCGAGGTGGCCGTTCATTCGCGACAGCTCTTCGCTGATGTCGGCCCGGTCGGCAAAGACCGCAACCTCGCGGAGGAGGTCATTTTCGTCGACCTTCAGCTTGGCCTTGGCCATGAGTTCGTCGACCCGGGCGGTGAGGCGTTGGTGGTATTCCTGTACCACGGCCGGGGCGCGGTCGGCCACGATCTTGATCTGCCCACGGATATGCTCGACCTGGCCAATCAGGTCGTCGGCGAGGGCTTTGCCTTCGGTGGTACGCATCTCCAGCAATCGATCGAGCGCATCGCTCAGCAGCTGCGGCAACACCTGCTTGGCTTTGGCCAAGAGGGCGTCGTCGTCGGTCTGGGGCTGCAACACACCCGGCAGGGCGAGTAGCTGGGTCAGGTCGATCTGCACCGACTCGTCCTGGACTTTCTCGCGGACCGTCTCGAGGTGATCGAGGTAGGTCATGAGCGCCTGGTCGTTGATGGAAGATGTCGCCGCCGCATCGGAAACCTTGACCTTCACGGCCAGCGAGAAGCTGCCGCGGCTCACGCGCTTGCGGAGCGCGCTTTCGAGCAGGGCTTCCATCCCGGCGATCTCGTCGGGCAGCCGGGTGGCGGCTTTGAAGTAGCGGTTGTTGAGGCTGCGCAACTCGAGGCTGAACTGCACGCCGTCGTGTTCCGCCGAGGCACTGCCATAGCCGGTCATGGATCGGATCAAGCGGGGGCTCCGGTCAGAGAGTGAAGGAATCAAGGCGGCCGATCACTCGGCGGGGGCTTCCGTGGGGGCGTCTTCGGTCACGCTTTCGACGGCGTCTTCGGCAAGCTCTTGGGCTTGTTCGGCGGTCTCGGCCACCTCATCGGCGGCTTCTTCGGCCGTTTCGGTGGCGTCTTCAATGAGGTCGGACGCTTCGCCGGCCATGCCGGTCTCGGTTTCAGCGGGAGCGCTGACCTGCGCGTCTTCCTTGGCCTGGTTCTCGGTGGGGTTGATCTTCCAGGTCAGCGCCATGGCCAACCCGAGGAAGAGCAGGAAGCAGACGACGGTGACGATGGTCAGGACGTCGCCGACCTTCGCGCCCACGAACGAGGATTCGCCGCCGCCCGCTCCGCCGAAGGCGCCGCTGAGGCCGCCGCCCTTGGGCTTCTGGATCAGGATGATCATCATCATGAACAGGCAGATGAAGACGAAGGCGATCGCCAGAACGATAACGCTCCAGGAGATCTCGGCGAGCAGGGGGGTGAGGTGTTGCATGGGTTGAAAAGTTTGGTTCGGTTTACTGGGCGGCGGTGATGATGCCGTTGAAGTCTTCTACTTTGAGCGACGCGCCGCCGATGAGGCCGCCGTCGATGTCGGGTTGGGCGAGGAGCTCGCCGGCATTGGCGGGCTTCATGGAGCCGCCGTACTGGATGCGGGTGGTGGCGTACACGTCGGTGCCGGGGTAGATGCCCGAGAGGCATCCGCGGATAGCGGCGTGGGCGGCCTGGGCGTCTTCGGGCGACGCGGTCTTGCCGGTGCCGATGGCCCAGACGGGTTCGTAGGCGATGGTGACCTTGCTCATCTGCTCGGCCGACACGCCCGCCAGGCCGTAGCACATCTGGGCGTAGTTGATGAAGTCGGTTTGGCCGGCTTCACGCTGCTCGAGCTTTTCGCCGATGGCCAGGACCACCTCGAAGCCGGCTTCGAGCGCAGCGAGGACTTTTTCGTTGATCAATACATCGGTCTCGCCGATGACGTGGCGGCGTTCGGAGTGGCCGACCAGCACGGTGGCGACGCCGACGTCCTTGAGCATCGACAGCGACACTTCGCCGGTGTAGGCGCCGTTGGCTTGGTGATAAAAGTCCTGGGCACCGACTTTGATCTGGCTGCCCGCGTCGCAGAACACACCCGCGACCATGGCCAGGTAGGGGAAGGCGGGGAACACGGTCACGTCGACCGCGTCGGTTTTGACCGCCTCAGCCAGGCCCACTGCGAGTGCCTTGGCGTCGCCGGTGTGCAGGTTCATCTTCCAGTTGCCACCAATGGTCGGTTTGCGGTCGGACACGGGGGTACTCCAAAATGGCGTCGCGGGACAGCGATCGGGCTCAAGGCCCATTCAGCGGGCCCCAGCGGACCGAAGAGTATAACGAATCACCCGCCCCGCAGCGCTGCGACCCGACGGGGGCATCGGTCCCATCTGTGGGGCCTGCTCAAACGGGCCCGCCACACGGGAGGCTTTACGAGAAATGTCGGTTGGGCGGGGGTTATTCCGCCAGGACGCGGTCGCCCGCGGGGGGCGGAGGCGATTGGAAGCCGTGGATCGGGGAGGGGGTGCTCTGGGGGGCCTCGCTGGGCGGGTTGGAGCCGGGGTGTTCCAGAATGCGGGCTTTGGCGGCCTCGGCCAGGATTTCCTTGGCCCCTTGGTTCAGGAGGTCGGTGGTGACCTGCTTGACCACGCGACGCAGCTCCGAGGTCTTGCATTTCTCGTCGGCTTCGAGGGTCGTTTGGCCGTCGGCCGAACACAGCCGGACGCGGAGGCGGAACCAGTGCGAATCGGCGTTGCGCTTGGCCTGGGTCTTGGCGGGGTCGATCGGCTGAGCCAGCACCGCGATCGGCGAGTAGCAGTCGGCCCCGAGCAGGCGGACGACTTCGCGCTCGTGGGTCACGGCGGTCGACGTCGACGCCGCGTTCAGCGGGAGGCAGCGTGTCAGCGTGACGTGGTCGGTCGCCCGGCAGCGGATGCCCAGCGCGCCCTGGCAAGCCGAGGGCAGCATCTCTTCGATCGACAACGGGCGATCCGCGTGCTCACCCAGCCCGAGACGTTTGAGCCCGGCAGCGGCCAACACCGCCGCGTCGAAGTGCGGCCCGTCATCGGACAAGACTTTATTAAGACGCGTGTCCACGTTGCCCCGCAGCAGCCGGATATCCAGGTCGGGGCGGACTCGGCGGATCTGTGCGGCGCGGCGTGGGCTGCTCGTGCCGACGATCCCGCCCTGGGGCAGGTCGGTCAGGCTGCCGTAGCGCTTGGCGCTGACCAGGCAGTCTTGAACCGTGTGACGTTTGGGGGTGGCGGCGAGCGAAAGGCCCGACAACGCCTCGGCCGGATCGACCGGCAGGTCCTTGAGGCTGTGCACCGCGAGGTCGGCCTTCTCATCGAGAACGGCCTGATCGACACGCCGGGTGAACAAGCCCTTCCCGCCGGCCTCGGCCAACGAGCCCTTGGTGATCTGATCGCCTTCGCTTTCGACCCAGTGGAAGCCCACCTCGACCGGGTGGAGCTTGCGCAGCGCTTTGGCCACCAACTCCGCCTGCACACGAGCCAGTCGGCTGGTACGCGAAGCAATCACAATCGGGCGTCGGCTACGTCTCAACCGGTAAGGCCCCTTCCACCAGGGTTTGAATTCAGAGAACAACTCAGAAAAGACAGGACTTTTCTAAAACACCATCTCGCCGCTTAGTCATTCAAAGCAACCCAATCAATATAGCGAACCCTAGCGGCTTTGTGGTGGGGCTTTTACGCTAATTTTCTCCTGCCGCTCTTCTTATGGTCTGGTATAAACAGTCTTAATAGTAAGTCCATGAACCAAGCCAACGAACCCCATCCCACAAGCTCAGCCGCGCTGCCCTGGCGTTGGCCGTTGCATTGGCAGGTCCTCCTGGGGCTGGTGATCGGGGCGTTGGTCGGCCTGACCATCGGGTCGTGGGCGATCGACCAACTCCCCACCGACACCCCCGCCGAGCAACGCGGGGCGCTGGCGGGCAAGGCCGCGACCGCGAGCATCGCCTACCTCGTCTTCGATCTCATCGGCGACCTGTTCATCCAGGGCCTCAAGCTCATCATCGTCCCGCTGGTCACCAGCTCGATCATCCTCGCGATCGTCGGCATCGGTCGCGGCGCGGGCCTCGGCCGACTCGGCGGCAAGACGCTGCTCTACTACGGCTGCACCTCGCTGATTGCCATCCTCATCGGGCTCACCCTCATTAACTTCGTCAGCCCCGGCGTCAGCGACGGCCAGGGCATCCTCGTCGGACAAGACCTCTCGGCCTTCGAAGACGCCCAGGAAAAGGTCGAGGACAAAACCGGCGGCAAATCCGCGACCGACTTCCTCGACGTCTTCCGCACCATGGTCCCGCCCAACCTGGTCAAGGCCGCGTCGGACGGGTCGCTGCTCGGGCTCATCGTCGTGTCCCTGTTCGTGGGCTACTTCCTCGCCCGACTCGACACCGACAGTCAACCCGTCCTCGTGAAGTTCACCCAGGGCGTCTACGACATCACGCTCAAGATCACCGACGTCGTGCTCAAGCTCGCGCCCATCGGCGTCATGGGCCTGCTCGCCGCGACCGTCGGCGAACAGTACGCCAAGCTCCGCCCCGACGGCCGATTCGAAGCCTTCCTCACCGGCATCCTGCAATTCGCCGGCGTCGCACTTGCCGCGCTGCTGCTCCACCTGCTCGTGGTCATGCCGCTGATCCTGATGCTCGTCGCCCGGGTAAACCCATTGCGACACTACAAAGCCATGGCCCCGGCGCTCATCACCGCGTTCAGCACCGCGAGTTCCTCCGCCACGCTGCCGCTGACCATGGATTGCGTGGAGAAACGGGCCGGCGTGTCCCGCAAGACCACCAGCTTCGTCCTGCCGCTCGGCGCCACCGTCAACATGGACGGCACCGCGCTCTACGAATGCGTCGCCGCGATCTTCATCTGCCAGGCCTTCGGCATCGAGCTCTCCTTTGCCCAGCAGTTCATGATCGTGATCACCGCGCTGCTGACGAGCATCGGCGTCGCCGGCGTGCCCTCCGCTTCGTTGGTCGCGATCGTGGTCATCCTTACTGCGGTCGAAAAACAACTCCAGCCCGGCTTGCTGCCCGAGGGCGCGTCCCTCGTCGCTGGCATGGGCCTGCTCTTCGTCTTCGATCGTCCGCTGGACATGTGCCGCACGGCCGTGAACATCTTCAGCGACAGCGTCGGAGCCGTAGTGCTCGCCAAGACCGAGGGTGAGACAGACATCTTGCGGCCTGCCTAACTCAAAAGGCGATCGAGATCGCTCGGATGAATCGGATTTTGTCGGATTCAAGACCAACGGGGTTCTCTTCGTCTTGATCCGATCCCATCCGATTCATCCGAGCTGAAATACAGCCCAGCCGACGCTCACACCGGCAGGTGATCCAACGGGAACGGCGGATTACTCAGCGGTTTCAACACCAACTGCAACAACGCCAACTCGCGGTCGTCGCCCGCGATGCGGTTGACCTTGATCACGCCGCAGCCGGTGCAGCGGTGGATGATGGACCACTCGCCGTCGTCTTTGGTCTCGATGCCGATGGGCTGCATCTTCGCCCCGCAGGCGCTGCGTCGATCACCCGGCGACTCGTCGACGTGACGGGACCAGAGGCAATACGGGCAGTGGTTGCGGTGCCGGGTACCGTACGAACGGGCGTCGACGTACTGGCCGCAATGGATACAGGTGAAGCTGTCGGCCTCGTGCCGACGGGAACGTTTGGAAGCCATATAAAAACTCACGCTTGTGGAGCGGGAACAAATCAAAACAAAAGCAAGCGGAGGGCAACCCGACGCCGAGAAGGGCGTGCAGCGATCAAGTGCGATGAGCTACACGAGAGGAGCCGGGTTGTTAAGAAGCAGTGGCCATACAAGTCCCCATCAGTGGGTGATGCCCAAAGCATAACGCGGCATCACCCCACGACCAAGAAGAAAAAGCTGGGTACTTAATCCGTAAAGGTTTTCAAAGAGCGGGTATCAGACTCCCCGCCGCACCTCGATCCCCGTCCGTCTCCGGTTGCGGGGCACGCTATGGCACGCGTGGTGCGGTGGGTGGGAGGTTGTTTGCCGCAGATTTCACAGATTTCGCGGATTCAAGGTAAGCAGCATCCACAGATAAGCACGATCAACATGATGAAAGCCAATTGATCAATCATGCTTGTCGTGCCCTATCTTTGGATTCATCGCTTTAATCAATCTGCGTCATCTGCGTAATCTGCGGCAAAACAACACCCGAATCCAAACCCACGACCGCCTTCCCGTCACGGCTCCGACCTTGAGAGATCCCGGCAAGGTGGTATCTCAAGCATCGCCACGTCCGCTCGGGCCATCAGCCCGGAGTCCTCGGGTATGGGTGGGCTTGGCGCCTTGCCTGTGCAACCTTCACACCTGGAATGCCACCGAGGTCCGACACTGGGGGCTGCGACGAAAGGGGTGTCGCACCGAAAGGTCGTTCGGATGATCAGCACGCTTGCAACTTCAGCAACGGCAACAGATGAAATTCTTTGAACCCACAGCTGTTTTCTTTGAATCCATGCGACATCTTGTGCGCATGATTCGGTCGTAGGTCAGGTCTTCGACCTGACGCGGAGCAGAGGTGGAGGGTGTCGGGTCGAAGACCTGACCTACGTGTGGAGGGTCAGTTATCTAGCCGGTCGATCGACATCCCGCCGTCGTCGTGCATGGCGAAGGCGAGGTCGCCTTCGGACTTCACTTCGCCGTGGCGTTCGATGGAGCGGCGGCGGTTGATCTTGGGGGCGCCGTGGAGTTCGCAGCGAGCCGTTCGGCCGGGCAGGCCTTTCATGATGGTTTCGGCACTGGCGAGCAGCATGTCGTCCGGGCTGACGCGTAGGCCGTTGAGGCGGAGTTCGACGACGGTGCCTTCCTGGTGCAATTCAAGCACGACCTCGGCGGCGCTGCCGTTGGCGCGCATCGCGCCCTGGCGGAAGACCTCGCGGAGCTTGTTGAGCTGTTGTTTGGACTCGCCGTTGAGGTCACAGTCGGGGGTGTCTTCGATCACGACCTTCACCGTGCGGGTGAGCTTGAGGTGGGCCTGGTCGATGGGGATGACCTTGTCGACGATGATGTTGGGTTCTTCGCGCCTTCGGTCGACCTTGCCCTGCAGGAACACCACGGCGTCCATCTCCAAGGCGTTGCTGCAGGTCGCATAGGTGTCGGCGAAACACACCGCGTCGATCTTGTTGGACTTGCTGTCTTCGAGGGTGAGCATCGCCATCTTGCTGCCGGCGGATCGACCGTTCTTCACCATGGTCGGGCGGACGCGGCTGAGCATGCCGCCGACGATGATTTCTTGTTGGGCGGGCAGGCCGTAGATATCGGGGATGGAGGTTTGGCTGAACCGCTCGAGTTGCTCGGCGTATTCCTGCAGCGGGTGGCTCGAAACATAAAGCCCCATGACTTCCTTCTCGAAGTCGAGGCATTCCTTCTTGGTCCACTCCGGGCACTCGGCCAGGGTCTTCACCGGCTGGGTTTTTTCTTCTTCCTTGCGCTGCGCATCCACGTCGCCGAAGAGGAAGCTGCCGCTGGAGCGGAGCTCGGCTTCTTGTGCGCCTGACTTCATGGCTTCTTCGATCGAGGCGACCATGGCCGAGCGTTTCTCGATGCCGTGCAGGGCGTCGAACGCGCCGCATTTGATGAGCGCTTCGACGGAGGAGCGGTTGATGACTTTGCTCGACACGCGTTCGCAGAAGTCGTAGAGCGAGGTGAACGGGCCGTTGGCGCGGCGTTCGTCGATCATCGACTGGATGGCTTTGACGCCCAGGCCTTTGACGGCGCTGAGCCCGAAGCGGATGTGGCCGTGGTTGGGGTCGCGTTTTTCGCCGGGGGCGTAGACGACGGTAAAGGCGACGTCGGACAGGTTGATGTCAGGCGGCTTGACCTCGACGCCGCGCTGGCCGTTGGGCAGCAGGACCTTCTTGCATTCGTCGATGTACTCGACGACTTTCTCGGTGTTCACCGATTCGTAGGTGAGCACCGCGGCCATGTACTGGATGGGGAAGTAGGTCTTGAGGTAGGCCGTCTGGTAGGCGACGATCGCGTAGCCGGTGGAGTGTGACTTGTTGAAGCCGTAGCCGGCGAACTTGAGGATCAGGTCGAACAGGTCGCCGGCCTGCTTCTCGCTGACGCCCTTGTCGCCCGCGCCCTTGATGAAGTCGGCGCGGGCGGCGTTGATGACCTTTTCCTTTTTCTTCGAGATCGCCTTAATGATCGAATACGCTTGGCGGAGCGGGATGCTGCCGAGCTCGTTGAGCACGAGCATGACCTGCTCCTGGTAGACCATGATGCCGTAGGTCTCTTCGGTGAGGCGGTCGACGATCTCGTGGACCTTGGGCACGGCTTCGGTGCCGTGCTTGCGGTGGTTGTAGTTGGGGATGAGCTCCATCGGGCCGGGGCGGTAGAGCGCGTTGGCAGCGATGAGGTCGGTGAGGCGGTCGGGCTTCATCGACATGAGCAGGCCGCGCATGCCGCCGGATTCGAACTGGAACACGCCGGCCGTTTCGCCGCGGGCGAAGAGCTCGAGGACGCGGGCGTCGTCGTACTCCAGGCGTTCGAGGTCGAGCGGGTCGTCGGGGCTTTCGGGGTCGGCCCCGACCGACTCGAGGATCATCTCTTCGCTGAGCGACTGCTTCACGAGCAGCTTGCCGCGCTCGATGATCGAGAGGGTGCGCAGGCCCAGGAAGTCCATCTTGAGGAGGCCGACTTTTTCGCAGGTCGGGCCGTCCCACTGGGTGACGATGGTGTCTTCGCCGCCCGAGCCCTTGCTGCCGGGGGCTTTGTAGAGCGGGACGATGTTGTCGAGGGGCTGGGTGGCGACGATGACGCCCGCGGCGTGGACGCCGGCGTGGCGGGCGAGGCCTTCGAGGCGCTGGGCGGTCTGGTAGACGTCGTTGATCTGCGGCTGGTCTTCGCAGAGCTTGCGCAGGTCGGGCTCTTGTTCGAGGGCGCTGTCTAGGGTGGTCTTCAGGCCGTCGCCGATGAGCTTGCAGACCTTGTCGACGTCGCCGAGCGGGAGGTCCATCACCCGGCCGACGTCGCGGATGGCGGCGCGGGCTTTGAGGGTTCCGAAGGTGATGATCTGGGCGACGTGGCCGTATTTGTCGCGGACGAACTTGATCAGGTCGCCCCGGCCGTCCTGGCACATGTCGATATCGATATCGGGGTATTCGGTGCGGTCCGGGTCGGTGAAGCGTTCGAACAGCAGGCCGTATTCGACCGGGCAGGCGTTGGACAGGCCCAGGCAGAACCCGGTCATGGTGCCGACGCCGGAGCCACGGGCGAGCACGGGGATGTCGCGGGCACGGGCTTCGTTGGTGAAGTCCCAGACGATCATGAAGTACGCCGAGATGAGCTTGTCCTTGAGGACCTTGAGCTCACGCTCCATCCGGGCGCGGTGTTCTTCCTGCAGCGGGTCGGCGTTCCAGTCTTCCGGCGCACCGTAACGCCAGATCGCGCCGGCCTCGGTGAGCAGACGCAGCGCCCCGTCGCACTGCTCTTTCAGGTCGTCTTCCGAGTCGGTGTCGTTCTCGCTGTCGAACGGCTCGACGCGGATCGTCTCGCAGAACTTCTTGTACCACGCGGTCGAGCCGGCGGGGTGTTCGCAGGTCTTGCTGAACCGCTCGATGACTTTCAGAGCGCCCTTGCTCTCGGTGGGTAGCGTGGGCAGGTCGGTCTCGATGCGGACAACCGGCGCGTGGTTCGCATCAAAGTCGATCTCGACCTCGCAGCGGTCGGCGATCTTGCGGGTGTTGTGGATCGCCTCGGGGTGCTTCTCGCCGAAGTGGTCCCACATCTCGTCGGCCGACTTGACGTAGAGGTCTTTGGGGTAGTGCAGCCGGCTGGGGTCGGACTTGATCTTGCCCATCGAGATGCAGCACAACGAGTCGTGGGCGTCCCAGTCGTCGGCGGTCATGAAGTGCGCATCGTTGTCACACACCAAGGGCAGGCCGAGCTCTTCCGCAAGGCGGGCGATGTGCGGGTTGAGGTCGCGCTGCAGCTGTTCTTCGTGGTGCTGCATCTCCAGGAAGAAACGCGGCTCGCCCTTGTCGTTGGGCTTGAAGATGGATTGGTGCCACTTGGCTTCCGCGACCGCGTTCTTCCAGTGCGACGGGTCGTTGGTCTGGTGGAACTGCTTGAGGTGGTAGGCGAGCGACGAGCCGAGGTGGCCGTTGATCGCGATGAGGCCATCGGACCAATCGGTCAGGGTCGACTTGTCCATCCGCGGCTTGAAGTAGAAGCCGTTGAGGTAGGCGTCGGATGAGAGCTTGAGCAGGTTCTGCCAGCCCTGTTGGTTTTCCGCGAGGAGTACGAGGTGGAACCCGCCGTCGGACACGCCGGTGAACTCGCGGTTGGTCCGGTCGCTGGGCTTGCCGTTGACGTCCGGGGCGACGTACGCCTCGATGCCGAGGATGGGCTTGATGCCTTCCTTCTTGGCGAGGTTGTAGAACTCCACGGCGTTGTGCAGGTTGCCGTGGTCGGTCACGGCGACGGCGTCCATGCCCAGCTCCTTCACACGCTTCACCAAGCGGTCCAGCCGGTTCGCGCCGTCGAGCAGCGAGTACTGGCTGTGCAGGTGCAGGTGAACGAAGGAATTGGGGCTGGGGGCTTTGGCCATCCGTGGCGGCTTTCGCGGGGTTGGAGGAGGCGGAGGTGTCGGGCGGACACACAGGAGTCAACCACCGAGGTCGTAACGAGATTTTAGCAAGCTTCGTGGTATGAAATAGGGGGTTAAGAACCCTAAGTTTTTCAGGGTTTGGAGGCCAAGTAATGTGGAAAAAGTGTCGGCTGTTGGCGCAAGAAAAAACCCGCTCGATATGAGCGGGCTTAGTGGGTTCGTTGGCGTGACGGGGAGTAAGACTTACTCGCCGTTTTCCTTGGCCCAGAACGCGTCGGCCTTCTGGGTGAACTCGGCTTCGTCCTTGCTATTCCAGAGCTCCAGGGCGTTGGCTTCGTCGTTCTGGAGGAAGAGGAAGACGCGGCCGTCGACGATTTTGTAGAGGGTCGGGTCGACGGGGAAGTATTGGTCGACGGCCATGCCGAAGGCGCACCAGCCGCCGTAAGCGGGAGCGTACTTCTCGGGGTCGCCGTTGAAGGTGCTCAGTTCCTCGGCGTTGGCGAAGAAGTAGGTCACGCCCTCGTGCTCCGCGGAGAACTCGGGCGAACCGAAATGGGGGCCGTCTTCAGAGAAGTACGACACGGGCGAGTAACCCTGCAGGCCCAAGGCAGTGGTCAGGGGCTTGGCACCGTGGTCATGGTCATGTCCGTCGCCGGCGAAGGCGGTGGGCAGGGCAAAAACGGTCAGGGCGAGAGCGGCGGCGGCGATGGTTAGGTGGAACTTCACGTTTGATCTCCTCGATCGGGGGCCGGGTCGGGGGTTAATCGCCCGGTAGACTGGGGGGCTAGGTCAGGCCGACGTCGGCCTGCGATGATTGGACAACTGGTATACCGATCTGTCTATTTCGTGGTTTCGATTTTTTTTGCCCCGCCGATCTCGCTTATGTCGTTTGTCGCCGCCCAGCACGTTCTCCGGGAAGTCTTTCAGCACGATTTGTTTCGCGGCATGCAGGGGCCGGTGATCCAGCGCATCACCGAACACCCCGCGGGGCAGGGCCACGCCTTGGTGCTGGCTCCGACCGGCGGAGGCAAGTCGCTGTGCTACCAGGTCCCGGCCTTGGCTCTGGCGTCCCGGGACGACCGCCCGGGGATCACGTTGGTGATCTCGCCGTTGATCGCGCTCATGAAAGACCAAGTCGATGCGCTGCGTGCCAAGGGGGTGGACGCGACCTACATCAACTCGTCGCTGAGCCGGGGCGAACGTGAGAAGTGTTACGCCGGGCTGGCTGCGGGGCAGTTCAAGCTTGTCTACGTCACCCCCGAGCGGTTCCGCAAACCCGAGTTCCGCGAGGCGTTGGAGAAGGTCGGCGTGTCACTGCTTGCGGTGGACGAAGCGCACTGCGTCAGCGAGTGGGGCCACGACTTCCGCCCCGACTACACCCGCATCGACGCGTTCCGCGAGCTGCTGGGCAACCCCACCACGGTCGCGCTGACCGCCACCGCCACGCCGGACGTGCAGCGTGACATCATCGCCCAGCTCGGCCTAACGCCCGGTGACGCGCCGGATCAAGTCCAGACCTTCCACGAAGGCATCGATCGGCCGAACCTCACGCTCGAAGTCGAAGAAGTTTGGGACGACGATGGCAAGCTCGAACACATCACCCAAGCCGCTCGCGGCTTAGCGCCACCGTCCGACGAAAACCCGCAAACCCCCAAACGGCTGACCGGCAGCGGCATCGTCTACTTCACCCTGATCAAAACCCTCCGCGACTTCAGTGAACGGCTGCGCGCCCAGCGCATCCCCCACCTCAACTACCACGGCGACCTCGACGCCCGGCAACGCCGCGACGTGCAAGACGCGTTTATGAACAACCAGTGCCCGTTGGTGCTTGCGACCAACGCCTTCGGCATGGGCATCGACAAAGCCGACATCCGCTTTGTGGTGCACGCCGATCTTCCCGGCTCACTCGAAGCGTATTACCAGGAGATCGGCCGGGCGGGCCGTGACGGCAAGCCTTCCATGTGTCGGCTGCTCTACGACCAGCGCGACCTCGCCACGCAGATGGAATTCATGCGCTGGGCCAACCCCGATGCGGAGTTCTACCAGCGGGTGTTCGCACTGCTCGAACACGAAACCGACCGTATCCACGCCGAGGGTTTGGATTGGATGCGTACCGAGCTCCACGCCAAGCAGGGCAGGCACGACCGCCGACTCGACACCGCGCTGGCGATGCTCGAACGCTACGGCACCCTCGCCCCCGACTCGAACTGGCGCGAGGACGACCACCCTGAGCTACGCCTCGTCGGAGACCTGGCTCCTGAATTGCTCGACGAAGAACGCCTGGCTCAGAAACTGCAACGCGACCAGATGAAGCTGTTGGCGTTGGTGAAATACGCCAACCACGACGGCGACCGCAAGGCGTTCCTGAACGAATACTTCGGGATTGAAAAAACCCCCGAAGCGTGACACGCTTCGAGGGCCAGGGGTTGGGGTCGTTTGGAGGCTTACGCGGCCAGGGCTTTGTGCGACGGCAGCTGGTTCAGCACGGCGTGGCCGAAGGCGTTGAGTTCCCGGCGGCGGAACCAGGTCACCGTCGCGGCCATCGCGGCGATCGCCAAGGCCAGGGCGAAGAGCGTGCCGCCATCGGTTTCGATGCTGCCCGGGGCGACGGGGATCACGATGCCGATGATCAGGAGGTGGGTGGCGATCGCGCCGCCGATGACCATCAGGCTGAAGGCGGCGCCAATGGCGCTGGCGTAACCCACCCAGCCTTTGAAGTCGGTCCAGCCTCGGATCTCACGGGCCGAGCACGCACACGACGGATCGATCCGCGTCAGCCACCCGGCGGGGACCAAGAGCAGCACGGCCGCGACGAGTTCCGCGAAGGCGGTCAGCGTGGCTGCGGGGCGTCCGCCGATGGATTCAAAGATCACCTGGGTCTGCGGGGTGTAGGTGAGTTTGAAAAACAGTGTCTGCAGCAGCAGAACCGCGATGGCGACCTGAAACAGCCAAGTGATACCTGCGATCCAGCCGGGGTGTGTGGACTTCATCTTTGCTCCAAGGGTTGGGAGTACGGTGTTTTGTGGTGGCTCGGGGGTACAACCGGCCCCGGGGCGTGAGTATTCCGGCGGAGCGGTTTTTCTGAATCGCGGATGAAACAAAAAGCCGCACCCCACGCAGGGACGTGGGGTGCAGCCGGGGTGAGTGTCATGGGATGGAGGTCGCCGTCGAGCGGATCACACGGTTTCGGGGATCTGGACTTCGGGGAAGTCGACCGTCGTCTCGGCGATGTGGTTGATGTAGTTGGTGAAGATGTTGAACACGGTCACGGCGATGATCTCCACGATCTGCTGATCGCCGAAGCCCGCGGCTTTGACGGCGGCGAGTTGGTCGTCGGTGACGAAGCCTTCGCGGTCGAGGATGGCCCGGGCGAAGGTGATCGCGGCCTGGGCCTGGGCGTCGTCGGCCGAGCCGGCGAGTGCGGCCTGGGTTTGATCGTCGGTCAGGCCGTTCATCTTGCCGATCGCGGTGTGGGCCGCGGCGCAGTAGTCGCAGCGGTTAGCCCCGCCCACGGCCAGAGCGATCTGCTCACGCAGGGCACCGGAGAGCGAGGTTTCGCCGAGGGTGCCGGTTGCGTCGAGCGCGCCTTTGAGCACGGCGGGGGCTTGGGCCATGGTGGCGTAGATGTTCGGCACACGGCCGAGTTTTTGCTGGAGGCCGTCCAACAGCGGGGCGGCTTCGGCGGAGGGCTGGTCAACGTCAACGGGTTGGATGCGGGGCATGGTCTTCTCCAGAGAAGGGGGAGGGTTCGGGTTACGTTGATCACAGAACAGACAGATCGGTCTATCTATTTCCACCGGTCTGAAATATTCTCGTTTGGCCATCCGCTAGACTCCCGGAGCACCCATGCCTTCAACCAAGCAAGAACAACTCGTGGAATCCGCCTTGGGCCTGTTTGACCGGCTGGGGTTTCATGCGGTCGGCATCGACCGGGTTCTGGCCGAGGCGGGCGTCGCTAAGATGACGCTCTACAACCACTTCCGCTCGAAAGAAGAGCTGATTGTGGCGACCCTGGAGCTGAAGGACCGCCGGTTCCGCTCCTGGCTGATGACCGAGGTGGAGAAGAGGGCCAGTGAGCCGCGGGACCGCTTGCTAGCGATTTTTCCGACCCTGAGTGACGAGGTCGACAAGCCCGGGTTTTCCGGCTGCATCTTCGCCCGGGCCGCGGCGGAGTTCGGCGAGATGGACCACCCCGTGCACCAGGCGGCGGCGGAACACAAACGCCTGGTCCGTCAGTACATCTCGACCCTCGCGGCCGCGGCCGGCGCCGCGGAGCCCCATCGGCTGGCGTTCCAGCTCGGGGCGTTGATGGACGGGCTGATGGTCAACCAGCAGATCGGTGGGTGCGAAGTCCTGTGCGACGCGGTGCACGAGTCGGCCCGGAAACTCATCGACGACGCGATCCCCGTAAAGTAGTCGGCTGTTTGATCCCCCGACCACACCCCGCACCCGCCACCACCCATGCCCATCCAATGGTTCCCCGGCCATATGAACACGACCCGGAATCAGCTCACCGAGCTGATGCCCCGGACCGACGTGGTCATCGAACTGCTCGACGCCCGCCTGCCCGGCTCGTCGAGCAACCCGTTGTTGGATGAACTCCGGCGGAACGTCCCGGGCAAAGGCCCCGAAGGCCGGCCCGGCGATGTGCCCTGCATCACGCTGCTGACCAAGGATGACCTGGCCGACCCCGAGGCGACCGCGAAGTGGCGGGACGAGTTCCACAACCGACGCGGCGTGCAGACCCTGGCGGTGAACCTCAGCGACAAGCGGGCGACCAAGAACATCCCTAAGCTGATCCGCCGACTCGCGCCGCAGCGCGTCGAGAAGAACAAGCCGGTGCGGGTGACGATCGTGGGCATCCCCAACGTGGGCAAGTCGACGCTGGTCAATATGCTGCGCGGCAAGTCGGTGGCCCGGACCGGCGACGAGCCGGCGGTCACCAAGGGGCCGCAGGAGATCAAGCTCGACCGCGACATCGTGCTGACCGACACGCCCGGCATCCTCTGGCCGAAGTTCGATGACGAGGCCATCGGCCTGAACCTCGCGGTCAGCGGCGCGATCAAAGACACCGCCACCGATTACGACCTCCTGGGCCCGCACGCGGCGCGATACCTCTTGGCCCAATACCCCGATCGTTTGATCGAGCGCTACAAGATCAAAGACCCCGCGGACCTGCCCGACCCGGAAGACGAGAACGCGCCGTTTGCGTTCATCGAGTTGATCGGCCGGAAGCGTGGGTGTTTGATCGCGGGGGGCGAGGTGGAAATGTCCCGCGCGAGTGAGCTATTGTTGCGTGAACTGCGGGGCGGCAAGCTGGGACGCGTGAGCCTGGAACTGCCGTGATCGATTGGCGTTTTGTTTGATGGAGTTTGCGGTGGTTGTGCCGAGCGGATTGATGCGGGTGTTGCGGACGGTGGGTCTGATCGAAGGCGTGTCGACCTTGCTCTTGTTTTGCGTCGCGATGCCGATGAAATACAAGGCTGGGATGGATTGGGCGGTGTCCTACGTCGGCATGGCCCACGGCCTGCTTTTCATCTTGCTCTGGCTGTTGTGTGCCGCGGCGTGGGCGAAGGGCCTGCCGACCAAGCTCACGCTGATGACGATGATCGGGGCGATCCTGCCGGGCGGGCCGTTCTTCATGGATTTCAAGCTCAAGCGGTACGAAACCGAAACCGCGGCGGCCGCAAGTCATCCGGTGGTTTAGCGGGCGATCGGAGATCGCCGTTCGTGTTGGTGGCGTTGTGGTGTCGGAGCGCGGATCTACGATCCGCGGCTAAACGATTGTTTGATCGAAGCGTGGGTCGTGTGCCGTTTTAAAACGAAATGCGCAGCCCGATGTCGACGGCGTGGGACTCGAGGTCGTCGAGTTCAAAGTCGCCGAAGTCGATTTCCGTGGAGGCCCAGTAGCGGTAGCCCGCGGTGATCTGGAGGTTGCGGGTGAGTTCGTAGGCGACGCCGGCTTTGAGTTGGTAGGCGAAGCCGTAGCCCGCGTCGTCGAAGTCGGCGGTGCCGAGGCTGCCGGTGCCGGTGGCGTCGCCGTCGAACATGACCACGCCGATGCCGCCGCCGGCGAAGAGCTCGAAGCCTGCGGGGAGCGGGAGGTCGGCGTAGATGTTGGTCATCAGGCTGATGTTGTCGAAGCTGCCGCTGCCCGCGTCGGCCGAGGGCGGGTCGGTCCGCAGCAGGACGCCTTCGGTGTCACGGAAGGTGAGTTCGAGTTCGTTGCGGAGGAGGCCGCCGTCGATACCGATCGCGCCGTAGAAGGCGGTGTTGGTGTCGAGGTCGAACTCGAAGTCGGTGCCGGCTGCGTCGTCATCGAACAGCGTGGCGGGATCGTTGCTGGGGAATCCGACGCCGAGGTCGAGGTAGATGAACGCCGAGGCGGAAGGGGCGGCGAGGGTGCACGACGCCGTCAACATGCATAGGGTCGGGCGGACCAGTCGGGTCAGGCAAAGGGGCGAACTGTTCATCGTGGGGTCTCCGCGTTTTAGAGTGAATCACCGCTTGAGCCGGGGCATGGGCGTTCTTTTTCATCGACGGGAGGCGGGATGCTTTCGTCGGCGTCGGGCTATCGGACGGCCAGGCGCATGGGATATCGGGCGTCGGCTCGACGCTCTTCACGGGAGGCGATCATGCGATGGGGTTCAGTCGAGCCCGAGGTCTTTTTCGTACTGGCGGATGAACCGGGTCACGTCGGTTTCGCCGGTGCGGTGCGGCCGCCATGGTTTCTCGAGCGCGGGTTTGTACGTCCCGGCGTTCTTCCAGGCGCGGACGTAGCGGATGCTGAAGGTCGAGGGCAGGTCTTCGGGCTCGGGCCAGCCGAGCCAGTTGGTCATGGTCTCGGAGTCGAAGAGCATGTACTGCGGGGTGTGCCAGTGGGTGTTGGGCATCCGGCGGACCAGAACGCCGTTAACGTAGTACTTGATGTGCTCGGGCGTCCACTCGAGGCCGAAGACGTGGTAGTCGTCGGCGAAGCGGAAGGGCGCTTTCCACTTGCCGCCCTTGTTCCAGTGGTTCTTGCCGTCTTCGGGGGTCTCGAAGATGTGGGCGTTCATGTTGTAATTGTATTCGTGGCCGATGGCTTTGCCGCCGAGCTCGAAGACGTCGATCTCGGTGCGGGAGGTCTTGCCCTGGGCGTTGCGCATCGAGCTGCTGAACCACCAGGCGCTGGAACCGGCCGAGTCCATGGCCTTGGACTCGATCTCGAAGTAGCCATACAGCACAGGTTCGACGCTGCGGACCGAGGCGGAGCTGTAGTTTTCGTAGAGCGAGTCGCGGTACTGGGTGACCTTGGGGTAGTCGGGGTCGTAGCGCATCGTGAGGTGTAGTTCACCATCGGCGACCTCAACGTTACTCGGGAGAAAGAGTGCGGGGACCCGGCCGTACCAGTTGGGGTTGTGGTCGTGCCACTTCTTGGCGTTGAGGCGTTTGCCGTCGAAGGCGTCGGTCATCTTGGGGTAGCGTTTCCAGTTGCCTTCGTTGTTTTGGTCGGAGAGCGGGAGCTTGTCGGTGATGCGCTCGGGCGTTTCGCCGAGGGGGCGAGCGCGGGTCCAGTCGTCGCGGGGATCTTCGACGACGCCCCACTTCGCGGCGAGGTAGTTCTGCACGTCGGCGAACTGTTCATCCACGAGGAAGCCCCGGTCGTAGATGAGGATCTCGGCGATGTCGCCCTGGAGGCGTTCGTTGCCGCTGAGCTGGTTGCGGCCGAGGGTGAGCGGGCCGCGGTGACGGCCGCTGAGGCTGGCGGTGAAGATCCGGGCGCGCATGGCGTCGGCGGTGCCGTTGGTGTCGCGGAAGACGCTCTTGCCCTTGGTGTCGTTCTTGCTTTGGCCGTCGTGGGCCGAGAGCAGGCGTTGCCAGCGTGAGCCGCCGGCGAGGTCGGCGTCGCGCTTGAACACGATGAAGATGGTGAGGCTGCCCGGGCCCTGGGCCAAGGCGTCGGTGTCGAACCAATGCTGCCCTTCGAAGCGCAGCGCGGGCCGGCCTTCGCCGAAGGCGTCGCCCACGAGTCGGGGGGCCGAGTCGGCCGCGGCCCGGGCTTTCACCTTGGCGGGCGAACGGCTGTGCCATTCCACCACACGGCCGTTGTTGTCGGTCTTGAGCGTGTCGGGCTGCGATGCGTCGAGCCAGACGATCAGTCCGTTGGAATTCGGGGCGTGGGTCGTGTCGTCCGCCAGCGTCGTGGCTGACAGCGAGGCAACGCAAAAAAAGGCCAGAACGCTAGAGATGAAGTACTTGACCATGCCCAAAGGATAGGCCTGTGGGCCAGAAAACGCAGCCTTATCGGGGAATTACCTAGGTCGGCCTGACTAAGCCAAGCCCGTTTCAGGACTTGGGGGTGGCGGACTTGATGCGTTTGAGGGCTTTTTTGCGGTAGTCCGGCGAGAGCTCGCAGCCCAGCCAGTCTCGGCCGAGCTTGTTGGCGACGGCCAGGGTCGTGCCGCTGCCCGCGAACGGGTCGAAAACCAAGTCGCCGTCGTTGGATGAGCACCGGATGATCCGCTCCAGCAACGCCTCGGGCAGCTGGCAAGGGTGCCACTGCTCGCGCTCCTTGAACGTGCCGGCCAGTCGCGACTGGTACCACGTGTCCCACCCCGCATCGAACGCGCCTTCGTGGGCGGCGTCCTGCGGGCGGACGTGCCAGTTCTCCATCGCGGGGAACTTGAGTACCCACGTGTCGTCGGGCAGCTTGCCCTTGGGGTTCTGGCGGGTGTCGTTGTAGGTGGTCATCCGGGCGCTGGGCACGGCGACCTCGTCGTAGTGGAACGTGAAGGGGGTGTTCTTGGTCAGGTTGCTCTTGGGCTTGCCGGTCTTCTTGTTCACCGCGGCGCTGCCGACGCAGTAGAACAGGTGGGCGTGGCTGCGGTTGAACTTGATCTTGCAACGCTGGCCGAAGGTGTAGTGCCAGACGATCCAGTTGCGGAAGAGCAGCTTGCCCTCGCGCTGGAGCTTCTTGAGGTGGACGCGGGTCTCGGCGGCGTACTCGTCGCCGATGAGGATGTAGAAGCTGCCCGTGGGCTTGAGTAGGTCGGCGGCGGCATCGATCCAGTCGTAGGTCCACTGGAGGTAATCGTCGTCCGGCCGTTGGTCGACGTAGTGGCCGTCGTACTCGAACCCGATGTTGTACGGCGGGTCGGCGAAGATCAGGTCCACCGACCCGGGGTCCGCCTGGGCCCACGTCTTCATCTGCTCGATGCAGTCGCCCTGGGCAATGGTGTTGCGTGGCGGCGTGGCGGGGGTTCTCGCGGGCCTGGATTTCCGAGTCTTGGTGGGCATGAAGCGGGCAGTTTAGCAGGCGCGCGTTCTTCGCGCTAGAACACGGCTTGGTACGCTGTGGGCATGAAACCCAAAGTGCTGATTACCGAACGGCTGGATGAGGAATGCGCCGCCTGGCTCGGCGAGCGGGCCGAGGTGGTGTGGGTGGCGCACGACGATCCCGCGGCGATGGCGGAGCATCTCCCCGGGGCACAGGGCATGGTGGTGCGGACCTACACGCAGGTGGACGCGGCGCTGCTGGCCCAGGCCCCGGAGCTGAAGGTGATCGGCCGGGCGGGGGTAGGGCTGGACAACTTCGACCTGCCGGCGTGCGAGGCGGCGGGGGTTCGGGTCGTGTACACACCCGACGCGAACACCCAGGCGGTGGTCGAGTATGTCACCGGGCTGATGATCGACCACGTCCGGCCCAAGACGCCGTTGCCCGGCGGGGCGGACGACGCGGTGTTCCACGCGATGCGCAAAACCGAGGTCGGCACCCAACTCGACGAGATGACTCTGGGCATCCTCGGCTTCGGCCGAATCGGCAAGCGGTTGGGTCAGGTGGCACACGCGATCGGGATGAATCTGCACGTCTGCGACCTGCTTCCCGAGGCGGAGATGCGCAAGGCGGTGGACTACCCGTTTACCTACTGCAGCCACGAAGAGCTCTACGCCGGGTCGGATGTGGTGAGTGTGCACGTGGATGGTCGGCCGGAGAACCGGCAGATGATGGGCGCCTCGGCGTTCGCCGCGATGCGAGAACACGTGGTGTTCATCAACGCCGCGCGGGGGATGCTGGTGGACCACGACGCCCTGGCGGCATGGGCGGAGGCTTCCCCGAGGGCGTCGGCGTTCCTGGATGTCCACGACCCCGAGCCCCCGAGCGCCGATTCTCCTCTGCACGGGCTAGGGAACGTCACGCTCCTGCCCCACCTGGCCTCGCGGACGGGGACCGCTCTCAAGAACATGAGCTGGGTGGTCCGGGATGTTGATGCGGTTTTGGCGGGTAAGGAGCCGAGCTACCCCGCGTTTTGAGGGGGTTGGATAAACGCACCGGCGGGGACTTCAGCGCGGTCGGTGCGCCTAGGAAAATGCCTGATATGCACCGGCCCCGGGCAAGTCAATGCCTGTTTTTTAAACAGCCCCCAGAACCCTGTTCAAAACATCAACTTTCGCAATTCTGCAATGCTGCAATGTGAGGCAGTAATTGATCCTAAGTCGTTTAAATACCTTAAGATAAATGCAAAAAAAGATGAAAAAAGTCTTGGCTGATCTAACAAAAAAGATACAATGTGTCTGTTGAAGAGCGAGTCATCGATCATCAACGTTGAAAATTAATCGCCCCCACCCGCGTGGCATGCAACGTGCCATGCAACCCTCTCTAGCGGTCAGGCTCCCCCACCTGGCCGCTTTTTTTATGCGCGTATTGTCCTGATTGCTCGACCCGTCCCGCGGGCCGTCATTTCGGGGCAGATTCGCCCGGCTGGACCTCGTATTTCAGATCGACCCAGACCAAGCGGTGGTCCGAGGCATCGATCCATCCGTGGCCGGTCTCATCCGGGGCGGGCCAGAAGACGCCGGCGTCGACCACCGTCCAGTCGTGGGTCGGCAGGACGTAGTCGACCCGCAGGTTGCCCGAGCCACGCGGCGGCTGGTCGCCCCAGTCCGCGGTGTCGAGGGCGGGGTCGGTCTGGTGCTCGGCGTTGATCCCGCCGTCGGCGAGCGCCTTTTCGACGCCGCCACGGCTGCGGGGCTGTGGGTCGGTGAACCGCCGGTTGTCCAAAAGCTGATCGATCGCCCCGGGGATCGATTCGCCATCGTTCGGGTCGGCGTTGAGGTCGCCCATGACCACGATGGGGCGGTGGAACTGATCGACGCTGCGGTTGCAGACCAAGGCGATCGCGCTGATCTCATCGAAGTTGCGTTTGCCGTTGCGGTCTTCGGGGCCATCAAACACCGGCGGGGTGGGGTGGCTGATGAATACGGAGAACGCGGTGTCTTTGACGGTGAGCTGGAGCAGGACGTGGTTCTTCGAAGACAGCCGCAGCGTCTTCTGCGCCTCGACGGGGTAGTAGTCGTCGGGGAATGAATTCTTGGGGAACCGCTTCCACGGCCGGGTCTGCAGGTCGGTGACGACTTTGGCTTCGTCCTGGGCCTGGGAGAGCAGCAGCATGCCGTACTGCCCGGGGTACTCGCCCCAGCCGTGGGCGTCGGGCGCACCGCCGATCGTGCCGTCGCCGTTGAGGTCGAGGCCGGTGGGCAGGCCGGTGTTCACCTCGGGGGAATAGGCGTGGGCAAACGTGATCGGCTCGGCCCCGTGTTGGGCCACGCCCAGGTAGTTCTTCTGGAACTGCTCGGCGAGTTGGCCGGTGGGGTCGTGATCGAACTCGTTGATCAAAAGCACATCCGGGCGGACCGTTTGGATGATCGCCGCGACCTTCTTGAGCTTCTCGTCATCCGGCGTAGACAGCCGTTGGGAAAGCTCTTCCGCGGTTTCGCCGGAGAGCGCCGCGTTGAACGTGGCGAAGCGGATGACCTCGGCGGGGTGTTCTTGGGTGGTTTGGGCCTGGAGGTCTACGCCGCAGAGGCTTGAGGCCAGAACCGAAAGCGAGCAGGCGAAGATCGCGGGCAGCGGCTTACGCGGGTTTCTCATCGTCTTTCTCGGGGTCGAGGGTTTCGTTGCCGGCCTCGTCGAGCGGGGTCGGGCCGACCTGGCCGTAGGTTTGCGGGCCGGGGATTTCGGTCTGCCAGGACTGGTTGGCGATGACCGCCTGGGCGGCGCGGATGCCGCTGATCATGGACCGGCGGTCGGTCATGGAGGTGGGCTTGTCGTGCGTGGGCTGGTGCTCCTCGCCTTCCTGCAGCTTGGGCGGGTGCTCTTCCTTAAATAGATGCACCGTTTGCGTCGGGAAGGCGAACTTCACGCCGAGCGTGTCGGCCAGGCGGACGATGTCGATGAACAGCCGTTCGCGTTCGCGCAGCTCGGTGTTCCAGTCGGGCACCTCGAAGAACATGTAGAGCAGCACGTCCATGCTGCTGGCCGACCACTGGTGCATCCAGACCTGGTAGTAGTCTTTGCGGGTGTAGGGGTGGGTGCGGATGAGCTCGCGGATGCCTTCGGTGAAGGCTATGAGCTTGTCGGGGGGCGTGTCGTACTGGACGCCCAGGTGGGTTTTCCATCGGCGGTACTGGCGGCGGCCGTAGTTGTCGACCTTGGCGCGGACGAGCGTGGAGTTGGGCACGGTGACCTGCGAGTTGTAGAACGTCCGGATCCGGGTGCTGCGGAAGCCCACGTCTTCGACGGTGCCCTCGACGTCGTCGATGACCACCCAATCGCCGACGCCGAAGGGGCGGTCCAGGAGCACCGCGACGCTGCCGAAGAAGTTCTCGATGGTGTCTTTGGCGGCGAAGGCGAAGGCGATTCCGCCGATGCCCAGCGACGCGATCATCGGGCCGATGGGGATGCTCAGGGCCTCGGCGCCGTAGATCGTGCCGATGACGATGATGAAGATCTTGATGGCCCGGCGGATGAGCGGGATGAGGATGTCGTCGAACTTGGTCTTGGTCCGCCGGGCGCGGGAGGCGACGATTTCCGCCACGAGATCGACGATCCGCCACGCCGCCCAGGTGCCCGCAAGGACAGTCCATACCGCGGCGGCTCCGTAGAGGAGTTCGTGGGCGTCATTGGGCAGGCCCAGCAATCGCATCGCCAGCAGCCAGATCAGACCCGCCACGAACAGACCAACCGGGCGGCCGGCGACGGCGATGGAGTCGGCGTGTTCCTGCCCCCGGCGTCGGCCGATCTGTTGCACCACGATCACGCGCCAGCCGACCCGCAGAATGCGGTCCACCACGACCCCGATCAGGATCAGGACGAGGATGCCGATCCACTGCCAGTACTTGATCCGCAGCCACTGCTGGCTGACCAGCGAGGCGGGGATGTAACGCTCGAGCACCGAGCTGTAGGCGTTGTCCACCGTTTGGAGCCGGCCCTTGGCGACCGCTTTGCGGTGCAAGGCGGGCAGCTGTCGCAGGGTGTCGGCACTGAATAGCCAATCGCCCGAGGCCACGCGGTCGAAGGTGATGTTCTCGGATTCGAGCTCGAACTTGCGGGCGAGGTTGGCGTCGTCTTCATTGAACGGGCGGGGGAAGAAGACCGAGCTGACTTGGCCAGGCTCGATGGACTCGGCGTCGTCGAGGGTGGCGAACTCCACCCAGCGGACCCGGTCGAGTACCTCAAGCAGTTGCTCGGCCCGCTGCTTGGCGGCGTAGTCGTCGGCGCGGAGGTCGGCCGCCTCGAGATCGAAACACGCCAAGACCGTGGGCCAGTACTCGTTCGACCCGTCGCGCACCGCGTGGATCGCGCCGAGGTAGGTCTGCATCGTCGCCCGGGGTGAGTCGTAGGCGACCGGCACGGGGCCGTTGGCCGTGGGGATGGTGTTTACGGCGGGTGGGGCGGTCGTTTCCTGCGGCTGCGCCGGCAAGGTGGAGACCACGACGCAGCACCAGCAGCCGATCAGCCACCAGAGTGTTGGGCGAGACAGTTTCATGTTGGTTGAGGTTACCGGATCACGCCGGCTGGGCAACGTTGGGTCAGCGCTGCATGACCCGCACGTTCTCGCGGAGCTCGTCCCCGGGCATGGCGGGCTGTTTGCTGGAACCTCCGCCCAGGCCGGCGAACCACCCCCCGATACCGGCAATCACCGAGGCCACGGCATACACCACCAACCCCACCGCCAGACCCGCCAGCAGAGCCAGAACCACCGGCACCACGACCACCAGGGCTCCACAGAACAGGGCGGCCATGGTCGGCCAGGCCGGCTTGCCGCCGACACGCTCGTAGACGCTGCTGAAGCGGGGGTCCTGATTGAGGAAGACTTTCCAGCTCATGCAGCCATCGTAGACCCCGTTCGTACGCCTCTCAAGCCCGATTCGCAGATTTGAGTTTGCTCAAACTGACGGTTGGGCCGGTTGTGACGGCAGGGTTGCTCCGGAAATCCCCGAGACGGGGCCGCGGGGTTAATTCTTCGACAGCGGGCGTCGATACCTCAGCCAGAGAGTCCAGGCCCTCGGTTCGGGTCTGGGAGCTCCTCGGAAGAGAGGAAAGATCCATATGTCACAAGCATCCGCCGATACCGAACTCACCCCCAAGGCTCCCGAGGGCGCTCCCGCCGGCTCGGCCGATACCAGTTCGGCCGCCGCCATCCAGGAAAACGTCCAGTCTGCGATCAAAGAGATCAGCCACATCGCCACCCTCCCCGAGGTGACGATGAAGATTATCAAGCTGGTCGAAGACCCCGACTCCACCGCCCAGGACCTCAACAAGGTCATCAGCAACGACCCCGCGCTGGGTGCCCGCATCCTCAAGGTCGTGAACTCCGCGTTCTACGGCCTGCCCGGACAGATCGGCAGCATCAACCGCGCCATCGTCCTGCTGGGCCTTAACGCCGTGAAGAATATCGCCATCGCCGCGTCGCTGGCCAAGCTGTTCCGCGGCGGCAAGATCAGCAACAACTTCGACGCCCGCGACCTGTGGCAACACTCGATCGCCACCGCCGCCGCGACGCGTCTGCTCAGCAACAAGTGCGGCCTGGGCCTGCCCGACGAGGCCTTCCTCGCAGGCCTGATCCACGACATCGGCATCATGGTCGAGATCCAAGCCCGCCGTCCGAAGTTCATCGAAGCGCTGGCCATGGTCGAAGAACAGGGCTGCACCCTGCGTGAAGCCGAGTTCGCCTGCATCGGTGCGACCCACGAGATGTTCGGGGCCGGCCTCTGCAAGCTCTGGAAGTTCCCCGTGTCCTTCCAATACGTCACCGGCTTCCACCACCACCCGATGGACCTGGCCGAGAACAACCGCACCCTCGCCTGCCTGACGCATGTGGCCGACCACATCGCTGGCAAGATGGAGCTGGGCTTCGCTCACGACGTGAAGCTCGACGCCCCCATCTCCAGCGAGATCATGCAGCACCTGAACCTGAACGCGACCGACATCGACGAAGTCGCCGAACAGCTCCCCGAAGCCATGGACGAAGCCCAAGGCATTTTCTAAGTCAGCCTTGGCGGCAAGACCGCAGGTTTCGCCCCCCAACCCCGATCTCTCTTTTCCCTCCGGGCGACGGCACGCAAGTGTCGTCGTCTTTTATTATGCGCGGTTATCAAACGGACATCAATCACCCAGGCGCGGCCCCGACTGACACATTGCTTGCGAACTATTCAAAATCGTTTAACGCGTTGTTTGCATGATCGCGACAGTCGATCCGTATCTTTTCAGTCAACATGAATTCGGTGGGTGGTTTCGTCGGTCTAACGTCACGTTTGAGTTTGTGATTGAGGGTACGAGGTGTTGACGCCACTTGATTATGGGGTCGAGGATGGGGACCACACGCCGCTGTGTGTGGGTCGGATCACGGTCCACCCCGAGAGCTACGAGGTCTACGTGGACCGCGAAAGGGTCGAGCTCACGCTGACCCAGTTCCGCCTGATCCACGCGATGGCCAAGCGCCCCGGCTGGGTGGTCTCGGCCGAGCAATTCAACCGCCGATTCGGCCAGCCCTCTCGAGAAGCCCCGGCGACCAACGCCAACATCAAGCATCACATCGCCGCACTGAGGCGGAAGCTCGGCCCCGGGGCCGTGCAAGTTCAGACCGTCCGCGGTCAGGGTTATCGATTGACCGAAAGTTCCCCGACGCATCGCGGAGAGATTCACGCCGATCAATCGGATTCGTAATTCAACGCTAGCGTCTCTGCGACCATCGAGCATAACACTGTGCCTTCACCCGATATTTCCCTTATACCTGGAGCCCACGCCCATGCTGGCGACCCGTAACTCGAACCGTTTCCACGCATTCACTTTGATCGAATTGCTTGTTGTTATTTCGATTATCGCACTTTTGATCGGAATTCTCCTTCCCGCCTTGGGGGGTGCTCGTAGCGAGGCGCGTGCGATCGCGTGTGCCTCGAACATGCGCCAGGTTGCGATTGCCATGCAGGGATACACCGTCGAATCCAAGGAGTATCTTCCCGCTTCTTACTACTACCCACCCAACCCGTGGGACGGCGGGGAAACGATGTCAACTGACTGGAACCTTGTCGAGCAGGCTGGATCAAATCCTGCAGAAGGTTATATGCACTGGTCATATCTGCTGCTTGCCAGCTCCGGCGGATCGCTTGCTCTGGAGGCATTTGCGTGCCCGGAGATGGAAAGGCGCGGCCACCCCGCTACCAACGCAAGGGACGGCGCATCTACTCCAGGCGGATACACCCCCGCCTATGCAGGAACCGTGGACCGGCAGGTGGATGTGCTGGCATACACCGCTAGCGAAATCGTGATCCCACGTAATAAATTTTTTCCTGCCGGCTCGGCTCCAATGCAGAGTAATCGACAGGTCCGCGCTTCCGAAATTATCTCGGCAAGTGAGACCATCATGGTGACAGAATTCGTTGATAGCTACACCGGCATCTCGGATGCATCCGGTATCTCCAAGAGCCACCGTCCTGTGAACCCGGTGAACGGCGCATCAAGCGGAACCCTGGGGGCTGGTGATTCGGTTGCCGCGTTGGCGGGCGATGTCTTCAACGGCAAATTGCTCTGGTCCGATACGTCGAACTTTGGTCTTACCGACGAGGCAACGCACCTGAATCCGGGCGGCTTCCTTGAGGGGCCGAACCAAGTGGGCCGCCACCACCCCGGTGGGGATGAATTGGGGGGGACGGCCAACTTTGCTCGTGTTGACGGCAGTACTTTCCGTGACACGATTGCGGAAAAGCAATGGGGCGCGAAGTTCTATGCCGCGACGGGCTCTCCGGAGTTCTCTTTCCTGGGGGCCGATTTCGAATAACCGTTCGGTGCTTTATTCATCACTGCGGTCGGTGTGTGCCGGCCGGATAAATGTTGTTTGTGATCAAGTGTTTGATTGATGGAGGCAGGATAATCATGCAGAAGTATCGTATCGTCAAGTTCAGTACGGCAGCTCTTTTGGCCGCTGTATTCGCATCTGAATCTTCGGCCCAATTCAGCATTGGGACCAAGACCAATGAAGTCAACACCACCGGCGCTACCCTGTTCCGTGGCTTTTTCGAAGCCAATGCTCAGGGTAACGACGCGATCGATCTCGATGGCGATGGTGTTGTTACCGACCTCTCGGTCCCCACCCTCGATAACGTGTTCGGCTCGACCTTTAACGTGCAATCCCGTGGTATCGGCTCGGGCAACGGCTTCCAGGAACTCGTTGACTTAGGTTACAACAACGGCGCGGGCGCAGCCTGGTCCAGCGGCAACTACAACTCCAACGACTACGCGACCCTTAACTCCGTCGCGGCGACCCCCAGCTCGTCGTTCACCGGCGATGTCTACTTCGACATGTCTGCGGTCGACGTTCCCTCGGCTTGGTTCGTGACCGACACCCGCGCCGGCGCGAAGTGGGACAATTCGCCTTTCGATAACACGGGCAACGCTCCCCGTGCCGGTTACGGCAACAACGCGATCCAATCCAACATCAACATCTTCTCCGAAGGCGGAACGGGCGCTGCGGGTCAGAGCCAGAAGCTCAAGAGCCTGACCCCCACCGGCGGTGGCGGCACGACGCTCAACCTCAACCAAGGCAACCCCGACGCCCAGACGCTGTTCGACACCGAAATCGCCTGGACCCCCATCGGCGTGTTTGCCAACTACGGGGCTCAAGTCGACTCGAACGGCTCCGCCGCCGGCGGTGAAGGTGAAGTCCGCAAGACCACCCTGCAGCACGGCTACGTGACCGGCCGAACCGAAACCGGTGAAAACCTCGGCTTCGTCGCTCGTGACTCGGGTTCGGGTACCCGCAACGGCTTCGCCAACTCGATCGGTGTCGACCCCTCGTGGGCCGGCGGAGACAACGTGGGGCAAAAGAACGGCTCGGGTGATTCGCAATTCGACCGCCTCGGCCCCGAATTCCAACCGACCCACAAGGGCGGTTCGTCGCGGATGGAAGGCACCGTCCAGAACTTCCGTCTCGCGGTCGGCTACTCCGGCCTCGCCGACGGCCTGGGCAGCAACAGCCGCGCCGGGGACGACTCGGTCGACGGCGATTACCAGCTCCTCGCCGTGGGTAACGACACCATGGCCGACTGGCTCAACAGCTACGTGTTCCCCAAGCTGGGCACCTCGGTCGCGAACGCCTCGTCCAACAACGTGGTCTTCAACGGCGACCCCAACGCCGCGCTGGCCGGCACGCCCGGTGACTTTCTCGCCCAGTCGTTCGCTCTGGTTCCCGCGGTGGAAGCTCTTCCCGATACCTCGGATACCGACCAGTTTGTCGCCAACGGTGACTTCAGCCCGGCCCTGTCCGGCCCCGGCGGTGTCTACGATCTCGACCCCAGCCTGCTGCCCACCGACAACATCACCACCGGGTACGGCCCGACCGCCAGCAACGGCAACCGTTACGGCAAGTATTCTGACCGCACCGACATCTCCGGCGGCGGCTTCAGCGTCACCACCTACACCGACGGCACCGACGGTACCGTGGGCTACATCGCCAACGACGGCACGGTCCTGACCGAGGGAGGCTCGATGTTCGCGGGCAACGCGTATGCCGACCGCAACGCGATCGCGGGTGACTTCGACGACGACGGCGACCGCGACAAGGACGACATCGCTTCGATGGTCAACGCTTACGAAAACAGCGGCGCTAAGGGTGCGGCGGCTGCTGTGGACGCCTTCGGCAACACCATCAACAGCCGCGATGCTCTGGCGGCTGGCGACGCCGAAGCCTCGCTGGAATTGCTCGGCGACTTCAACGGCGACGGCAGCTTCACCGCTGAAGACGTCCGCTACGGTGCGGACGGCCTCTTCAACCAGGGCCGCAGCGGTGAGCAACTCGATCGTAAGCAGAACTTCATCGATGTTGATAACGCTTCGACTTCCGGCAACCTCTTTGCCACCACCCTCGCCACCGGTAAGGCTTACGCCGCCGGTGACAGCCGTGGTGACGTAGCCGGCAGTGGCTTCCAGGCTCGCGGTTGGGCCCCCCAAGGATTCGACGGCACGGTGGATGCCCAGGACATCGACTACGTCTTCGATCAGTTTGTGGGTAACAGCTTCGTGACCGATGGCGTTGCGAACTGGGCCGACCTGGATGAAGCCGCGGGCTTCGATCTCTCGGCCGACATGGACGGCGATCTCGATGTTGACCAAGACGACGTGACCGAACTCGTGACCGAAATCCTCGGCACGTTCTTCGGCGACGCGAACCTCACTGGTGAAGTCGACTTCCTGGACGTCAGCATCATCTCGGCGAACTTCAACCAGACCGGTGTGGGCTGGGCACAGGGTGACTTCAACGGCGACGGTGTCGTTGACTTCCTGGACGTCAGCATCGTGTCAGTGAACTTTAACGCGGGTGTCGGTGCCGCGGCCGAAGCGTTTGCTTCGTTCGGCATCGACGCATCGTCGGTCATCCCCGAACCCACCACCTTTGTCTTCACCGCCCTGGGCGGTCTGACCCTGATCGGTCGTCGTCGCTCGTCGCGTCGCGCCTGATGACATCGCAAACATGCCGGGCGGCCGATTGGCTCGGCCGCCCGGCCCACTTAGTTAACCCCTTTATTTGGAGAGAATGGATATGAAGTCTATGTTTAAAGCCGGTGCACTCGCCCTGTCGTTCGCGGTCTCCGGTGCTGCCTATGCTCAGCCCCAAATCACGGTGACCCAAGACGTCTCGACGGGCGGAAACGCGCTGTTTACCTTCGAGATCAACGCCAACGGCGTCAACTACGACACCATCAACTTCACCACCACCGCGACCGCCGGCCAGTTCCTGCAGACCGAGACCGCGGTTGGCGTGTACAACTTTGTTGCCGGTAACGATGACTCGGACATCCTGGGTCTTCCCACGATCGGCTCGGGCCTCTCGGTGCTTGGCAATGTCGATACCACCTCGGAAATCGCCGGCACCATCACCACCTTCGGTGGCGCTCCCACCACCTCGCTGAACGGCGGCTTCGCCCAAGTCGTCTTCGCCGATGGCGAGCCCGGTGCCGGTCAGTACCAGGCCCTGTTCGCTCTCAACGGTGATCAAGTGGCTGCGGTCAACGGCAGCTACGTGATCCCCGAGCCCGCCTCCCTGGCCCTGGTTGGCCTCGGTGGCCTGGCCATGGCGGCCCGCCGCCGGCGCCTCGCCTGATCCCGGATCGTTTGATCGGATCGACAATTTAGACAGACAGCAAAGGCCCGGAGCTCCTCGTGACTCCGGGCTTTTTCGTGGTTTGGAGCGGAGATGAAGCTTGCGGGGGGGTGTGGTATCGTGTGGGATTCGCGGCCGGTTTGGCCGTGTGAATGCCTGTTTTACATCCCCGTTAGGAACCTCCGATGGCCGCTTCGTCCGACCCCAAGAAAATCGTCCTCGCCTACTCCGGCGGGCTCGACACCTCCGTCATCCTGCCCTGGCTCAAGGGCCGTTACCCCGGCGTGAAGCTGGTCTGTTTTGCCGCGGAACTCGGTCAGGGCGATGAGCTCGACGGCATCGAGAAGAAGGCCTACGCCAGCGGCGCGGACGAAGTCGTCGTGAAGGACCTGCGTAAAGAGTTTGCCGAGCAGTACTGCTTCCCGATGATCCGGGCCCACGCGGTGTACGAGTCGGACTACCTGCTGGGCACCTCGATCGCCCGGCCGCTGATCGCCAAGCACCAGGTCATGGTCGCCAAGCAGACCAAGGCCGACGCGGTGGGCCACGGCGCGACCGGCAAGGGCAACGACCAGGTCCGCTTCGAGCTGACCGCCCGGGCGCTTAATCCCAAGCTCAAGATCATCTCGCCGTGGAAAGACCCCGTGTTCATCGAAGACGGCCTGACCGACCGCGAGACCGCGATCGACTACGCCAAGAAGCACAAGATCCCGATCGACCAGACGACCAAGAAGATCTACTCGCGCGACCGCAACCTCTGGCACATCAGCCACGAGGGCGCCGAGATCGAAGACCCCGCCACCGAGCCGAACTGGAAGAACTGCCTGGTCATGTCCGTGCCCGTCGAGAAGGCCCCGGCCAAGGCGCAGTACGTCACCGTCACCTTCGAGAAGGGCAACCCCGTCGCGGTGGACGGTAAGGACTTCAAGGGCGCGGGCCACGAACTGATCGCCCGGCTGAACAACATCGGCGGCCAACACGCCGTCGGCCAAACTGTGCTCACCGAGAACCGCCTGGTCGGCATGAAGTCGCGCGGCGTGTACGAAACGCCCGGCGGAACGATCCTCTACGAAGCCCACAAGGCCCTCGAACAGCTCTGCCTCGAACGCGACCTGTGGCACGAGAAGATCCGCCTCGCCACGCGGTACGCCGAGCTGACCTACAACGGCCAGTGGTTCCACCCGCTCCGCGAAGCGCTGCAGTCCTTCATGGACGAGGCGAACAAGGTCATCACAGGTACCGTGAAGGTCAAGCTGTATAAGGGCACCGCGATGGCCGTCGAAGCCGACAGCCCGCAGAGCCTGTACGACCCCGAGCTCGCCAGCTTCGCGATGGACGGCTACGACATCACCGCCGCCCGCGGCTTCATCGACCTCTACGGCCTGCCCATGCAGGTCCGCGGCATGCGGCAGAAGGTCAAAAAGTAAACCCGCTGTCTGACGGAGTGGTTCTGCTTGAACACGTCTGTGACTCCCGGCTCTGAACCCGTGCATGTGCTCATCGGCTCGTACACCGAGCGGTTGGGGCACAGCGTGGGCGGTGGGCCGGGCGTGATGCTGGTGCGTGTCGATGCGGACGGCCGACTGTCTCCCGTGGGCGAGCCGGTCATGGTGCGCAACGCGTCGTATGTCAGCGTGAACGCTGCGGGCGACCGGGCGTACGCCAGCAGCGAGATCGTGGATTTCAACGGCACCGACGATGGCTGCGTGACCGTCCTCGAAGTCGACGCAAAGAACGGCTCGCTCCGCACGCTGCAACAGGTCGGCTCGCAAGGCGTCGGGCCGGCGTGGACGCGGCCGACGGCGGATGGGCGTTACCTGCTCACCGCCAACTACCTCGCGGGCAACGCGGTGGTGTCGGCGTTGGGTGTCGACGGACGCGTCGGCGAACCTACGGCCATCCTGCCTCACGTCGGCACCGGCCCGGACGCGTCACGTCAGGAAGGACCGCACCCCCACGCGGCGCTAACCAGCCCGGACGGCCGATGGCTGTACGTCGTGGACCTGGGCATCGACGAGGTGGTGGGTTATCAACTGGACGCGGATGGCAGAGCCAAACGGGTTGATGCGGCGGGGGCGACGCTGCCCGCGGGCACCGGGCCGCGCCACGCGGTGTGGTCACGTGACGGCAACTTTATGTATGTCGACCTCGAACTCAGCAGCGAGATCGCGGTGCTGCGGTATCAGGCCGAGGACGGCGGGCTGTGGGTGGAGCAGGTGATCTCGTCGCTGGCCTCGCCGGATATGCACGCGGGGCAGGCGAGTCACCCGTCGGAGATCGCGGTCTCGCCGGACGGGAAGTATGTGGTGGTTGGCAACCGTGGGCCGGACGTGCTGTCGAGCTTTGCGGTGGACGAGGCGAGCGGGAAGTTGTCACCGATTGCGGATACGCCCACGGGCAAGACGCCGCGCAACTTCGCGTTTTGCGGGCCGTCATTGGTGGTCCTGGCCGAGCAGGATGCGCACCGCCTGACGAGTTTCCACTTCGACGCCGATACAGGCATCCTCGAACCCACCGGCCAACGCCTCGACGTCATGAGCCCGTGTTTCGTCTGCCCGCTGCCGGGCTGAGTGGCGATCGCATCGGTTACGATGACCGCATGAAAGTTCTCTACGTCGGCGGCACGGGGCAGATCAGCTTCGATTGCGTCCACGAGTCGGTGCGGGCGGGCTACGAGACGTGGGTGCTCAACCGCGGCAACTCCAACGCGGGGCTGCCCGCCGAGACGAAATTCATCACCTGCGACTTCGAAGACGACTCGGCCTACGCCCAGATCGCGGACATGGGTTTCGATGCTGTTTGCCAGTTCCGGGTGTTCGGCGTCGACAAGCTGAAGCGCGACATCGATCTGCTCACCGGTAAGGTAGGGCAGTACGTCTTCATCTCGACCGCGTCGGCCTACCACAAGCCGGTGTGGGTGCAGTTCATCACCGAGGACGTGCCACTGATCAACCCGCACTGGGAGTACAGCCGCAACAAGGCGGACTGCGAGGCGTTGCTGCGTGATTCGCAGGGATTGCCCTGGACGATCTTGCGTCCGAGCCATACCAGCCGTGACATGTTGATCACCGCGATGGGCGAGGGCGACTTGCTCGCGTCGCGGATGGAGCGGGGCTTGCCGGTGGTGGTGCCGGGGGACGGGACGAGTTTGTGGACGGTGACCGCATCGACCGATTTCGCCCCGCCGTTTGTGAAGCTGCTGGGCAATGCGAAAGCGATCGGCGAAGACTTCCACCTCACCAGCGATCACGCGTATGCGTGGAACACGCTGTACGCGGCGCTGGGTGAGACGCTGGGGGTGACGCCGGACGTGGTCCACGTGCCGACCGATACGCTGGTGAAGTTCAATCCCGACTGGGACGGCCCGCTATGGGGCGACAAAGTCTGGTCCGCCCAGTTCGACAACCGCAAGATCAAGTCGGTCGTGGGCGATTTCGGTTGCGACACGCCGTTGGATCAATTCATGGCCGACCGCGTCGCGGCGTATCGCGAGCGGGTTGCGGGGGCGGGTGGTCCGAAAGCCATCGTCGCCCCCGAGCGCGACGCGTTGTACGACCGCATCGCCGCGGCGCAGCGATCCCTGGGCGGGTGAGCTGAACGCGGTTTCCGCTCAACCCGCTTTTACATACTGCTCACGCAATCACAACAGCACGCTTGCACGGGCGGCGTATCTTCCGGCCTCCACTTTTTCACCCCCATGGAGGTCAGGATGCAACGACAGGTCAAGGCAGCTTTCGCAACGGGAACCCTCGCCGCGGGTTTGGTTTTTGGTTCGGCGGCTCAGGCTCAGCTCGGCTTGACGGTGATCGGCAGCTACGGCTCCGGCGTCTTCGATAGCTCGGCCGCGGAGATCCCCGCCTACGACGCCGCGAGCCAGTGGCTGTTTGTCACCAACGCCGCAAGCGGCGAGGTGGATGTCCTGGACCTGTCCGACCCGACCATGCCCAGCAAGATCGGCTCGATCAGCCTCGCCGGCTCGCCCAACAGCGTCGCGGTGTACAACGGCCTGGTCGCCGTGGCCGTCGAAGCCGCCACCGTGACCGACCCCGGCCAGGTGCAGTTCTTCAACGCCGGCGACCTGACCTCGGCCGGCTCCGCGGTGACCGTCGGCGCTCTGCCCGACATGCTCACCTTCACGCCCGACGGCTCTAAGCTGCTGGTCGCCAACGAAGGCGAGCCCGACGGCGGCGTCGACCCCAACGGCTCGGTCAGCATCATCGACACCAACACCTTCGCGGTCTCCACCGCCGGCTTCACCGCCTTCACCGACGCCAACACCGCGACCACCGCGACCCTCGGCAACACGCCCACCAACGCCGTCCGCCGTGACCCGGGTGTCGCCACCCTCGCCGCCGACGTCGAGCCCGAGTACATCGCGGTCAGCGAAGACGGCACCACCGCGTTCGTCACCCTGCAGGAAGCCAACAGCGTGGCCGTGGTCGACATCGCCACCAGCACCGTCACCTCGATCCATGCCCTGGGCACCAAGGACCACAGCGTCGCGGGCAACGAGCTCGACGCCTCGGACCGCGACGGCGGCATCAACATCACCACCGAGCCGGTCAAAGGCATGTTCATGCCCGACGCCATCGCCACCTACAACGCCGGCGGCGTCAACTACTACATCACCGCCAACGAAGGCGACGACCGCGGCGAAGACGAACGCATCAAGGACCTGACCCTCGACGCCACCGCCTTCCCCAACGCCGCCACCCTGCAGCAAGACGGCGAACTCGGCCGGCTGGGCGTCTCGACCTGGGACGGCGACACCGACGGCGACAACGACTTCGACGAGCTGTTCAGCTACGGCACCCGCTCGTTCTCGATCTTCGATGAAAACGGCAACCTCGTCTTCGACTCGGGCGACGACTTCGAAACCATCACCGCCAACACCGCCGGCGTGGTCTTCAACTCGACCAACGACGAAAACGATTCGGAAGAAGGCCGCTCCGACAACAAGGGCCCCGAGCCCGAAGGCGTGACCCTCGGCGAGATCGATGGCAAGACCTACGCCTTCATCGGCCTCGAGCGTGTCGGCGGCATCATGGTCTACGACGTCACCGACCCCAACGCCGTGAGCTTTGAAGAGTACATCAACCCCCGCGACTTCAGCGTGGATGATGCCGACCTCGCCACCGCGGTCGCCGCCGCGACGGGCACGCTCACCTCGGACCTGGGCAGCCTCGACCTGGGCCCCGAGGGCCTGCTGTTCATCGCCGCGGGTGACAACGCTCTGGGCATCCCGCTGCTGGTCGTCACCAACGAAGTGAGCGGCACCACCACCATCTACGCCGTGCCCGAGCCCGGCACCGCCGCCGCTCTGCTCAGCGTCGCGGGCCTCGGTCTGCTGCGTCGCCGGAAGGCCTGAGTCTCGACTCAACCCAACTCGACCCTCTAAAGGGAGAAAGACGGCCCGGCTTATGCCGGGTCTTTTTTTGTCGGTAATCCGCTTGAGATTCTGTGTTGCGATTGCGTCCGGATGCGTTCGTGGTCATCTATACTTTCGCCATGACCACAACCTCCACCCCGCCTGCCCGTCACTTTGTCGCCGCTGATTTCGACCCCGCCGATTGGGCGCAGGTTGAGCCGTACTTCAAAACGCTGATCGAACGTGAACTCGAATCAGCTGAAGCCGTCGAGCAGTGGCTGACCGACTACTCCGAGCTCTCCGCAGTCATGAGCGAGTACGGCAGCCGTCGCAACATCGACCACGCCTGCCACACCGACGACGAAGCGATCGAAAAAGCCTACATGCACTGGGTCGAGAACATCGCCCCCAAGCTCGCCCCCTTGGGCAACGAGCTGAAGAAGAAGTATCTCGATGCCCCGGGTTTGGCGGGCCTCAACCCCGAGCGTTACGACATCCTCACCCGCGAGTGGAAGGCGTCGTTCGAGCTGTTCCGCGAGGCGAACGTACCGCTGTCCACCGAGGTGACCAAGCTCAACAGCGAGTACGACAAGACCATCGGCGCGATGCTCGTCGACTACGACGGCAAGACCCAGACCCTGCAGCAGCTCGCCCGCTACCAGGAAGAGACCGACCGCGCGGTCCGGCAGGAAACCTGGGAGCTCTCGGCCAACCGCCGCCTCGAAGATCGCGAGAAAATCGACCAGATCTTCCAGGACATGTTCGAGCTGCGCGAGCAGATGGCCAAGAACGCGGATTGCGAGAACTACCTCGAGTATTCGTGGAAGAGCTGGCAGCGTTTCGACTACACGCCCAAAGATTGCGAAGACTTTGCCGACGCGATCGAGTCGGTAATCATGCCCCGCATTGCCGAGCTGGACGAACAGCGGAAGGCGGCGCTCGGCGTGGATACGCTTCGGCCGTGGGACGGCTCGGTGGATGTGAAGGGCCGTTCGCCGCTCCGGCCGTTCCCCGAGGACGACGCGGGCGCGATGGTGAGCGGGGCCAAGGATATCTTCAGCAAGATCGAGCCTTCGCTCGCCAAGGACTTCGCCACGCTGAAGTTCGGCCGCAACCTCGACCTCGACAGCCGCAAGGGCAAGCGGGCCGGTGGGTTCCAAGCATCTTTGGCGGAATCGAAAGAGCCGTTTATCTTCATGAATGCCGCGGGCACGCAGCGGGACGTGGACACGATGCTGCACGAGGCGGGCCACGCGTTTCATTACATGTGGGCCAGCCAGGCCGAGCCGTTGACGTTCATGCAGCACGCGCCGATCGAGTTCTGCGAAGTCGCCTCGATGTCGATGGAGCTGATGGGCTGCGACCACTACGGCGTGTTCTACGACCACGAAGAAGAAGCCGCCCGCGCCAAACGCAAACAGCTCGAAGGCATCATCCGCTTCTTCCCGTGGATGGCGACCATCGACATGTACCAGCACTGGCTCTACAGCAACCCCGGCCACGACATCGCGGCGCGGACCGTCGCCTGGAAGCAGATCGCCGGCCGATTCACCAGTCCCGTGCTCGATTACACCGGCTACGACGACGTCGTCGCCCACCGCTGGCACGCCCAGCTGCACCTGTTCCACATCCCGTTCTACTACGTTGAGTACGGCATTGCCCAACTCGGCGCACTGCAGCTCTGGCTGAAGTACAAGAACGACCCCGCGTCCGCCCTCCAAGGCTACCGCGACGGCCTAACCCTCGGCGGCACCAAGCCGCTGCCCCAACTGTTTGAAGGTGCGGGCATCAAGTTCGATTTCACCAAGGACACCCTCGCCCCGCTGATTGATGCGGTGGCTGATGAGTTGGAAAAACTGCCCGAATGATTGAGCGAATCGCGGCATACCCGCGACGCTTCTTTTGACAATGGTGTGAATTATATGAAGCGCCGCGGCTTCGCCGCGTTACGATGAAACCGATGCTCCGGGTCATCGCCTATCACATGATTCTTTCCGCGTACGGGTTCTGGCTCCCCAATGACCCGCGTGGATCGTGGTCAACAACCGTTCGGCGTTACGAATTGGCGGCGTTCGGGCCCGCGACGAAGACAGACTCCACCCAATCGGTGGCACATATCCCACACGATCAGGTCTCCCGGAGAGCAGCGAAGGATGCACTCAAGTACAAACCAGTTCGATTTACGGGCCACCAAGCCAAGTTAATCGCGGAAGGCTTTGCGGTGGCGGCCAAAGAGCGGGGCTATGTTTTCTACGCCTTGGCCATCCTCCCCGATCATGCTCATATTGTGATGGCACGCCACTCCCGACCGATTAGCGAGATTGCGTCGCATCTCAAAGCGAGGGCGACGCGTGCAATGGGGGACGCAGGGTTGCATCCGTTGGCGGAGCATCGGTCTGTGTCGGGCCGAACGCCTTCGCCGTGGGCGCGAAACTCCTGGGCACCGTTTGTGCGTGATGAGTCGCACCTGCGGAACGCGATCCGGTATGTGGAGAACAATCCGGTGAAGTCGGGGCTGCGGCGGCAGAGGTGGTCGTGTGTTTCGCGATGGGAACGAGAAAAGAAAACGACGCGGTGAACCGCGTCGCTTCGTGGGGTTTATGTATGTAGCGCCGCGGCTTTGCCGCGATGCGATTGGTAAAACGGTTATTTGCTCTTGCCGATCATCTTCGCAACGTCTTCCGCGGCTTCTTCGAGCATTTCGTCGCGGCTGTCGCTGTGGGAGTCTTCTTTGATGCGGGACGATTTAAGGACCTCGCCGGTTTGGCCGTTGGTGAGGGACATCTCGGCTTTGAACTTGGCTTTGGAGCGACCGGTCCAGTAGCTGTAGCCGGACTTGCTGTAGTCGTAGACCTGGCCGCGGAGCACGACTTCGTCGGCCTGGCCGAGCGGGTCTTTGGAGACGCGGATAGTGGTGAACTGGTCGCTGTAGCGGTCGGCCAGTTCTTCTTCGACGACCTCGGCAAACTCTTCGCCGGCGTCTTCGTCTTGCGAGTTGTCGGTTAGGTTCACGAACGGGACGATCGTCACGACGTTGTAAGCCGACAGGTCAATCGTGTCGTCGTAATCGCCGTCGGTGTAGCTGGGCCAGGCGGCGCGGGCGGCCTCCACGGCACCTTTGTTTTCGTCGTCCGGGTCGCTGCTTTTCTCGCTGGAGCCGCCGTCGTCCGAGCCGCCGCCGTCGCTGGAGCAGGCGAGCAGGGTGGCGCTCAGGCAGAGCAGCAGGGCCATCAGTTTGGTCAGGTCTTTCATGGTTCAATCCTTCGGTCGGGTGTTTCACACGGGTACGTGGGGTGATTCGCAAAGAAAAACGACGGCCTGCGCGGCCGTCGTTATCGTTCGAGATTCGGTGAGGTTTGTCAACCGTTTCGGGGTTGATTCTGGGTTAATCCTCGTCTTCTTCCTCCTCGTCCGCTTCTTCCCACTCCTCATCGTCGACCTCTTCGTATTCCATTTCGACGTCGGGGTCTTCTTCCTCTTCGTCGTCTTCGTACTCCTCTTCGTCGCCCTCGGCCTCGTCGACTTCTTCGTATTCGTACTCGTCGTCTTCGGCATCCTCGACGTCTTCTTCGTCTTCGACTTCCACCGCGGCCTCGTCGACGACCTCGGCCTCGTCCTCGTCGTCATCGAGATCGAGTTCTTCGTCTTCCTCGACTTGGGCTTCGGCCTGTTCGTCTTCGATCGCCGTGGCTTGAGCCTCGGCTTCCGGGCCGTTGGCGACGGCGTCGCTCTCGACCATGTCGTTGGCGATCATTTCCTTCATCGCTTCCCACTCTTCGGGGCTGATGAGGACTTCGCGGGCCTGGGCGGTCTTGTGGTGGCCGAGGATGCCGCTGGCTTCCATCTGCTCGATCATGCGCGAGGCACGCGAGTAGCCGATGGTCAGCCGGCGTTGCAGCAGCGACACCGAGCCGCGCCCGGTCTCGAGCACGACCATCACTGCGTCGTCGAACAGCTCGTCGCGTTCTTCGTCTAGCGCGCCCGCGTCGCCGCCGTTCTTGATCTGAACCAGTTGCGGCTCGAACGATTGCTGGCTGACGGTCTTGAGGAACTTGACCGACTTGCGGATTTCGATGTCGTCGACCAGCGTGCCCTGGGCTCTTACCAGGTCGGACGAGCGGGGCGAGAGGAACAGCATGTCGCCGTGGCCCAGCAGCAGCTCGCCGCCCTTGGCGTCGAGCACGATGCGGGAGTCCATGCCCGAGGCGACCTTCATGCAGACGCGAGACGGCATGTTCGACTTGATCAGGCCGGTGACGACGTTGGCCTGCGGGCGCTGCGTCGCGAGGATGAGGTGGATGCCCACCGCACGGGCCTTCTGGGCGATACGGACGATCGAACCCTCGACCTCCTTGTTGGTCATCATCAGGTCGGCCAACTCGTCGATCACGAACACGAGGTAGGGCAGCTTCTTGGGGATGCGCGCCGCTTCGTTGTCGTTTTCGATCTCCAGGCGGTCCTTGATCTCGTCCCAACCCAGGTCGTTGTACGACGCGATGTCGCGGACGCCGACCTCGGCGAGCAGCTCGTAGCGCTCGTCCATCTTGGTCACGGCCCACTCCAGAATCTGCGCCGCCTTGTTCATCTCGGTGACGACGGGGCACATAAGGTGCGGGATGCTCTTGAACATCGACATCTCGACCATCTTCGGGTCGACCAGGACGAGCTTGAGCTCGTCGGGGCGTTTGGTGAAGAGGAAGGACATGATGATCGAGTTCATGCACACCGATTTACCCGAACCGGTGGTGCCGGCGATGAGCATGTGGGGCATCGCGTTGAGGTCTTGGACCAGCGGGTTGCCCGAGGCGTCCTTGCCCAGGAACATCGGCAACTTCATCTTGGCGACCGCTTCGCGGTTCACGCTCATGAGCTCCTTGAGGCGGACGCGTTCCTTCTTGAGGTTGGGCACCTCGATGCCGATCGTGTTCTTGCCGGCCATGTTGGGCACGACGCGGATGTTCGGCGCCTTGAGGGCACGGGCCAGGTCGCTCTGCACCGCGGTGATGCGCGATACTTTGGTACCCGGGGCGAGCTTGATCTCGAACAGCGTGATGACCGGGCCCGAGTCGATGTTGACGATCTCGCCCTTGATCTTGTATTCGAGCAGGGCGGCCTGGAGTTCCTGGCCCTGCTGCTCGACGATGCCGCGCATCTCTTCGCTGAAACCCACCTCGGGGTCTTCGAGCAAGTCGATCTCGGGGAACTGGTAGCCGGTGAGGTCCATCTCGCGGATGGGGGCCTCGTGGGTCTCTTGTTTCTTGGCGAAGTTGATCGGGATCTGCGACATCTTGGCCCGCAGCTCGTCGGGGTCGAACTTCTTCTTTGAGTTGACGTAGGCCGAAGGCGCGTCGGCCGAGAGGTCTTCGTCGTCCTCGCCGGCTTGTGCTTCGATATCCGCGTTCTCGTCTTCCTCCTCTTCATCTTCGTACACGTACTCGTATTCGTACTCGTCGTCCTCGGCGGTTTCGAACGGCTCGCTGCCGCCGAGGCCGCCGGCGTCTTCATCGATCTCTTCGTCGTCGCCGTGGCGTTTGCCTTTGCGTTTACGCTTGGACTTCGAGGGCAGTTCAATGTGGCCGCCGTCGAGGTCGTTCTCGCGCTGGGCCACACCGCCGCCTTCGCGCGACATGAAACCGAAGCCCGCTATGCTGGGCATCTTCCAGCGGGGCATGTTGAACTCGGGGATGCCCGGGAACCGCTCACGGCTCACGTTCATCAGCCGCATCACGCCCTCGGCGAGCACCCGAGGGATCGCCAACACGATCTGATCGACCGCGAGCAGCGCCCCGATCCAGAACGCGATGCCCAGGATCAGCAGACTGCCGGCCGTGGCAAAACGCCCGGCGATCTCTTCGTGGATCAGTACACCCAGCAGGCCGCCCGGGCCTTGGGGCGCGCCGTCGTAGCCGGTGACGAATTGCGTGGTCGCCACCGCGATCATGCCCGAGGTGGTGGCAGTCATGATCGCCAGACCTGCGGCACGGATGACGGTTTGGTTGACCGGGCGGTTGGCGAGGGTCAGGACGAGCCAGGCCCCCAGGCCGATGGTGGCGACCCAGACGCCCGGGCCGATGACCAGGTAGGCCTTGTGCGCGATGGCGGCGCCCAGCGGGCCCATCCAGTTGGCGGTGTCGGCGTTGGTGACGCCCACGGCGTGCGACGGCGCGTCCGCGGAGTTGTAGCTAAGCAGCGAGGCCACGACGATGAGCCACGCCCCGATCGCGACCGCCAGCCCGATCTGCCGGAGCACCGCCAGCCGTTCATCTGCTTCTTTTTGTTTCTTTGTTTTACGCTTGGCCATTTTATTGGACCCTTTAACGGTGAATCACGATCACAGCGCACAACCATCGCGCTGCGCCTGTTCTCTATCGGCCGAAGCGTCGATGCGGCGACAGATTCAGAAGCCCCGCAGAGACGCCAAAGAATCCCCTCGAAACACATGAAAGTTCCCCAGATCAGGGGTCGGTTTGCCCGGAATGGGCCTCGTTGGCCACCTGGGTCTGCTCTTCTTCCGGTAGCAGGTGCCGCTCGAACCAGTCCAGCATCGGCTGGTAGATCGGCCAGACGACCGTATCGCCCAGCGAGGTGTGGTTCGCGCCCATCACGCGGATCAGCTCGACGTTGTCCCGGTCCGCGGCGTGGTACAGACGCATCGCGTGTTGGATGGGGATCAGTCGATCTTCTTCGCCGTGGATGAGCAACGTCGGCGTGTCGATCCGGGCCAGCCGATCGATCACGTCCGCGTCGTCCGGGTCGAAGTCCGCATGCCGTCCCGCGTGGTCAACCACCCGCGTGTACTGCTCGTCGGAAAGGAACCGGAACCCGATCGCCCGGCCGTAGTCCGGCACGATGTCGCGCATCGACGTGAACGTCGAGATCAACACCATCGCCTCGATCCGCTCGTCGAGGTCCGCCAGCTGCACCGCCGTCGCCCCGCCGAACGACACGCCCCACACACCCACCGGCCCGGCCAGTAGGTTGCGCTCTTCCAACTCGTCCAGCACACGCTGCATGTCGCGCGACTCACGCACGCCGTAGGTCGCCCACTTGCCGGTCGATCGGCCGTGGCCGCGTTGGTCCACCAGCACCACGCGGTAGCCGTGCTCAGCCAACATGCGGGCCCACATCAGGTACCACCGCCGATTGATCCAGTCGTAAAACCCGTGCAACATCAGCACGGTCGCCACGGGCTCGCGGGTCTGACGCGGGGCATTGTGATCGATGTGGAACAACGGCTGGAGGTGGTCCGGGTCGTCTTCCTTGGTCTCGATCCCCATGAACTTTTCGTTGCTCGGATCGATCACCCACACCCACAGCGACACGGGGTCGTCGCTCTCGACTTCGATACGGAACTCGTGATCGATCACCGCGTCGTCGAGGGCCAAGGGCTCGACCCGATCGATCTTCTCCAGCGGCTTGCCGTGGTTCGGCGTACGGCTCACCCATTCGCCCAGAATGCTCTCGCAGCCAACCGACACCAGTACCGCAGGCACAAGCAACAGCAAGGACCACAGACGACGCGACGTTTTGGAGTGCAGCAAACCAGCCATCGTAGAGACGAATTGTAACCTCGGGATGTCAGGCTTTGGCGAGTTTGTGTCACACACCGGTGTGTCCGAAGCCGCCTTCGCCGCGGTCGGTGGGGGGGAGCTCGTCGACCTCGACCCATTGGGTGCGGGGGACGGGTTTGATGAGCATCTGGGCGATGCGCATGTGGGGCTCGACGGTGAAGGCGGCGGGGCCGTGGTTGATGAGCGGGACCTTGACCTCGCCCCGGTAGTCGGCGTCGATGGTGCCGGGGCTGTTGGGCAGTGTGACGCCGAACTTGCTGGCGAGGCCCGAGCGGGGGCGGACCTGGGCTTCGTAGCCGTCGGGCACCGCCATCGCGAAGCCGCAGGGGATCATCGCGATCTGCTTGGGCGCGATGACGACCGCCTCATCGAGGCAGGCGTGGATGTCCATGCCTGCGGCGTGCTCGGACTGGTAATCCGGCAGGGGGGTGTCGGTGTTGTGGGGGAGGCGTTGGATGGGGACTTGGAGCATATGGCGAGTGGCGATTTAGTGATTTGGCGATTGAGGGTTGCGACGCTCGGCTTCGGCTTTGAGGGCTTGGTTACGCGTGGCGATGAGGTTGCGGAGGTATTTTGCCATGAACAGGCGATCGACGAGCCACCCGATCGGGCCGAGGGGCGAGGCGAAATGGATCGTGTCACGCATGCGGGTAACGCCACCTTGCAGTGATTCGAAGTGGTGATCGTGGCCGAAGTGCTTGAAGGCGCCGCGGGTCATGGTGTCTTGGAAGTAGCGGGGACGGTCGAAAGCGGTGATCTCCGAAGTCAGGCGCTGCGTAACCCCGAGGTGTTTCGCTTCCCACGTCACCGATTCGCCTGGGCCGATCAACCCGGTGGTTACACCCCCGATGGCACGCTCGCCCGTGTGGCTCAGGCTCCGTGTATGGAAATCGATGTCTCGTGCCAAATCAAAGCACGCGTCAATCGGCGCAACGATCTCGGTCACAATCTCGATCTTCACCAACGTCTCTCAATCACATAATCACGAAATCGCCCAATCACCAATTGCCCTCCAGCATCTGCCGGATCGCGTGGGCGACGCCGTGCTCGGAGTGGCTGAGGGTGTGGCGGTCGGCTTTCTCCGCGGCGCGGGGGACGGCGTTCGCCATCGCGACACCCAGGCCGGCGTGTTCGAGCATGGCCAGGTCGTTGATCTCGTCGCCGATGGTCGCGATGCGGTCGGGGGCGATGCCGCGTTGGTCGGCGATCCAGGAGAGGCCTCGCCACTTGTTGACACCCTTGGCGAAGACCTCGACGATGAATACCGCGTCCTCGGCCTTGGCGGTGGGGACACCGGCGAAGCAGTGCAGGTCCACGCGGTCGGCGAAGCGTTCGACGAGTTGTTCTTCGACATCGAACGCGGCCCGCCCCGTGGCGACCACGCCGACGCGGAGGCTGTGGTGCAGGTCCTCGGGCGTGGGGTGGCGGTTCTCGGCGACGAGCAGGTTGTTCATCGCGAACCAGCGCTTGGTGTTGTCGGTGATCTCGCCGTCGCCGGTGACGAGGAAGTCGCGGCCGGTTCGGCCGTGTTCCTGGAAGACGAGCACGGCCTGGGGTAGGTCACGCATGAACTCGATGAGCTCGAGCGTCAGATGCGGCTCGATGTCGGCCAAGTCCACCGCGTGGCCCGAGTCCATCTCCACCACCACCGCGCCGGTGTTGAACACGCCTACCGGCAAGTTAGGCACATCGCCCAGCGCATTGAGTGACTCCCGCCAACCCCGCCCCGTGCACGGCACGACCAGCACCCCCGCGTCCTGCGCGTCCGCGATCGCGCGGCGGTTCTCCGTACTAACGGTGTGGTCCGGCCCGAGCAACGTGCCGTCGAGGTCCAAGGCAATCAGGTCGTACTTCATTTTCAGTGATGAGTTAAAAGTGAACAGTGATGAGTAAGGCAAGCAGCAATGAGCCACAGGATAGCGATCGGGGTTCTCCACTCATCACTGTTCACTGTTAACTCATCACTCTTTCGCGAAGCGAAAGCGCTATCGCTGAGGCAAGGCCGTCACAGGTCAGGCCGAGGTTGACGTTGCTGCCCAGGCGCGATTCCGCTACGCCCAGCGCATCGATGACACCGACCCAGGGCAGGAGCTGTGCCTCGGCCGACTCGGGGTCGGCGGGGTCGCAGTGCTCGGCGAGTTTGTCGAGTTGTTCCTGAGCATAGGTCGCGATGAGCGAGAACATCAGGCCCGCCGCAAGTTTGTTGGCCGCTTCCTTCGAGGCGTTCTGGTGGTTCTTCACCCACGCCTCGGCAAAGCCGTTGATCCGCTCGGCCATGTCCGCGCCCAGGCTCGGCACCGCTCGTCCCATCGCCATCTGCTCGAGCTGCGCTAGCACCACCCGCGCCCACTCGGTGAGTTTGTAGTCCAGTACGAGCTTCGCCCGGCCGAGGCTGCCGTGGGCAAATCCAACCAGCCACGAACGTTCAACCGGTTCGAGTGTCTCGGCGTGTTCCTGCAAATAGCGGTCGAGCACCTCGTTGGGCAACGGCACAAACGCGATGCGTTGGCATCGGCTGCGGATGGTCGGCAGCAGGCGGTCTTCGTTGGACGTGACCAGGATGATCGTCGTGCCGCCGCCCTCGTCGGGCGTGGGCGGCTCTTCGAGGGTCTTGAGCAGCGCGTTCTGCCCGGCGGGGTTGAGCAGCTCGGCCTCGTCGACGATGAACACCTTGCCGTGGTTCAGTTGGGCCCCGAGGTAGGCCGGCTCGATCAGCGCGGTGCGCAGCACGTTCACGGGGATCGAGGTCAGCTTGCGGTCGCGGGTCTGCTTGTCGTCGCTGTAGCGGGCGAGTTCTTTATTGACCACGTGCAGGTCGGGGTGGGCCACGCCGGGGAAGGCGTCGAGGCTGTCTTCTTCCGAGTCGATGCGGAAGGCCAGGCAGGACGGGCAGCCCCCGCACGCGGATCGACGCCCCGCCAGGTCCGTGACGGGGTCGTGGCAGAGTAAAACTTTCGCGAAGGCGAGCGCGGTGGTGAATTTTCCGACGCCTGCGGGGCCGTGGAAGATCTGGGCGTGGTGGACCCGGCCCGAGGCGAGTTGGGCGTGGAGCTGGTCGAGGGCGTGGGTTTGGCCGTGGATGCGGTCCATCGGGGCATCTTAACCCGCCGAGGCTTCCCCGGCCGGGGCGCGGGGCGTAGAATAAAGTTGTCTTGTATTTCCGACCCTTGAGCGGTCGATCGCTGGCACCGTCTGCCGAGACACCACGGCCCCGACTGGATTCCCGACCCAGAAAGTCATTCGATGAAGTTTAAACCCAACCGCGTCTTCCGCTGCTCCCTGTTGGTCTTCGCCGCCTGCGCGATCTGCGTCATGGCTTGGCAGAACACCCAGCCCGTTGAGGCGGCGGACAGCGACCGCGTGAAGCTCGACCGGGGCACGCCGTACATCGTCGCGGCCGGCCGAAGCCCGATCCCCTCGGCCGGGGAGAACATCACCGAACCCCTGCCCTACAAACGGCTCGTGGACGACAGCGGGTCCAAGGTCCGAACCAAAGCGCCCGACGGCCCCGTGACCTGGGGCGCGGCCCACAACTACGTCGGCCAACGCATCACCGTCGAAGGCAAGATCGTCAACACCTACAACCACGAGGGCAACATCTGCTTCCTCAACTTCCACGAAGACTGGCGCGGCAAGTTCTATATCCCGGTTTTCAAAGAAGTCTTCGACGACCTGCCCCAGGCTCCCGAAAAGTACTACCTCAACAAAACCATCCGCGTCACCGGCAAGGTCACCCAGCACCGGAACCGACCCAACATCGAGGTCCGCAACATCAAGCAGATCGAGATTGTGGATTAGGGGTTGGGGGCTTGGGTGTTGGGGGCTTAGGATTTTGGTTTTTGGGGTCGATCTACGCCTGATTGGGCGGTAGCATCTTGTTGCTGGTGCCTCGCAATTCACTTCATTGGCAAACGGCACGCGGGCAATCTCCCAAGCCCCCAATCCCCAAGCCCCCAACTCCCGTCTCTCCATGCCCAAAGACATCCACAACGCCACGCTGGTCGAACGCATCCATTCCCACGAAGACCTCGCCTTCTTCCGGGTCAAGTACAACGACCACGACGTCCCCGACTTCGAGCCCGGCCAGTTCGCCACGCTCGGCCTCCCCGACACCTCGCCGCCCGATCCCGACAAGCCCGTCCGCCCCGGCCGCGGCCCCAAGCTCATCCGCCGGGCCTACTCCATCGCTTCCCCCGCCACACAGAAAGACACGCTGGAGTTCTACATCGTCCGCGTCGAAGACGGCCAACTCACCCCGTCGCTCTGGGACATCGAGCCCGGCCAAACCCTCTTCATGAACGAAAAAATCGGCGGCCACTTCACGCTTCCCTCGCCCACCCTCGAAGACGGCAGCCCCGACCCGCGTCGCACCTTCGTCATGGTCGGCACCGGCACCGGCCTCGCCCCGTTCCGCAGCATGTACCTCACCCACCGCGGCACCGCTTCCGGGGGCCGCTGGGACAAGTTCATCCTCTTCGACGGCTGCCGCCTCGCCCGTGACCTGGGCTACCACGACGAACTGACCCAGCTCGCCGAGGAAGACGACTCGTTCGTCTACCTCCCCACCGTGACCCGCGAGCCGGACGACAGCGACTGGCCGGGTTTGCGCGGCCGGGTCAACACATTGCTCGAACCCGACAAGTTCCAGGAACTCACCGGCACCCCACTCTCCCCCGACGCCTGCAACGTCTTCCTCTGCGGCAACCCCCAGATGATCGACCAGGTCGAAGCCGACCTAAGCGACCGCGGCTTCGTCACCCACGACCGCAAACACCCCGATGGGAATCTCCACTTCGAGCGGTACTGGTAGTTTCTTTAACCTCGGGATTCAAAAATACCCCCCGACCCACACGTTGGTGGACCGGGGGGGATACAGAATCAAAGCGGTCGGTAGCTCGATGTCGATGAGGTAGTCGCTAGGTCAATCCTAATTGGCTGACGAGCGCAAGCTCATCCATTAACTCCCATTCTTCCATGATCCGTTCGTCGACGACTCGGCTGATCACCACTCCCTGGACTTCCATCCTTCGGCCGGTGCCGGGTTCGCCTTGAAACGCGCCGAGGTGGGTGCCGCAGAGCGTCAGGCGGGTACAGACTTTGCCGCCCTCTGCGAACTGTTGATCGATTATGACTTCCAGGTCGGGGAAGGCTTCTCGATATCCAGTAAATATTGTTTTGAGTTGCTCGGGGCCTTGCAGGCTTTCGGTCGGCGTGCGGTACCGGTAATCCGGGTGGACGAGGTCGTCCACCGCAGATAAATCGTTTTGGTTGATGCCGCGTTCGATCAGTTCACGAACAATGTCTTGAGCTTTAGTGTTGGCGGTAATCATGGGGTTGCTCTTTCGGTTGGAAGTAGAGTTTCATGAGGCCGACATTTAGGGCATCGCGAGGGCGTATGCCGCGACCGCAAGGGCGGCGGCGCATGTGCGTAGGTGGTTCAGGAATGTCCAGCGTTTGAGGTAGTGCTGCCAGTACTCGACGGCGTTGCTCGTGGAGGCGTCCATCGGCGCAAGCGCGTCGTTCATCGGGATGTTGCCCGCCGCGGTGATAATGAACGAGGCGAGGTAGAGCAGGCCGCCCACCATGAGCCAAGCCGAGCTGGGCGACGACCAATTGAAGACCGCAAATACGACGCTGGCCAGGCTGAGCACTGCGGTACCCATGAAGACTCCCATGGTGATGGGATTCATGACGGTGATGTTGATGGCCTGCATACTTTCGATCCCGTTGCTCGGGGCGACTTGGCCCAGGGCTTTCATCACGAACGTCGAGAAGGTGAAGAACAAGCCAGCCACCAGGCCGCTGCCCACGGCCGCGACGACAGTGAGGGAGGTCAGGAGGATGTTCACGACATCACCTCCTTCGTCCAAGCGCCTTCCGCAGCGGCTTGCTTGGCGTAGTCGGCAAAGTCGCGGGCCTGGCGACCCAATGCCTGCTGCACGCCGTCGCAGAGGTATTCGTTGCGGCCGTCGAGTACCTCGTTGAAGAGGTAATTCAAAAGGCCCACGATTTCGGCAGGTGCCCCTTCGGCCAACAACCCTGCCTCGAACTCTTCGGGGGTCACGTCGAGAAACTGGACTTCAACACCCGCCGCATCGGCGATGGTTTGCACCGCTTCGCCGAACGTGAGCAGCCGGGGCCCGGTGACTTCGTAGATCTTGCCGTCGTGCCCCGGCTCGGTCAGAGCGGCAACCGCGACGTCGGCGATGTCGTCGCAGTCGACAAACGGTTCACGCACATTGCTCACGGGAAGCGCCACTGTGCCGCTCATCACCAGGTCCAGGAACGCGCCTTCGCTGAAATTCTGGTTGAACCAGCTCGCACGCACGACGGACCATTCCACGCCCGACGCGGCGACGATTTTTTCGCTCGCCTGAGCTTCGGCCTCCCCCCGCCCTGATAACAACACGATTCGCGAAACCCCGGCAGCGACCGCGTGATCGATCAACGCCTGCACTTTCTCCAACGCGCCAGGCACCGTGAGGTCCGGGTAGTAGGTGAGGTACACGGCCGACACGCCGTCGAGGGCCGGGCCCCAGGTCTCGGGCGTGTCCCAGTCGAACGGCACCTCGGCCGATCGGCTGCCCGCCCGCACCGGTCGGTCCAGGGCGTTCAGCCGGTTGATCACGCGTCGGCCGGTCTTGCCGTTGCCGCCGATGACCAGAGTCAGGTCTTGAGGGTGGGAAGATTTTTGAAGTTCGTTCTGCATCACAAGGTCTCCATGAAAGAGGGGTACGGACTTGAGATGGCTGCCACACGACAACCGATCTCGCGTGGAAACCAAATTACGGACGCCTCGATTCATTCGATATGGCGCGTTGTTGCCGATGCTTTGCAGTTCGTCCAAAGCGACGGCGGTGAAGGTGATTGGTGACGGGGCGACGTCGAGAAATGCTCCTACATAGCAACTCGCTTACCTCCAAAGCGCCATGCACGAAAACCACAGGATTGAATCCTGTGGTCTCCGCGGTCGAAAGGGCTGGGCCCTCAATCAAACTGTCACCGAAGGTTTAGCGGGTCCCGCGTCCGCCTTGGATCATGTGGCCATAGGCTGGGCGGGTTTTCGAAGCCGTGACGTTCTTTGCCGGGACGAGGTTGTAGACCGCGTCTTGTTGCTTGGCGGCGACCGCGTTTTCACGGGCGTGGTGTGCCCGATCGACTTGGGGGCTGGCTTGGGCCAGGCCGGCAAGAGTGAGGGTGGCCGTGAGAGCGGTCAGGGTGAGAAACTTCTGCATCGGAAACATCCTTTCGAGGGTCTGCGGTATGGGCAGACGGTGAGTGGTTCCCTCACGAACGCCGTAAGGGAGAAGAGTTCAATCCGTGGAATGAGCGAGGCTCTGGGGTCAGTGATCCCGCCAGGGCGGCGGCCGGTCGGGGACCTCCCGAAGTGGGGAAGCGAAGAGTGTTTTGTGGTTCATCGCTTGCTCCTCGGTTTGGGGTTCTGGTTCACGAATCAGCGGGTCACACGTCACAGGCAAAAAGATAGGGCAGCGAGCGGTATGAAAATATGGCGCTTTGGGGCGGGCTCATGCTCTTTTGTCCAAATTTCGTGGTGGGCCTCGCGAGGGAGTCATATACTCGGAACGTGACTGACCCGGCCCAATCAAAATCACACGACAAAGGCCCGACTCAGCGTCCTGCCGATGCCTGGGTGTCGAGCGATCCGCTTGGGCAGGCGCTAGATTTCCTGCGGATGGACGGCGTGTTCTACTGTCGTTCGGAGTTCACCGAGCCTTGGGGTCTCGATCTCCCGCCGATGCCGGACTGCCTGATGTTTCACGTGGTCACCGAAGGCCGGTGCGTCATGTTGACGTCCGACCCCGAACCGCTTGACCTGCAGCAGGGCGTCTTTACGCTCGTGCCCCACGGCGAGGGCCACGTGGTGGCGTCTTCGGCGGACGCCCAGGCCACGAATCTGTTCGAGACCGAGCGCTACCACGTCACCGACCGCTACGAACGACTTGTGCACGGCGGCGGGGGAACGCCCTGCCAAATGATCTGCGGCGCGGTGCACATGGACCACCCCGTCGCCGAACGGCTGATCTCGCTCCTGCCCCAGACCGTTCGGTTCGACACCTCCGACCCTGACCGGGGCGATACAGCCCAGGGCATCCTCAATGTCATGGCCAGCGAAGTCGAAAAACCTCGCCCTGGCAGCGAAGCGGTCATCGCCCGGCTCGCCGACACTCTGGTGATCCAAGCCATCCGGACCTGGATCGAAGACGAGCCCGCCGCCCAGACCGGCTGGCTGGCTGCAATCAAGGACCCACAAATCGGTCAGGCTTTGCAGAGTCTCCACCAAGACCCCGAGCGTCCTTGGACCGTGGAAGACCTGGCGGAACAGGCGGCGATGTCGCGCTCCGCCTTCTCCGCACGTTTCAGCGAACTCGTTGGTGAGTCGCCCATGCGATACGTGCGAAGTTGGAAAATGCAGGTCGCCGCGGCGTTGCTCAAGAGCGAGGGGGCGACGGTAGCCGAGCTGGCGTTTCGCTTAGGTTACGAGAGCGAAGCGGCTTTTAGCCGAGCGTTCAAACGTGTGATGAAGGTCTCACCGGGTTCCATTAAATGCGACCCATGACCATCGATATTGAGGCCACGCCAAGAGGGTATCAATCTACGTCGCCATCAACGCCTTCGTGAGAAAGGTCACCCGAGAGCTCGGCCTGGATTTCTTCGAGGCTTTCTTCTTCGGTAGCGATGATCTTGCCACTCACGGCGTCGACCTCGACTTCGTAGGCCTGGTCGCCGGACTTGATGAAGATATCCCACTGGGTGTCGGGTTCGTCGAAGCGGATGCCGAGGAGTTCGCCGCCGACTTCGGCGGTCGCGGCGTCAATCGCGGCTTCTTTGCTGATCAGGGTTGCGTCTTTTTGCGAGCAGCCGGTCACGCTTAGCACACCAAGAGAGGCGAATGCGGCGATCGTCCAAACGGGTTTTGTCATCTGGTTGTTCTTCATGAGGGGCGATCGCTTTCTATCGAATAGATGTAGGGAGTGGGATTAGTGCAGGAACAGCCGGACGCCGGTGTGGCTCATGGCCATGCCGTGTTGGTCGGCGGCTTCGGTGACGCCTTCGTCGCGGGCGCTGCCGCCGGCCTGGGCGATGAAGCCGACGCCGCTGGCGGCGGCGCGGTCGAGGTTGTCGCGGAAGGGGATGAAGGCGTCGCTACTCAGCACCACGCCGTCGAGTTGCTTGAGCCAGTCGGCCCGCTCTTCGTCGGTCAGGGGTGACCAATCGCCGACCAGGGCCTTGGCGAGTTCGTCGCGTTCGCCCTGGTTCAGTTCGTGGTGGCGCACGAAGTTGTCGGCGGCGTTGACCTTCTCCGCCTTGGCGAGGCCGTCGGCGAACTGCAACGCCAGCGCCTTGGGATGAGTCTTGAGCAGCCAGCGATCGGCCTTATCGCAGGCAATCCGGGTGCAGGCGATGCGCGATTGTTGCCCGGCACCGATACCCACGGCCTGCCCCTGATAACCCACGGAAATACTGTTGCTCTGCGTGTGCTTGAGCGTGATGGTCGCGACGATCAGCGTCTCCATGACATCGGCGGGGATGTCTTTCTTGGCGGTGACGATGTTCGAGAAGGTGTCGGCGGTGATGGCGATGTCGTTGTGGGTCTGCTCGAGGGCCAGGCCGAACTCGACGCGGGACTCGACGGCTGGGGGTGTATAGGCCGGGTCCATGGTGAGCATGACGTACTTGCCACCCTTCTTGGCCCGGAGCATGTCGAAGGCCTCGGGTTCGTAGCTCGGGGCGATGATGCCATCCGACACCTCGGGCTTGATGAGCGCCGCGAGGGTGGCGTCGACGGGTTCGGACACGGCGATGAAGTCGCCGAAGGACGCGACGCGGTCGGAGCTGCGGGCCTTGGCGTAGGCGGTGGCGACGGGGGAGTACGCCCCGCCGGGCACGTCTTCGGGCGAGGCGTAGAAGAAGGCTTTGAGGAACTCGGGCGAGAGCTCACCCGCGACCGCGGCACCGGCCGGGCTGACGTGTTTAAACGACGCGGCGGCGGCCTTGCCCGTGGCGGCCTTGAGGTCGCGGACGAGCTGCCAGGCGCGGATGCCATCGAGGGCGTTGATGTACGACGGGCTGCCGTTGACCACCATGAGCGGGCCGTCGCCGGACGGGCCGGTGCCCGGGGTGGTGATCTGGGCGTGGGGTTGGTTGGGGTTGCAGCCGTACTTGAGGGGGATTTGCATGGGTTCTGGGTGTTGGGGGCTTGGGAGTTGGGGGCTTAGGCGACGTTTGGGGCAGTCGCCGCCGGAGTGCGATACCCTAGCCGATTATCCGAGTAACGACTGCCCCGTGCTCAGGGCCTTGAAACCCAAGCCCCCAACCCCCAAGCCCCCAACACCTCATCCATGATCTCACGCATCACCGGCACGCTCGACGCCATCGAACCCGACAAAGCTTTCGTCGATCCCGGGCAGGGCCTGGTCTACGAGGTCATGCTCCCCGCCTTCGCCGCGACCCGCCTCTCGGTGAAGACCGGCCAAACCGTCACGCTCCACACCTTCCAGTTCATCGAGTCCACCGCCCAGGGCGCGACCATGTTCCCCCGCCTCGCCGGTTTCCTCACCGAGCAGGACAAGCAGTTCTTCGAGCTGTTTGTCACCTGCAAAGGCATCGGCCACAAGCGGGCCCTGCGTGCGATGATCCTCGACACCAACACCCTCGCCAGCGCGATCGCCGACCGCGACGCCAAGCTCATCCAGACCATGCCCGAGGTCGGCAAGAAGCTCGCCGAGACCATCGTGGTGACGCTGCGCGACAAGGTGGACCAGTTCGTCAGTGCCGCGGCGTATGGCGCAGGGGCCGAGGGGCCCAGTGGCCAAGGGGCCGAGGGGGCTCCCGCTTCCGGCGGCGGCAGCCTGGCCCGCGAGACCTTGGAGGTGCTCCTCCAACTCGGCGAAAACCGCACGCAAGCCGTGCAGTGGATCGACCGCGTGTTGTCGGCCGACGATGCCCCGACCGATGTGCAGGATGTGGTGGCAGCGGTGTATCGGTTGAAAGCGGGTGCCTAAGGCCCCGACTCGGCCGTGAAGTTCATCGGGTATTGATCAGCAGTTTTGCGGTGACGCCATGGATATCCCCCTGATCACCTACCGGCCAAGGGAACCGCGAGAGCAGAACCTCGAAGTGATTGATCTGCAGCAGATCAATCGGGATCGGCACCGGATGTCGCACGACCCCACGCAGCCGCACCGGCTGGATTTCCACTTGCTGGTTTATGTGGAGGCGGGGCGGGGTGAGCATTTCATCGATTTTGCTCGCCACCCGTTTGGGCCGGGCAGTTTTATTTTTGTGAGTCGCAGCCAGGTCAATGCGTTTGATTTCACCGACGAACCTCGCGGCCGTGCGGTGGTGTTCACCGACGGGTTTGCCGACGAGACGCAGGTGAACACACGGGCGTCGCTGTTCTCGCCGATGCAGATCGCGTCTAACCCGGGGCCGGTGTTTCAGCCGGATGATGATCTGCTTGAACGGGCGTGTTCGGTGTTGGCCGAGTTGGAACATGAGGCAACTCGGCAAGCACCGGATTCGATGATCGTGATCCTGCTGTTCGCGGCGTTGCTGCGGATACTCGATCGAGGCCGGCCCGTGGAGGGGCGCAGCGACATCAGCCGTGATCAGCGTGAAGACCTGTCGCGGTTTATCGAACTGCTTCACGACCATCATGCCAGCACCCGGGATGCGTCGTATTACGCCGATCAACTGAGCATGACCTACAAGACGCTCAACGCGCTGTGCAAGCGTGCCGCGGGTCAGACCGCCAAGCAGATGATCGACAGCTACGTGGTCTTGGAGGTGAAGCGCCGCTTGGCTTTGGAGAAGCCGTCGATCCAGGCCTTGGCCTACGAGCTGGGCTTTGAGGACGCCAGCAATTTCAGCAAGTATTTCAAGCGCTGTGCGGGTTTGACGCCGGCCGAGTTTATGAAAAACAGCGCCGGTTAGAGATCTACCCGAGATGGGTTGATTTTGACCTGTTCCGTTTAGGCCTTGGTCCATAAGGTTTTGCTGTGACATTCACCCGGCCTTCGGGCCAACCCAAGGAGCAGGTCATGAAAACCGCACTCTCGCTCGTCCTGACCGCATCGGCCCTGTCGGCCTGCGGCGCCCCACAAGCCACCACCCCAGAGGCCACCATGGAACCGACCAACGCCCAGAAAGCCGTAGCCCTCCTCAACAGCATCGAGACCGGCGACACCTCGGCGGTTGCCTACATCAACCCCGAGCAATACACCCAGCACAACCTCGCGGTCGCCGACGGGCTGGCCGGGTTTGGCGAGGTGCTGGCGGCCCTCCCCGAAGGCAGCGCCAAGGTCTCGGTCCAACGCGTGCTGACGGACGGCGACTACGTCATCACCCACACCGAGTACGACTTCTTCGGCCCCAAGGTCGGCTTCGACATCTTCCGTTTCGAAGACGGGCTGATTGTCGAGCACTGGGACAACCTCCAGGAGCTGGTGGCCGAAACCGCGTCAGGCCGAACCCAGATCGACGGCCCGACCGAAGTGACCGACCTGGAGCTGACCGAGGCGAACAAAGCGCTGGTCAAGGGGTTTGTCGCGGACGTGCTGATGGGTGGTTCGCCGGAGAAGATCACGCAGTACATCCACCCGGACAACTACGCCCAGCACAACCCCGCGGTAGGCGACGGCTTGGCGGCGTTGGGCGCGGCGATGAAGGCGATGGCCGAGGCGGGCACGCCCATGGTCTACGAGAAGAACCACGCGGTCTTCGGCGAGGGCAATTTCGTGTTGACCGTGAGCGAAGGCGTCTTCCTTGGCCAGCCCACGAGCTTCTACGATCTGTTCCGGATCGACGGCGGCAAGATTGTCGAGCACTGGGACGCGATCGAAACCATCCCGCCCCGCGACGAATGGAAGAACGACAACGGCAAGTTCGGCTTCCCCGGCATGGAGTGAGTGCGGGACGGAGTCGGCCGAACGCCAAACAAGGGTTTGCATACGACAGAGCCCCGGGTCATTGACCCGGGGCTAAAGTTTTTTTGGGGTTGTCGGTGAGTTGATTTACGCGCCGTAGCCCGTGGGGTCCCAGTAGAACTCGACCTGGCTGATCTTGCCGTCCTTCACAGCGTAGAGGCAGACCTCTTCCATCTGCATGCGTTGGCCGGCCATGGGGCCTTCCTTGGCGGTGCAGTCGATGGACATCCACACGGCGAAGCTGCCGTTGTCGTGGGGGAACGGGCCCTTGATCTCCATGCCGTGGACGTCGTGGGCGTTGTCCCACCAGTCGTTCATCTTCAGCAGGGCTTCCTTGCCCTCGGTGACCTGGGGCATGTCGTCGCCCATCGCACAAGCTTCGATGTGCTTGGCGTCGTCGGCGTACAGCTCGTTGATGGCTTCGCGGTGCTGGCCTTGGTTGCAGTAGTCCACGAGTTGTTTGCCCACGGCGAGGGTGGCTTGCAGGGATTCGCTCATTCGAAAGTCTCCGGGAATGGGGTGAGATGATTGGGTGGGAATTAAGTTAGGTTTTTGATTGGTATTTGTCAAGCCTGAATCATCTCTGATTTCGATTATGTTTTCGTCAGCATGGGGCAGCACGGATCTACGCTCCGCGGCTCAACGTGCGGAAGTCCAATCACGGTTGTTACGACGCGTTGGCGGCGGGTTTGCCGTATATCGCCTCGCGGGGGTCGACGCCGCGGACGTGGTAGCCCAGGGCGCGGAGGCACTGCCACCAGCCGCCGGTGTGTTCGCTGCGCTCGGCGGAGGTGTGGAGTTTGTCGTGGGTGAGCACGATCTCCGTGGCGGGCTCGCCGGGGGCGTAGTGGTTTTCGGTTTCGAAGAGTTCCCAGGTGACCTGGGAGTTGGCGCCGAAGTCCGGCTGGCTTTCCCAGGACCAGGTGTAGCTGATCTTCTGGTTCTCGATGACTTCGGTGAACGTGCCGACGCCGACGTGCTTGCTGCCGTCGGGCGTGACCATCTCGAAGCGGAATCGGCCGCCGACTCGGGGCTCGATGAGGACCTCGCCGCAGGTCACGTTGGGGTCGGGTGCGAACCAATGTGTGTATTGCTCGGCGGTCGTCAGCGCTTCGAACACGCGGGCGGGGGAAGCCTGGACATGCTTGTGCAGGCGGATCATGGCTGAGGGTTGGGTGGGGGACGAGGTCATGGCGATACTCCGGAGAAGGGGGCTACTTTTTGGTCTTGGCTTTGGGGGCCTTGGCGGGAAGGGTGGAAACGAAGTCGGCGGTCTGGTCGATCCAGTCGACGAGCTTGGCCTTGGTGTCGAAGTCGGGCGGGTCGACGAAGACCCAGCCCTTCATGGGCTTGCCGGTGATGTCCATGGGCCGGGCGAGGCCGTCGTCGATGGCGGTGTTGGCCGCGTCCACGCCGATGCGGCAGGTGAGCTGGTCGTGGTAGATGCCGATCGCGAAGTTGCCTTGGAAGAACCAGGCGTCGCCGCCGAAGAAGAAACGTTCCTCGAAGCCGCGGTCGGCGATGGCGCTGCGGACACGTTTGGACACGGCGGGGTCGCTGGGCATCGATCATTCCCCTCCGCTCGGGTCGTCGTTCTCGGATTCGAGGAAGTCGGCCAGCGCATCGAGGCGGTCGCTCCAGAATTTGCGGTAGAAGGCGACCCAGTCGTGGGCGTCTTTCAACGGCCCGGCGACGAGGTGGCACCGCCGGACCCGGCCGTCTTTCTCTTGCTTGAGCAGCCCGGCCCGCTCCAACACACGCAGGTGCTTGCTCACCGCGGGCAGGCTCATGCCCCCGGAAGCGGCATCGACGAACGGCGCCGCGAGCTCGGTGACGCGGACGCCTTCGCCGGTGGTTTCCGCGGCCATGCGCGCCAGGATCGCCCGGCGGGTGGGGTCGGCCAGGGCGGCGAAGGTGCGGTCCATCGCGTCGGGATCGGGTTGAGGCATTAATTTAACCATACGGTTAAATATTAGTCTATATCGATTTCATGTCAACCCTTTGCTCATAGAAAACCGCTATGGTCTGTGCCCCGCCTGTTGTTCTGTCCTCCCAGATGTTCCCCAACCCATGATTAAGCCCCACCACCGCGCCCTGGTCTTCGACTGCGACGGCACGCTTGCCGACTCCATGCCCGTCCACTGGATCGCCTGGCACGAAACGCTGAAGAAGCACGAGCTCGACCACCTGTTGCCCCACGACCGCTTCATGGCGTTCGGCGGCGTGCCGGCGGTGCAGATCCTCGACATCCTCGCCAAGGAGTCAGGCCGAACGCTCGACGCCCGGGCGATCATGCTCGAGAAGTACGACGCCTACTACGAGCACGCCGACAAGATCACGCGTATCGAGCCGATCGTGGAGTTGGCCCTGGAGTACAAGGGCAAGCTGCCCATCGCCGTCGCCACCGGAAGCACCCGCACCGGCATCACCAACACGCTCCAAGCCATCGGCATGACCGACCACTTCGACGCGGTGGTTTGCGCGGACGACGTCGAGAACCACAAGCCCCACCCCGAGACGTTCCTCGTCGCCGCGGAGAAGCTCGGCGTGGACCCGAAGCACTGCCTCGCCTTCGAAGACGCCCCGCCCGGCCTCGAGAGCGCCCGCGCGGCGGGCATGGACGTCATCGACGTCAACGACATTCTCGCGACGGCTTGATCGTCTTCACCGTATTCAGACCTCGTCGTGCACCTGACGCTCGGCTTGGCCCATGAGCATGGCCATGCGGTGTCGCAGCGAGGCGGGGGTGACGGCGACGCCGTAGGTCTTGAAATCATCCATGACCTTGCGTGCGACGTCGTCTTCGCCCGGCTCGCTGAAGTCGGCGTGGACCACGTCTTGTGCGTAGGCCATCGCGTCTTTGCCTTCGAGCCCGAGTTGGAATGCGGCCCACTCGCCGAGCAGGCGGTTCCGCCGGTTCCTGACTTTGAAGTTCAACTCACTGTCGTGGGCGAGTTGAGTTTCCATACCACGTTTGCGTTCTTCGTAACCCGACATGACAGTTCCTTTCCGGCCTCATGCAGGCGTTCGAGGCCTATACCTATTTTACGACCCGGACATCGTTTCCGTTCCTGAAAAACAACGGTTTCCGCATGTTGGTGGATCCGTGAACACTTACTCGCAAGCCCGCATCATCCGTATCAAATGGATGCACATTAGCCCCGGGTCAATGACCCGGGGTGGCCGCGGCGAACGACATGGGGTTGCGTGGTCCGAGCCAATGAATCCGTTTCGTATGGTTTGAGTGGATGCCACGATCATGCCATTGCCCCCCCCGCGGCGGCCCGGGGTCATTGACCCCGGGCTAAAGTCGGGTTTGTGCGCACAACGGGGCACGCCCGAACGTAGAAAAACATCAACGCAGAAAAATTCTTACTCCTTGTCATCGCCCATCTCCCTGAATTCAGCGACATCTCCGTGCGCACACCTGGTCCGTCTCGCCCCCTAATGTCGGACCACGGTGGCATTCCAGGCGTGAAGGTCGCACAGGCAAGGCACCAAGCACGCCCATATCCGTGGAGCCGGGCTGACGCACACGTCGGGTGCGTGGCGACACTTGAGCTCACCACCTTGCCGGGATCGCTCAAGGTCGGAACCCGTCGTCGTTGGTCGAGGGTCCGTGTTCAAGGGGACTCGTTTCGATCCACCACGGAGAGCGCGGAGGCACGGAGAAGAACCAAGGCATTGATTATTGAAATCAAATGCTTCCTGCCTTCCTCCGTGTCTCCGTGCCTCCCAAGCTCCGTGGTGGATCGAAACGACAACCCAACCGCTCACCCCACGCCGGCCACGGCAGCGGGTGTGGCGGGGAACACGGGTTCGCTCTTTGAAAACTTGAAGCGCAAAAAAAGCCCACGGAATTGATCCGTGGGCTTTGCGTGGTGTTGTTGTTTGGCGTTTGATCAGGCCGTGGCCGTCGCGGGCTCGGCTTCCTGTTCGGCGAGCCAGCGCTCGGCGTCGATCGCGGCTTTGCAGCCCATACCCGCGGCGGTCACCGCTTGGCGATACACGTGGTCGGCCACGTCGCCGGCGAGGAACACGCCGGGGATCTTGGTGGTGCTGCGGTACGGATCGTCGAGGATCAGGTAGCCCGCGTCGTCGGCTTCGAGTTGGCCGTCGAGGAAATCGGTGATCGGCGTGTGGCCGATGGCCATGAACAAGCCTCCGAGCTCCATCGAGCTGGTTTCTTGGGTTTTGTTGTTGATCAGTTCGACGCCGGTGATCTTCTCGTCGCCGAGGACTTCCGTGATGGAGGTGTCCCACATGACTTCGATCTTGGGGTTGTCGAACACGCGTTGCTGCATGATCTTGCTCGCCCGCATCTCGTCACGGCGGACAAACATCACCACCTTGCTCGCGAACTTCGCGAGGTAGGTCGCTTCTTCCACGGCTGTATCGCCGGCGCCCACAACACCCAGCACGGCGTCGCGGAACATCGGCAGCGCCCCGTCGCACACCGCACACGCGCTGACACCGCCGCCGGTCTGGGCCAGACGCATCTCGTTTTCCAGGCCGAGCCAGTTGGCCTTCGCGCCGGTGGCGATGATGACCGAGTCGGCCAGGACTTCGTAGCCGCCGTCACCGATGACGTGGAACGGCCGCTTGGACAGATCGACGGACTTCACGTTCTGGAAGACGTTGAACAGGCCGAAGTTCATGTCCAGGTCTTCCTGTTTCTTCACGCCGGCGTCGGTGACGACGCGGGTGTCGAAGCGCAGGGCTTGTTTGAAGAACTCGGTCATGAGCTCGGGGCCGGTCTTGCCGTCGGGGAAGCCGGGGTAGTTTTCGACCTCGGTGGTGAGCATGAGCTGACCGCCGGGCAGGAGGTCCTTGCCCGCGGCGCGGCCGGGGAAGACCAGAGGCGAGAGTTCGGCCCGGGCGGCGTAGATGGCGGCGGTCCAGCCCGCGGGGCCGGAGCCGATGATGACAACTTTTTCGTGAGGCAGGTTGGATTCAGTCATGGGCATATCCTAGCAACTCGGATGCGGCGATTAATCGGCATAACGCCGGAGCACCCCGCGGGTATTCCAGGCCTCGACGCACGCCCCGCAGATGCACGATTTCCCCACCGCCTCGGGGGGTAGCTGCTCGGTCAGAGAGGCCGGCACCGTCACGCTCATGCACCAGCAGGCTTTGGGGTCCTGTCCCTGGGCGACCGCGCATTGGTTGAAACCGCCGCACAGCGGGCAGCGGCTCGGGGCCAGGGGCAGGGATAGGTCGTTGGGGGGCACGCTCAGCCCTGCACTAGCGGGGCGGCGGCGGTCTTGTCGTCGGCGGTGGCGTAGGGCTCGTCGTCCTGCGACAGCAGGTAGCCGAACGTGGTCTGGCCCGTGCGATAGGCCCGGCGGAGGTACGGCCCGCACATGGTGCAGCAGGCCGAGGCGCTGGTTTGTTCGACCAGTTGCGGCAGCGACAGCCCCTCGGCCCGAGCGGTGTCGATCAGGTCGCAGAACGTGCGTTGGGTACAGATGCAACGGTCGATCTTCATGGTGGACTCTAGGCCGGTGGTTGGTGGAGGGTGGAGCGGGTTAAAACGAGGTCCACGTCGGGAAGCCGTAGATCGTGCCCTCGCCGTCGCCGGTGTCGGGGTTGGCGACGGGGGTCTCGCCGATGGTGGTCCAGACGTTTTCGGTGGGTGGGGGTTGAATCGAGCTGGCATGGCCGTCGAGGTAGACGAGATTGGCGGTGGTGTTGGGGTGGCGGAAGTGGGTGGTGCCGGCGACGAAGCCGGTCTTGCGGTAGGCCATGGAGTGGGGCTCGTAGAAGTCGTCGGTGAAGTCCTGGTGGATGGCGTCAGCGAAAGCGAACACCTCGCTGGCTTGGGTGACTTCGATGAGCCTTCGGGGCTCGGCGTTGGGGAACGGCCAAACGATGCCGCCGTTGTATCCAAAGTGGGCCGAGCTGACCTCGAATTTCTCGACGAAGCGATCGCTGTCGTCGGGGAAATCGGGGCAAGCCAGGCCTTCGTAGATATCGCCGCCGAAATAGGTGGCGAGTGGGCTGCGGGTTTTGTCGAGCGGCCGTAGCGTTGCGCCGGGGGCGGCCCCCCCGGGTTCGAAGCCGAACCACCACAGCCGGCCGCTGGGCAACACCTGGGAGTGTGTGACCATCCGTCCGTCGTAGTCCTGGGCGTAGAGCAGCAAAGCGGTCCCGGTCTGTCGGAGGTTGCTCAGACAGAGGGTCGACCTCGCGGCCGATCGGGCCCGCCCCAGCGTAGGCAGGAGCAGGCCGATCAGCAGCGCGATGATCGCGATCGAAACAAGCAGTTCGATCAAGGTAAAGCCGGGATGGCGGTGACGTTGCCTGGGCATCGTGGGTCAGTCTCGGCGTTGACGGCGGACGCAACCCAGCAGGACGCCGCTACCCAGCAGCACGAGGGCCGCGGGTTCGGGCACCACGGCCGGCGGGTCGTTGGTGGGCGAGAAGCCGCCGCCGTTGAAAGGCGACACGTTAAGCGTGAAGCCGTCATAGGAGCCGTTGGCCAGGACACGGTCGGTGGAGCCAACACTCGAGCTGGTCCAGTCGCTGGGCACCAGCGGAGTCGTGTCGCTCACCCAGTACGACCAGCTCTCGCCTTGGGAGCCTTCGAACACGGGGATCTCACTGAAGCCATCGAAGCTGAAGCCGTTGACGAAAATCGACGGGCCGCCGCCGAAATCGAAGAACTGGCGATCGACGACCAGCGATCCGTCGCTGTCGAGCGCCAGGAGCAGGTCTTCACCGGTCGCGGTGCCGTCGTAGGAGTAGGAGAACTCATACGCGTTGCCGCCGACAAAGCCGAAGTCCAGGACGAGGTACGAGGTGTTGGCCCCCGTGCCGACGCTGTAGCCGGGCAGAACCTGGGCCGACGCGGTCTGGGTGAACACCAAGAGCGCAAAGGCAAGGGCCAGGGCTTGGCTCAAGCGGACCATGGTGCGGAAGGGGGACAGCGATAGGGATCGATTCTTCAAAACATTCTCCTCTAAAGGGTTCATTGATCAACAGGAAACAAACAAAGCAATCACGCGGAACGGCGGCGCTGAAAGACCAGCAGCCCCGTGGCCGCGAGGCCCATCACAGAGTGGGGTTCGGGGACCAGAACGCCGACCTTGCTGTTAGCGATGGCCACGGTGTCGAGTTCAAAGGTAGCGCCGGGGTTGTTGAAGCGGATATAGCTGACGCTGCTCAGCCCGGTTGGCGAAAGGTCCAGCCAGGTCCCCCCGGCCGAGCCGTCCAGCAGGTTGCCGATGCCGGCGTAGGTCAGCCCGTCGAAGTCCGAGAGCTCGGCATCAAACGGTTTGCCGAAGTCGGCCAGGATCGGATTGCTCGGCACCGTGCTCGAGCTGCCGGTCAATGCTTCGGGGTTGAGGTAGTAGGTGTGCGGCAGGTTGAACGGGATGGTAGAGGTGTCGACACTCACCCAGTCGTTGCCGTTGTCGCTGACATGGATATCGACCGAGTCTCCGCCGAACGACGCGGCGGGGTCCTGGGCCCCGGTCAGGCTTGAGTTGTTGATGAGAAAGACGTTGGTGTAGATGCCGATGTCCAGGCCGTCGCCGATCAACACTTCGTTGGAAAAGCGAAGCGTCAACTCACCGCCGCTGCCGATCCGGGCGAGTTCGCTGGTGGAGAAGTGGGGGTTGAACGGAGTGAGCAGCCCGAACCCGGTGTTGTCTCCGGGCTGGCCCAGGGCGGCGTCCGGGTTCGTGTACGAGCCCACGCCGCTGCCGGGCGTGTACGAGATGACCTCGTCCACAAACGCCGCGGCGTGGGAAGAGGGGCTGGTGAAAGCCAGGGCACTACCTGCAAAACACAACAAAGCAAACGAAGTATTCTTCACGAGGCACTTTCCGGCCGTGATTCGCGCACGACCTCCCCTGCGGTTGGATAACCGTCCTCGCGAAGCGTGCAGATGACAGGGGGAACCGCTCAGGGGTAAAGCGACCGCGTCGACCTGCCCGGGTGTCCTAATTCGCGAGGACCCGATGCAACTCTCAGGCAGGTCTTCCGGCTCAGGGCCTTGCCGAACTCACCTTCCCGTCATCCGCCCGTTGCAGGCTCGACAGTGGTAAACGAGTTCGACGCTTGGCCCATTACGGCGGCGCGTCCGCGGGAGAATTCCCCTGTTTCGCAAGGATTTGACGCGATTCGCATCCATCCTCAACAACCCAGCAGGGGGCACTCCGCTTCCCTTTTCACCCGGCGACGTCCCTGATCGGCCGTCGTCGGGCACCTGAAAGCAATACCACCGCACGGTAACGATCGCCCCCAAACGCCGCAACCGGATAAGCCCCTAATCTGGATAAATAAGTTTTCGCGGCGCATGAACGCGCCTCGGCTTTGGGTGTCGCCTCTGCGGAGTTACCCTATGGGGATGATTCTCATCGATGGGCGCACCATCGGCCCGCACCTCTCGGGCATCGGGCGCTACACGCTCAACCTGCTGGCCGGCCTCGACGCGGCGCACGCCCAAAGCCCACTGCAAGGCGGCCGGGTGCGGGTCTGGATGCAGCCGCAGGTGTTGCAGAGCCCGGCGGTGCCCGACGCGATCAAGCGCAGCGGTGCGCTGGACCTGATCGAATACCCGGACGCGCCGCAGCGGTTCTCGAGCATGGCCCGGGGCCACCGCGAGTTGCGGCGGCTGGGCGTGGAACTCGTGCACTGCCCGGATGTATTCGTGCCTTGGCGGACATCTTGCCGGCGGGTGGTCACGGTGCACGACGTGATCCCCCTGGTCTGCCGGGGACAACTCAAGAAAAGCCGCAAGCAGAAGTTCCGCATCGTGTGGCGGGCGTGGATGAAACGCCAGGCCCGCCGGGCGATCCGTTCCGGCGGCGGCATCATCACCGTCAGCGAATACTCCAAGCAGGACATCCACCGCCACCTCAACGTGCCGCTGAATCACTTGCACGTGATCTACAACACGCCCGCCCCCCACGTCGATCCGGACGGATCAAACCACGACCCCGAAGCGCTCGCACGGCTGGGCATCCACGGCCCGTTCATCCTCAACGTCGGCCGACGCGACCCGTACAAAAACGTCGATGGCCTGGTCCGCGCTTTTGCGGCGGTGCGCAACCGTTTTGCGGATGTGCCCCGGGGGCTGCAGCTCGTCATCGTCGGCCAGCCCGACCCGCGCTACCCCGAGGCGGAGCGTGAAGCGGACCGGCTGGGCCTGGGCGACGCCGTGGTGTTTGCGGATTACGTGGACGACGCGGTGCTGGGTCAGCTGTACGGGCAGGCGACGCTGCTGGCGATGCCGAGCTTGTACGAAGGGTTCGGCCTGCCCGCGGTGGAGGCGATGCGTGCGGGGACGCCGGTGGTGGCCGGATCGGTGGCGTCGCTGCCGGAGGTGGTGGGCGACGCGGCGTTGCTGTTCGATGCCCACCGACCCGATGCGCTCGCCGAGGCGATCCACAAGGTGCTGGTCGATCACGAGCTGCAGAAGATACTGAGCGAGCGTGGCCTGGCCCGCGCCGACAGCTTCACCCTGGAGGGTTTTGGCCGTGCGCACCTGGGGTTGTACGAGCGGTTGCTGGGTAAACCCGATGCGTCAGCTTAACGCGGAACGGATTCAGTTCTAGCGGTTGGATGGGAGGGCGAGGCTCCTGCCGAGCCGCAAAGTTTCCACAGCACACGGCTCGGCAGGAGCCTCGCCCTCCCGGTCAGATTCAGGGCCGCCACAAAACAATCGTGGCGCGCTGATGCCGCGGATCAATACTTCTTGAATCGGCGGGCGATGCGTTTGATTACGTCTTTACGTGGTGCGGCCCGTTTCACGGTGGGGTCGGGCGTGCCGCCGATCTGCCAGGCCTGGACGCCGGGGTAGTTGTCGTAGAGCAGGCGACGGGTGCCGCCGAACTTCTCGAAGAGGTGGTCGAACGCGCCGCGGGAGTACAGCGAAATGTGCCCGTTGGCCGGGCCGAGGTACCACCAGTCGCGTCCGCAGGACTCGGGCTCGTAGACCGCGGTCTGGAAGGCGAACACGCCGCCGGGCTTGAGCGACTTGATCGCCGGTTCGATCATCGCCACGGGGTCGGGCAGGTGTTCGATGACCTCACACGCGGTGACGATGTCGAAACGCTGCTCGGGCATGGTGTCGAGGAAGTAGTCCTTGCCGAACTTGGGCTGGATAATGTCGAAGCCCCAGGCCTTGAGCCCGAGGTGCTCGCGTCCCATCTCGATGAACGTGCCCATCCCGCAGCCGAAGTCGCAGATCTCCATCTCCCACGGCAGGCGGTTGAGCAGCAGGTTCGACATCATGATCAGCCGCAGCGTCTGATTAACCCGGCCGCCCCAGTCGGGGTCCTGATTGTCCCAGTAGCTCTCGTCGTAGACCTGGGTGTTGTCGATGTCGTCGAGCAGGTGGGCGAAGAGGAACTTGCAGTTCTCGCAGCGGTAGTACGGGCAGTCGTCGGGCAGGTCGGGGATGTCGCGCCCGGCGAGTTTGGATGACGGCAAGCCAAAAACCATGGGCGCCCGGCCCCCGCAGACTTTGCAGGTGGACACGGCCGGCTTGTTCTGGAGCGGGTTGCCCTGTTCGAGGGATTGGCTGAACTGCGTCAAGGTCGATCTCGTGTGGGCCGCAACGCCGGGTTGCAGCGGGTGGGGGGACTTGAAGCGGCTTTGTTCAGAGCCGTTCAAGATTCAGTACATTGTGCGTCTTCGTTACCCAGGAGTTCACTGTGATGAGACGAACCGTGATGGGTCTCTTGCGAGACATCCTCAAAGAAATCCAGTATCTGCGCAACAACGGCATGTCCTGCTACCTGGGCAATGATACCGTGCTGACCCAGGTGCGCGGGTTCAAGATGGTGTGCCCGTCCGACGACATGGGCGGCACCCCGCACCTCATCCTCGACGGCAACTGGGAACTGGCGGTCACCAAGATTTTTGAGGGCTGCATCAAGCCGGGCATGACCGTGTTGGATATCGGTGCGAACATCGGCTACTTCACGCTCCACGCCGCCCGCAGCGTCGGCCCGGAAGGCAAGGTCTACGCCTTCGAGCCCGAGCAGCGCAACCTCTGGTACCTCCGCCACAACCTCATGCTCAACGGGCACCACTGGGCGGAGGTCGTCGACAAGGCGCTCTGGAAAGAGGCGGGCACGATGACGCTGCGCACCCTCGAAGACTACTGCGGGGGGCACACCCTGGTGGGGGTCGACCCGGCTCAGCTACAGGAAGACCAGATGGTCCAGGTCCCTACGATCACGCTGGATGAATTCCTGGGCGACAACAAGAAGGTCGATGTGATCAAGATGGACGCCGAGGGCGCCGAGCCGTTCATCCTCGAAGGCATGAAGCAGACCCTCGAGGCTAACCCGACGATCAAGATCCTGATGGAGTTCGCCCCCGAGTTCGTCACCGGAGCGGGCCTGGACTACCACGAGTATCTGCGTGGGATCGAAGCGATGGGCTTTTCCATCGGCCTGATCGACTGGGACGTCAAGGTCAAGCCGATCGACCTCGACAAGCTGGACGAGTTCCTGCCCACCCGCATCTGGCCGCAGATGTTGATGCTCGAACGGGGCTAAAACCGCGTACGGCCTCATGGGTCCTGTACCATGGCGGGCCCGATGTCGATGCGTCTGCCTCACCGAGTTGAATACGCCCGGGACCTGCTCTGGGTGCTGGTCCTCAAGGAACTGCGGGTCCGCTACAAGCGGACCGTGCTGGGGTACAGCTGGTCGCTGCTTCAGCCGTTGGCTTTCGCGACGGTGTATTACCTGGTGTTTAAACAGTTCCTGCGTGTGCCCACCGGCGATGTGCCGTACACGGTGTTTCTGATCTGCGGGCTGTTCTCCTGGCAGTGGTTTGCCAACGGGGTGAACGCCTCGACCTACGCGCTGGTCAGCAACGCGCCGCTCATCACGAAGGTGAAGTTCCCCCGGGTTTACGCGGTGCTGAGCGGTTGCATGAACGACCTCACGCACTTCCTCCTCTCGATGCCGGTGGTGCTTTTGGTGGTGCTCGGGCTGGGGCAGTCCGCGCATGTGTCCTGGCTCTGGCAGTTCCCGTTGATCCTGTTGATCCAGTTGGTGTTGGTGGTGGGGCTGTCGCTGTTGTGTGCGACGTTGACCCTGTTTCTGCGGGACCTGGAGCGTTTGGTCTCGATCGGGGTGTTGATGCTGTTCCACCTGACGCCGGTGGTGTATCCCGAGTCGTTGATCCCGGCGCGGTTCCAGTGGGTGCTGTATGCCAACCCGATGGGGGCGATGACGGTGAACTGGCGTGAGATGCTGTTGCACGGCCGGCTGGACCCAGCCATGTTGGGCGTTTCGTCGCTGATGGCGGTGGTGGCGTTAGCGGTCGGGGTGGCGGTGTTCACGAAATTGCAGCCGAGGTTTGCCGAAGTTGTCTGAGCCGATGATTCAATTCGACGGCGTGAACAAATGGTTCCGCCAGGTCACGCCGGGCCGAGGCCTGAAGGATCGGTTGCTCCGGCTGCGTGACCGCGAACCGCCCCGGACCCATGCGCTGGTGGACCTGGACCTCCGCCTCGACCGCGGTGAAGCGGTGGCGGTGGTCGGCCGCAACGGCTCGGGCAAGAGCACCTGCCTCGCCCTCGCGGCGGGGGTGATCAAACCCACCTCGGGTCGGGTCACGATCCGCGGCCGGGTGAGCCCGCTGCTGGCGCTCGGCGCCGGGGTCCACCCCGACCTGACCGGGCGGGAAAACGTCGAGCTCAACGGCGTGCTGCTGGGGCTGACTCGGCGCGAAATCCGTCAACGCTTCGACGCGATCCACGACTTCTCCGAGCTCGAAGACTTCATCGATCAGCCCGTCCGGCACTACTCCTCGGGCATGTTGGCCCGGCTGGCGTTTTCGGTGGCGACGCACCTCGATCCGGAAATCCTGATCGTGGATGAGGTCTTGGCGGTGGGCGACGCGGCGTTTGCGCAGAAGTGCTACGACCGCATCAAGGCGTTCCGCCGAGACGGATTGACGATGCTGTATGTCAGCCATGATGTGCACTCGGTCATCGACCTTTGCGACCGGGCGGTGTACCTTGATCATGGCCGAACGGTTGCCGCGGGCCAGCCCCACGAGGTCTGCCAGCGGTACTACGCCGATCAGGGTCTGACCCTGGTCTGAATCAAACTCCCCGGAAGCCCCCGGAACCCCTTCCGATGCACGACGCCCTCGAGAAAACCTTCGACGCCTGGTGGGCCCAGCAGAACGGCGGCGCCGGGCTGCGCGTCGGGCTGCGTGCCTGGCCCGGGGTGTCGTCGGTCGTGGAGAAGCCGGGCGTGGAGGCGGCCACGGGATCGCTATCGCTCCGCAAGTCTCACGTCTTCGCGGATCGCTACGTGCCGGGCGTGTTGGAAGAGACGCGGCTGATCCTGCCCCTGCGCATGGGGATGCCCGGCGAGGCCGCCGACGGCTTGGCGGTGTGGCGTGAGGAAGACGGCGACCGCCCGATGGAGATCGGCGAGTTGGCGACGCTGATCGTGTTGGCGGTTCGCCAGGCATACCACACCCAGAACCTCAAGCTCGACCCCGGGTTTGCGGCTTTGACCCGCTGGGCGGTGGCTGCGCTCGACGCCGACAACGGCGGACTGGTCGCAGCGATGAAGAACATCGAGCCCCGCATCTTCTGGTGGTGGGGCAGCGCGTTGCATGTCGCGGGAGAGCTTGCGGCGGCGGAGCGTGCTTGGATGTGGCAGACCGACGGGCCGCTGGGGCAGGGCCCGCCCGACGCGGCGGTGCGGAGTCTGCTGCGATTGGTCGAATCGAAAAGCTCGATGCCCGCCGACCGTTTGGGGCTTTGTCGCCGAGCCCAACGCATCCTCGACGAGACGGGTTTCCGTGACTTCGACCTGCAGACGAGCCTGGACATCTCGCGCTGCCGGGCGTTGGCCGAGTTGGGCTACAAGGACGAGGCCTTCCAGGAGGTCCGCCGCGTGCAGCAACGCCTGATCGCCAACCCCTGCGGGAGTGCGGCGCGTCAGGCCCTGCGTATGGGCCTGTTGGGGATGCGGACCGGCGGGCCGACCCGTTTGGTTTCGACGTTCTCGGCGTTGACGACCGGCTCGCTCCTCTCGGCGACCGCGCGGTTCAAGTTCCGCCACGCCTGGGAGACCCGCAAGCAGCGCAGCCGACGACCACGGCTGCCGCAACAGGCTTTGCTTCCCGGCCAGTCCGACGCGCCGCCCATCCAACGCATCGCCGCGGTCCGCCTGGACAAGATCGGCGACCTGGTGTCCATGCAACCCGTGGTCGCGAAGCTGCGTGAACGCTACCCCGACGCCGAGATCGACCTGTTCGTCTCGCCGGGGCTTGAGGGCTTTGCCGCGATGTTGGCCGACGGTGTGCGCGGCGTGCCGGTGCCGTGGAAGCAGCGTGAAGCGTTCGATGCCAAGCTCGCCGAGGTCGCCAAGCAGCAGCCGTACGATCTGTTGATCGATTTGTTGGAGCCCGATACATCACGTCACGCCCGGCTCTGCCGTGCGATCCCCGCGACTTATCGTGTGGGTTTCGACAGCCCGACGCGTCGGGAAGGGTTCACCCACCGCGTGCCCACGCCCGGGCTGCCGCTGCACCTGATCGACCGCACCGCTCGATTGCTTCGGCCGTTGGGCGTGGCGGTGCCCGATACGGTGGACTGGTGCCCGGTGCTCAATCTACCCGACACCGCGCGGCCCGAAGCCAGAAGTCTGCTGACCGAAGCCCTGGGGCCCGGCCGAGTCGTGGGCGTGCACGTCGGGGCGGGCTGGGTGTTCAAGCAGTGGTACCCCGCGTCGTTCGCCGAGGTGGCCAAGCAATTGGTCGAGCGCTTCGGCGTGAAGGTGGCGGTGTTGTGTGGGCCGGGCGAAGACGAGGCGGCGCAGCAGCTCGTCTCGGCGATCGGCTCCAACGCCGCGATCCTCCGCCCGACGTTGGAGCAGCTCCCCGGGGTCTGCGCGGCGGTGGACCTGATGTTGGTCAACGATTCGGGGCCGATGCACGTCGCGGTGGCGGTGGATACGCCGACGGTGGTGGCGTGGGGCCCGGGCGATCGCACGTTGTTTGCTCCGCGTGGAGCGGTGGGGCGGGTCGAGGTCGTGGCGGATCAGCCGCGGTGCGCCAACTGCCCGCAGGATGTCGACGCCCCGCAGTGCCCGATGGGGTTTAGTTACGACGAGGTGCCCTGCCTGCAGTCGCTTTCGGCGGAACGTGTGCTTGCGGCATGCGAGTCGCTGCTGGAGCCCGGGCAGGTCTCGCTGAGCGTGGCGGGTGAATCACGGCCGTGAAGCCAAACGGCTCAGGATCTCGGTCGAGCTGAATTTTTCGGTATCGATGAGTGCGAGTTGCCCGCCGTGGGCTTCGACCGTGGCGCGTTCTTGGCCGACGGGGGTGTTGGGGTCTTGCGCAGCCTCGGCGTACTCGGCACCCTTGGCATACACATCGGGCTGAACCCGCTCCAACATCTCGACTGCGGTCGGCCAGCGGTTCAGCGCCACGCGCTCCACGCATCCGAGCGCCGCCAGCATCTCGGCCCGTTGCGCTTCGGGAAACGCGGGTCGGCCCGGCCCCTTGCCGACGAACCGGTCGGGCGTCACGGTCACCAGCAACACATCGCCGAGCTGCTTGGCGGCCTGCAGGTAACGCACGTGGCCGACGTGCAACAGGTCGAAGCAGCCGTGACACAACACGACACGTCGCCCCGCATCGCGATGCGCGCGACACGATGCGGCGAGCGCGTCGAGGTCGTAGTCGGGAGAATCGTTCGGCACGTCGGCATGATAAGTCCGAGCGAATCCAACCCCCAACCCCTAACTCCCCAATCCTCATGCCAACCAACGCGCGGCGAATCGAACTCACCCAGCGGTATACTCGCTGGCGTGAGACCACGACTGCATGGTTCCGAGCCGCCCTGGGTGACGCTGCTGTGGTGGCTGGACCGCTGGCGTGGGGTGGTGTTTGCCGGGCTGGCCATCGTGTACGTGATCGGGTTGAACGGCCGGTGGCGGATCACCAGCGACAGCGCGTGGTACGTGCTGCAGGCCCGCGCCATGTCGGGCGACCCGAGCGTCGGGCTGGACGGGGTGGCGTTGGGCGCGACGCCGCCGGGCTTGCCTATGGCGATTGCGGCGCTGGGGGGCGGCGCGGGGTGGGGCACGTCGCTGGCGATGTTGGCCGTGGCGGGGCTGACGCTTTGGCTTTGTTTCCAGTTGTTTGTGGATCACGCCGACCGGCCCACGGCGGTCTTGATGACGATGTTGCTGGCGCTCAGCGGGTTGTTCATGGAGATGACCCACAGCCTGCTCACCGAGTTGCCGTTCATGGCGGGGCTGCTGCTCCTGCTCTGGGGCCACGAGCGACGGCTCAACCGCAAGGGGCATCTGGGACTCGCGCTCGGGATGATGCTCGCGGGGGTGTTGTGGATGGCGGCGTTCCGCAGCGTGGTCGCGGTGGTGGGCGGGGCGTATGTGCTCGCGGAGATCATTCATGTGATCGGCCGGAAGGATCAGCGTCGGCTGGGCGTCGCGCTGATCGGGTTGGCCGTGGCGGGCGCGGCAGCGCTCTGGGGCTTGGTCCCAGCAGTGCGGGAGGACGCCATGTTTTTCCGCTACGCGTTGCAGGCCAAAACGCCCGAGGCGTGGTGGGCGAGTGTGCAGATGTTGATGACCGAGGCGCTGCCCGAGGCGGTGTTCGGGCAGGACGTCCCGCCGAGCCTGGCATGGCCCGCGTCGGTGTTGGTGGTCGTGGCGGCGCTCATGTTATTGCGGGCCCGGTTGCTTTGGGGTGTGTTGGTCGGCGTGCTGCTGGTGCAGTGGGTGGTGTTCCTTTCGGACGCGCGCTACGTGCTGCCGGTGTTGCCGCTGGTGGTTTACGGCGTGTGGCGGTGCGGGGTAAGCCTGCTCGGGCGGTGGCGCGAGCCGTGGCGGGGGATCGGGTTTGTGGTGGGCGGGTTGGCGCTGGTGGGGGCGAACGTGATCGCGGTGATCAATCTGGTGAGCGAACAGCGGAGCGGAGACTTTTACGCCGAGTACCGCAGCGGCAAATACGCGGCGGTGATGGACATGGCGGAGATGATCCGACGCGAGACACCCGAGGACGCAGAACTGGCCGTGTTTCTTGACGTGGGCTTAGAGCTCTCAGCCTTGTCCGGGCGTCGCTTGATCCTTCAAACGCAAGCGTCCGCGGCCTCTGGGTGTTATTGGGTCACGAAAGAATCGCCAACAGATGAGGCCCCGCCGCTGGTGGGGACGGTGACCGATCAACGTAGCGGCGAGGTGTGGGGGTTGCGTGGGGTCGAGTGAACGCGGCGGGCCGGGTACGATTGGACGATGCGAGTAGCGCTGGTTCACGAATCGATCACGGGGTTTCACGGCAGCGAGCGCGTGCTCGAGTCGCTCGCCCGGCTGTACCCCGACGCACCGATCTTCGTGCTCATCCACCACCCGAGCGCGACCCGTGGCACCGCGCTGGAGGGCCGTGACATCCGCACGAGTGTGCTGGACCGGCTGCCTTGGCTGCGGAATCGGCACCGGATCCTTTTGCCGTTCATGCCCTACGCTGTCGAGCAGCACGACCTGCGGGGGTTCGATGTGGTGATCTCGTCGCACCACGCCGCGGCGCATGGCGTGCTGACGCGGGCCGACCAACTCCACCTCTGCTACACCCATTCCCCGGCAAGATACGCCTGGGACCTGTACCACGACCACGTCCCGCCCCACAAGTTTTCGCCGATCAAGCGGGCGGTGATGCACCGCTTCCGCCAGTGGGATGCGCTGGCGGGCCAACGCGTCGATGAGTTCGCCGCCAACTCGAAGCACGTCGCGGCCCGCATCCGCAAGACGTACCGACGAGACGCGACAGTGATCTACCCGCCGGTGGACACGGCACGTTTCCGAGCGGACCGGGACCGCGAAGATTTCTATCTCGTTGCGGGTCGGCTGGTGAAGTACAAGAACGTCGACGTCGTGTTGGAGTCGTTTATGCGGACCGGAAAGCGTTTGGTCGTCGTCGGCGACGGATCGGATCGGAAGAAGTTGGAGGTCTTGGCGGGCAAGCGAAACCACGGCTATTTCATGACGAGGCGGCGGCGTTTCCAACGCGAAGAATTGGAACAACGCGGCGCGCTGGCCGAGTCTCCCCGCATCGAATTCGTCGGCGAACTCAAGGAAGCCGCGTTTGCGGACCGGCTGGAACGCTGCCGTGCGCTGTTGTTTGCCGGGGAAGAAGACTTCGGCATGGTGCCGGTCGAGGCGATGGCGGCGGGGGCGCCGGTGATCGCGCTGCGGCGGGGCGGGTTGACCGAAACGGTGGAAGACGGGGTGACGGGCGTGTTTTTCGATGAGCCGACGCCCGAGGCGGTGACCGAAGCGGTCCAGAAGTTTGAAAACCAAGGGGTGACGGCCGGGCCGGGTGAGTTACAATGCTCCGCCCAGCGTTTCGCGGTCCCGCGGTTTGAGCGTCAGATTCAGGACTGGGTCTCCGGGGCTTGGCAGCGATTCATCGAGCAGTAAGGATCAGGGTTGACCCAGGCGACAACGACGCAAGTTCGAGACCTCCCGGTTCGGCCGGAGGTGGTGACGCGATCAAGCAGCGCTGCGGCGTTTCTTTCGCGTTCACGGCCCGGTCAGGCGGCGTCCACGTCGGCGGAGCCCTGGGGCAAGCGCGCGTTTGACGTGATGGCGGTGGTGCTGGCGATGCCGATCTGGCTGCCGGTGCTGGGGTTGTTGATGCTCGCGGTGCGTCTGGACTCGCCGGGCCCGGCTTGTTTTCGGCAGCAACGCTACGGGCGTGACGGCCAGGTGTTCACGCTGTGGAAACTTCGGTCGATGGTGGGCGACGCGGACGAAGCGCTGCCCGAGTTGTTGGCGGCGTGCGAAAACCGATCGGCCGAGTGGGACACCCATGCCAAGCTGCGGCGCGACCCGCGCCTGACTCGGTTGGGTGCCTGGCTGCGACGGTCGTCGCTGGACGAGCTGCCGCAGTTGTTCAATGTGCTGCGCGGCGACATGTCGCTGGTTGGCCCACGCCCGATCCAGTTGGAAGAACGCGAACGCTACGGCCGAGGCTTTTCGACTTACGGCAAAGTCCGCCCCGGCTTAACGGGGTTGTGGCAGGTGTCCGGCCGGAACGAATTGGCGTACGGCCAACGGATCGCGCTGGATCGTCAGTACGTGCGGTCGCGGTCGTGGCGGATGGAGTTGGGGATTATGCGTCGCACGCTGCGGGCGGTTTGGTCCGGGCGGGGAGCTTATTAGGCGGCAGGGAGTAGGCAGTAGGCAGTAGGGCGGACGCAAGCGATGGCGCGCGGGCGTTTATTGTCGTTTGCCTACTGCCTACTGCCTACTGCCTACTGCCTACTGCCAAGCGCATTCCGAGCACGAAGCGTCAGCGAGTGCAACAGGGTCACTCGCTTACGCTTCGTGCTCCGAAAAAAATGTGGAAAGGCTTACGCGGCGGCGGGGCGGGTCATGCGGATGGTGTTGCGGCCCGATTCTTTGGCGGCGTAGAGGGCGCGGTCGGCGAGGTGGATGAACTCGGCGGCGGTGGCGGGGTCGCCGGGGTTGCGTCCGGCGATGCCCGCCGAAAGCGTCACGTTCAGTGGGGCCTCGGCGTCGATGTCCACGGCCTGGGCGGCGCGGGCGGTGCGGATCTTCTCGGCGAGCCGGGCGGCGTCGATGACGTCGGTGTTGGGCAGGATGACGGCAAACTCTTCGCCGCCGTAGCGTGCGGCCAGCGCGTCTTCGGGGACGATCGAGGTCATGAGCTTGCCCTGCGATTCCAGGACGCGGTCACCCGCGACGTGGCCGAAGGTGTCGTTGACGCCTTTGAACTTGTCCAGGTCGATGAGGATCATCGAGAACGGCGCGTTCATGGCGAGTTGTTCGTCGAGGAAGGTGTCGAAGGCGTGGCGGTTGGGCAGGCCGGTGAGTTTGTCGCGGGTGGCCTGGAGGTGCAGGGCCTGTTTCTCGGATTCGAGTTGGCGGGCGTTGGCTTCGTTGGCCATGGCCAGTTCGAGTAGGCGAGCGTTGGCGTCGGTGAGGATCTGGGCGACGTCGCGTTTGGGGGTGGGCGAGAGGTTGAAGTTGCCGGCGATCGCGCGGCCGTGAGCGTCGGCGGCGGTGAGCACGAGGTTGGCTTTGTCGCGGTCCAGGCCGAAGGCGGTCTTCATCGCCTCGAACCACTTCGCGGTCGCGGCCATGGCGACCTGGTCGGGCAGCAGCACATCGGCCCCGATCGATCCGACCGCGGCACACCACACGTGGTTCCGCCACTCGGCCGGGGCGTTCTCGGGTTCGTGGTGGTAGCGCAGTGAGTTGACGATCATCGGGCCGAGCTTCCAGTTCTGGGCCAGCATCGCGCCGACCACGGCGTGGGAGACCTGGAGCTGTTTGCGTTCGAGGCGGTCGAGGGCCGAGTGGTTCTTGCCCGCGACTTTGGAGATCTGCATGTACGGCCCGCCGATGGTCATCGCCATCGCCAGGACGCCGATGTCTTCGAGCAGCCCGGCGGTGAAGGCTTCCTGCGGGTCGCAGCAGCCGGTGAGCTTGGCGGTTTCCTGCGCGGCCGACGCGGCGTAGACGCAGCGTCGCCAGTAGGCGTCCATGTCAAAGACGTCGCCGCACTGGTCGGTCATCGCGTTCGACAGGCAGAACGCCAGCGACAGCGTCTGGATGGAACGCAGCCCCATCATCTTTGCCGCCGCTTCGACGGTCGTGATCGACCGCCCCGCGCCGAAGCCCGAGGAGTTGACCGTCTGCAGCAGCTTCATGACCAGCGAGGGGTCCTGGCTGATGAGGTGGGCCAATTGGTTAACCGTCGTCTCTTCGTCGCGGCAGAGCTCGACCACCTGCATGGCGATGCGTGGCAAGCTCGGCAGTCGCGGAGAGGCGAGTACCTTTTCCAATAAAGAGCGATCCAGCCGTCCCATCCCAGCCCTTCGTGTCAGGCCCCCGAGGCGGCCAACTGTGGTCACATAAATAAACCGACTACGACGAAAATGACATCGGCCCGATCGGCCTTCTGCTTGACGGGAACCGACTAGGGGAAAACCACCGCTTAAGCAGGTGGTTCTGCTTCGTTTGAAGGATTATCGGCCGCACAACTTACGCCACGATCAGGCCGAGCTGGTCGACGGGTTATTGGGCGCGGGCGGGGCGAGGTTCTTGGTGATCGTCGGTTTGGGCGGGGTGCGGGTCGCTTCGGCCGCGTCTGACTTTTTGCCCGGGGTCGTGGGGTCGGCGGGCTTCCCTTCGCCGGTCTCGGTCGAGGTCGGCGAGAGGGCCGAGGCCTGCTCGTTGTCGAGGTCGAGGTTGTGTTCGTAGAGCGACAGGAGCGAAAGCAGCCAGGACACGGTGGCCTGAGCGCCCTGGTTCTCGTCGACGCCTTGGGCGAGCAGGGCGTTGCAGCATCCGCCGGTGGTGTTGTCGTAGAGGGGGGTGCGCAGGTCGTTATCGCCGAGGAACCAGTTCAGGCATTTGTAAGCGCTGTCGAGCCACTTGCGGTCGTTGGTGACGCGGTAGGCTTCGAGGTTGGCGTCGATGGTGCCCGAGGCCTCGGCGGGCGTCTGGTTGAATCGCGCTTTCTCGCCGCCGCGCGGGTACCAGCCGAGGCTGCCGACGGGGGCGAACTGCTCGTCCTTGCCGGTGTACTGCACGTCGTGGAGCCATTCGAGCGAGCGCAGCGCCTGCTGGATCATCTCGTTGTTGAACATCCAGCGGCCGGACAGCAAAAGCGCGTGGGGCAGGCGGGAAGCGGTGTAGGTGATCGTGTCGGTGGGCCAGGGCCAGTCGTCGCTGCCGTTTTGCTTGAAGGCGTCGAAGAGCTTGTGGGCCAGGGCTTCGCGGACGCGGCGGGCCGAGCTGTCGCCGGAGAACTTGCGGAGGTAGGCGTGGATGCCGATCAGCGAATACGCCCAGCCGTGGACGTGTTCGAAGGATTCACACGCGGGCAACGCGCGGTGGAACAGGCTGGCGGCGAGGGTGAGGTGGCCGCGGACTTGTGAACGGGCCACGGTTTCACCCAGGGCACGGATGGCCTGGCCGTGGGCGTCTTCGGAGAAGCTGCGCTGCTCCCAGGTGCGGTCGAAGTTCATGCGGACGCGGAATCGGCCGTGGTCTTCGTCGAAGGCGTGCTCGAGGAAGGCGAGGTACCGGCAGGCGGCCTCGTCGAGCTTCTTCGCCTCCTTGGCGGGCGAGTTCATGTGGTCCTGAGCCACCAGCACGGCGACCAGCGCCCGGGCGTTGTTGGACACGGTGTACCCCGCGGCCCGGTCGGGAACGGTGTTTTTCGCGTGGCTGAGGATGCCGCAGTCGTCGGTCATCATGTGCAGGTGGTCGAGCTTGATCTCCTGTAACTCGGGGGTCTGGCGGAGCTTGGCCGACTTGCTGCTGACGGGTTTGGGCTTCTGGTTACGCTCTTCGCGGACCTCTTCGAACAGGTCGAGGTACTGCCCGGCGATCGTGGACCAACGCATGTCGCGGGTGAACTGATAGGCCCGCTTACGCATCGCGTGGCGGTCGACTTCGTTGTCGAAGAGATCGATGATCGCGTCCGACATCGCCTTGGTGTCTTTGAACGGCACGAGTCGGCCGCGTCCGTCGGCGAGCATCTCCTGGGCGTACCAGTACGGCGTCGCCACGGTGGCCTTGCCCGTGCCCAGCGCGTAGGCGAGCGTGCCGGAGGTGATCTGGGCTTCGTTTTCGTAGGGCGTGACGTAGACATCGGCGCTGCCGAGGAACTCGACGAGTTCTTCGAGCTCGACGAACTTGTTGAACCACAGGATGTTGTCGGCCACGCCCAGCTCTTTCGCTCGGCGTTGCAGGCCGAGGCGGTATTCCTCGCCCGAGTGGGCCAGGACGCCGGGGTGGGTCGCGCCGAGCACGACGTACACCGCATCCGGGTGCTTGGCGACGATCGCGGGCATTGCCTCGACCATGTTCTCCAGGCCCTTGGACGGGCCGAGCAGGCCGAAGGTAAAGATGACTTTTTTGCCCTCGACGCCGAACTGGTCTTTGTAGAACGCCGGGTCGACGAACGGCACATCGGGGATGCCGTGGTGGATCAGGCGGATGCGGGATTCCTCGATGCCGTAGATATCGGTGAGGAATTCGTAGGCGCGGTCGGCCATGACCACGAAGCGGTCGCAGTGCTTGGCGAGCTCGTTGAAGCTGTCGCGGTACTCGGGCTTGGGGTCTTTGAGGACGGTATGGAGCGTGGCGACCACGGGCATGCGGAGCCGACGCAGCAGGTCGTAGAGGTTGCTGCCCGCCTTGCCGCCGAAGATGCCGAACTCGTGCTGGAGGCTGACGACGTCGACGCCGCCCATGTTCAGGAAGTCCGAGGCGACCTTGTACTCGCCCATGCGGTTCTGGTTGATCTCGAACCACACCCGGCTGGGGTACCGATAACCCTCGGCCCGGTCGTTCATCGCGACGGTATGCACGCCCACGTCCGGAGCGGCGGTGGCCAGAGCGTCGGCGAGGTCGGAGGTGAAGGTGGCGATGCCGCAGCGGCGGGGCAGGTAGTTGCCGATGAGCGAGATGTTGTTGAGGTTGCCCCAGCCCGATCGGCCGGAATTCCTGGATGCGGGCGGATTGCTGCTCATGCGGGGCTCCCAAAATATTTGATCCCGACCAATATAGGTTATCGCTCCTTGCTCGCCAAAAATCGTTCTGGATCGGCCGGGGGATTCATCCGATCCTAACCCATAAGGAGTAGGCCCGCGCGTTAAACTGCGTCGGCTTGGCCGATCCAAGACACGACCCATCGCCCACTCGATCAGGGCCTCGATCAGGAAAAGAGTTACACGATGAAGGGCATCATCCTCGCCGGTGGACACGGCACCCGGCTGTACCCGCTGACCCAGGCGATCAGCAAGCAGCTGCTTCCGGTCTACAACAAGCCGATGGTCTACTACCCCCTGTCCGTGCTCATGCTCGCGGGCATCCGGGAAGTGCTGATCATCTCCACGCCCAACGACCTGCCCCACTTCAGACGCCTGCTCAAAGACGGCAGCCAGTGGGGCATGGAGTTCAGCTACGTCGAACAGCCCGAGCCCAAGGGCCTGGCCCAGGCGTTCCTGCTCGACAAAGACTTCATCAACGGCGAGCCCTGCTGCCTCTGCCTGGGTGACAACATCTTCTACGGCAGCGGTCTGCGGCAGCAGATCCGCGACGCGGCCCAGGTCACCGACGGCGCCACCGTCTTCGGCTACCCCGTCCGCGACCCCGAGCGCTACGGCGTCGTCGAGTTCGACGAAGAAGGCAAGGTCATCTCCCTCGAAGAGAAGCCCGAAAAGCCCAAGAGCCACTTCGCCGTGCCCGGCCTGTACTTCTACGACAAAGACGTCACCGCCATCGCCGAGAACATCAAGCCCTCGGCCCGCGGCGAGCTCGAGATCACCGACCTCAACCGCGTCTACATGGACAAGGGCAAGCTCTACGTGAAGCTCTGGTCGCGCGGCACCGCCTGGCTCGACGCGGGCACCCACGAGTCGCTGCTGCAGGCCGGCACGTTCGTCGAAGCCATCGAAGAACGCCAGGGCATGATGATCGGCTGCCCCGAAGAGATTGCCTGGCGGCAGAACTTCATCGACGACGCCAAGCTCGAGTCCATCGCCCAGACCATGAAGAACAACGGCTACGGCCAGTACCTCTTTGACCTGTTGAAAGACGACCACGTGGAGCCGTGGCTATAGGAGTTACGAGTGACGAGTGAACAGTGACGAGTTTGAAATCAATTACTCATCACTACTCACTCGTCACTCATCACTGATAATGGAAATTATCCCCACCGACATCCCGGCCGTGAAGCTGCTCCGCCCCAAGCGGTTTGGCGATCACCGTGGTTACTTCGCGGAAGTCTATTCGCTGCCCAAGCTGCTGGACGGCGGGATCGATCTGACGTTTGTGCAAGACAACGAGTCGCTCAGTGCCGAGCAGGGCACCGTGCGCGGCCTGCACTTCCAGTCGCCGCCGCACGCCCAGGACAAGCTGGTGCGTTGTGTGCAGGGCGTGTTGCTCGACGTCGCGGTGGACATCCGCAAGGGTTCGCCGACTTTCGGCCAGCACGTCACCGCGGTGCTCAGTGCCGAGAACGGCGACCAGCTGCTCGTGCCCAAGGGCTTCGCCCACGGCTTCGCCACCCTCGCGCCCGACACGATGGTGATGTACAAGGTCACCGACGTCTACGCCCCGCAGTGCGACGCGGGCATCCTCTGGAAAGACCCGGCCCTGGGCATCGATTGGCAGACCGCCGAGGACGCCGCGATCCTTTCGGACAAGGACGTGAAGCTGCCGTTGCTCGCCGAGCTCGACAGCCCGTTTGTGTACGACCCCGCGACCGATGGCGTCGTGGCGGCTGCTGAGGTGAACGCTTGAGCGACGACCACGCTTTCATCCCGGTGTACGTGATCGTGGGTGCCAACGGCATGCTCGGGCGGGCGTGGCGCGAACTGCTCGAAGCTGAGCAGCGCGACTACCTCGCGTTCGACCGTGTCCAGCTCGACATCACCGACCCCGATGCCGTCGCGGCGAAGATCCCCGAGGGGGTGCGCTACGTCGTGAACTGCGCGGCGTACACCAACGTCGACGGCTGCGAAGAGCACGAAGACGAAGCCACCCGCATCAACGGCGAGGGCGTCGGCCGACTGGCCGAGCGCTGCGCCGCGATCGGCGCGACGCTGGTGCACTACTCGACCGACTATGTGTTTGCGGGCGACGCCGATTCGCCGTACCCGACCGATGCGCCGATCGCCCCGGTCAGCGCCTACGGCCGGAGCAAGGCGGCGGGCGAAAAAGCCATCGCCGACAGCGGCTGTTCGCACCGCACGATCCGCACGAGCTGGCTCTACGCCCCGTGGGGCAACAACTTCGTCCGCACGATGCTCCGCCTGACCGACGAGAAGGACACGCTGAGTGTCGTAAACGATCAGCGCGGCCGGCCGACGAGTTCGCAGCACCTCGCCGCGGTGAGCAAGACCCTGCTCGCGGCGAACGACGGGGTGTACCACGTGACCGACGGCGGCGAGTGCACCTGGTTCGAGTTCACCCAGGAGATCGCCCGCCAGGCGGGCCACGACTGCGACATCCAGCCGTGCACCACCGACCAGTTCCCCCGTCCCGCGAAACGCCCGGCGTACAGCGTGATGGATTTGTCCCGCACCGAAGCGGCGGCGGGCAAGATGACCGATTGGAAAACCAACTTGGCTCAGGTGCTGAGCCAGATCGATTGAGGACGTTATGAAACTTCTACTGACCGGCGGTTCCGGATTCATCGGCTCCAACTTCGTGCGTGTGGTCCTGCGTGACCACCCCGAGTACGAGATCCTCAACGTCGACGCGCTGACCTACTCGGGCAACCCCGAGAACCTGGCCGACGTCGAAGACCATCCGAACTACGAGTTCGTCCACGGCAACATCCTCGACATGGAGCTCATGTCCGAGCTGATGCAACGGGTGGACGCGGTCGTACACATGGCCGCCGAGTCGCACGTCGACCGCTCGATCATCGACGCCCGCCCGTTCGTCGAGACCAACGTGCTCGGCACGCAGACCCTGCTCGACGCCCTGCGCAAGAGCGACCCCGACAACACGAAGACCTTCATCCATGTCAGTACGGATGAGGTCTTCGGCGACCTGCCGCTCGACGACAAGGACCTGAAGTTCCACGAAGACACGCCCTTCGCCCCCAGCTCGCCGTACTCGTCCAGCAAGGCGGGCAGCGACCTGGTCGCGATGGCCTACCACCACACCTTCGGCATGGACGTGCGGATCACCAACTGCTCGAACAACTTCGGCGCCTACCAATTCCCCGAGAAGGTCATCCCGCTGTTTGTCACCAACCTCATCGAAGGCAAAAAGGTCCCGCTCTACGGCGACGGCCAAAACGTCCGCGACTGGCTGCACGTCGAAGACCACAACGAAGCGGTCATGACCGTGCTCGAAAAAGGCAAAGCGGGCGAGCGCTACTGCATCGGCGGCAACAACGAACGCAACAACCTCGAGCTCACCCACTCGATCCTCGAGATCATGGGCAAGGGCGAAGAGATGATCGAACGCGTCACCGACCGCCTCGGCCACGACCGCCGCTACGCGATCGACGCCACCAAGCTCAAGACCCAGCTCGGCTGGGAGCCCACCCGCAGCGCCTGGCCCCAGGCCCTCGAAGCCACGGTGAAGTGGTACGTTGACAACGAATCGTGGTGGCGCAACGTCAAGAGCGGTGCCTACCGCGAGTACTACGCCAAGCAGTACGGCGGCTGAGTACGTCTGCGAGAAACCCGGCTTTACTCCCTCTCCCTCCGGGAGAGGGCTGGTGTGAGGGAACGCGAGCCCCGCATCATCTACGCAGCCCCAAGCGACAGAGCGTTTCAGCCGCCCTCACCCTAACCCTCTCCCGGAGGGAGAGGGGACCAAGGCATGGCTTCTCGTAAACGTTCTGAGCCAACCGACAGAAAATCTCACCCATGGCGCAGGTCCCCCGGGCCCGCGGCGTAACGGTGTTGGCCAAGGGAAGTGTTCCCGGCCTAACGACCCCGAAACCCGCGATCCGTGAGGACCACCATGAGCACGTTTGAACCCCTCGAAGCCCGTGAGCTGATGAGCGCCAGCGCGTTCCTCTCCGGGAGCACCCTGTATGTCACCGGCGATTCCGGCAACAACGGGATTTCCGTCACCACGGCCGACCGCGGCGCGACCCTGGAGGTCTCCGAGTACCGCTGGGGCAGCGGCTACCGGCCGATCTACTCCGTCGCCTCCAGCCGCGTCGGCGAGATCCTCATGTACGGCGGGGCAGGCGACGACACCCTGTCGATCGGCACGGATATCGTCAAACGCGCCACCATCGAAGGCGGACGCGGGGCGGACTATCTCTTCGGCGGGGCGGGCATCACCAGGATCGTTGGCAACGGGGATGCGGGGGGCTCCGGTCTGGCCGAGAACGACACGCTCGTTGCGCGTGCGGGCCTGACGTACCTGTACGGCGAGGGGGGCAACGACACGCTGATCAACCAAACCCGCTCGACCTTCTCGATGACCTACATGTACGGCGGCGCCGGCAACGACCGCATGATCGGCAGCGATTACGGCGGGACCTACGCCAAGGGCGACGCCGGCAACGACACCGCGGTCGTGAAACGCGGGGCGTTCGAGTTCCGCGGCGGCGACGGCCGGGACATGGCCGACTACTCCGCCTGGACCACCGACGTCCGCATCGACCTCAACGGCTCGCGCAACAGCGGCGACCGCTGGGGTGCCAAGAAGCACCGCCTGCACAACGACATCGAGGCCGCCAAGGGCGGCAGCGGTAACGACTTCATCCGCGGCAATGCGGGGTTCAACTGGCTCTACGGCAACGCGGGCAACGACCACATCGAGGCGGGCTACGGCAACCTCACCGCCCGCATCTGGGGCGGCGCGGGCAACGACTACATCATCGGCGGCAACGCCAACGACCACATCTGGGGCGACTCGGGCAACGACACCATCATTGGTGGCAACGGCAACGACTCGCTGGTCGGCGGCCTGGGCAACGACACCCTCATCGGCGGCAACGGCAACGACCGGATGTACGGCCAGTGGGGCTACGACACCATGATCGGCGGCGAAGGCGACGACGAAGCCCCCGACCGCGGATGGGACGGCGACTACTGGGTGTTGTGACCCTGGAGTCCGTTAAGAAAGACAGCGGCCCACCTCCATGCTAGGGGTGGGCCGTTCTGTTTGGCGGTTCAGCTTTGCTTGCGACGGCGGGTCATCGCCAAGAGGCCACCGGCCCCCAGCAGCGCCAGCGAGGTGGGCTCGGGGATGGCGTTGATGGTGGTGGCGTAGTCGCGGAGGTCAACGGCGAAGAGGGTCTGGCCGAAGAAGGCCTGGGCGTCGAAGTCGTCGTTGGTGGTTCCGGCGTTCTGGTCGTCGTCGCCGTCGAGGGCCACGGCGTGGGTGAGCCCGGTGAGTTTCCAGGTGCCGCCGTCGTTGATGAACCAGCCGCCGCCCGAGTCGCCGATGCTCACGGTGGATTCAAACTCCACCGCGCCGTTGAGGCCCGGGGTGCCGGCCTCGTCGAAGTCGGCGACCAGGACACTCATGCCCGAGAAGGTGCCGGTGTCGATCGTGTCGAACCCGTTGATGCGGTTCTGCCCGGCGTTGAGCGCGTTGCCGTTGTCCAGCGTGCCGGCCCAGTCGAAGCCGTCGGTGTCGGTGGCGCCGATCGTCGGGCCGAACCCGGTGATGGCGGTGACGGTCGAGCCCAGGGCGCTGATGTTGCCGTCGTAGACCTCGACGAACGAGGTTAGCTCGGCGGGGTTGCCCGAGCCGTCCACCAGGGGCACGAGGCGGAGGTCCACGGTAGTGCCGCCCGAGTCGAACAGGATCTGGTTGTCGACATCGGCGGTGTAGCTCATGCCGTCGATCACGACGGTGCGGTCGGGCGGGTTGGTGGTGGAGTCTTGGTGGCGGGTGGTCAGGACCCAGCCGGAGGCGACCGCGATCGCGGCGGCGTTGTTGCCCCAGGTGCCGACGGCGTCGAGGGGGATGTCGGCGGGCAGGGTCGAGCCGCTGGGCTGGACAATCAGGCCCGAGGCTGATGTTCCGACCAGCACCGTCGCCAGCAAGCCAGCCGCGATGGGGCGGGCCCCTGAGAGACGTTCAAACAGATACATCATGTAAATACTTCCTTCTCCACCCAGGCTCAGGATTCGCTTGCGACCCAGTAAACGGGCTTAGACCTCTAATTTACCCGATCCCCGGCCAACTCCAAACGGTGTCTTGGGTTAATTTGCGGATTTTGAACTCAATCCGCTTTTTTTGCATTAAATCATTATTTAACAATATATTAGTTAATTCGTTTTTTGGCGTTCGGAAACCGATTTTAAGACCAAACGCTTCATCTGTTGGAGCCTGGATTCGAGCCAGACGTATCTGAACTTCCCCGCCGATCCGGTGCGAGCCGATTCCGAGAAAGCCATAAAAGTTGTGGGAACAATTTTTTCGGGGGTTGAGTTGGATGCTTGTCTTGAGGGACCACCGTGTGTGTGGCCCTTAAAAAAACCCGGGACTGGGGTGGTACCACGGCCGTGGTTTGAATACCACACGCCCCACGTCTACACTCTCAGGCCGATCACCCGTTTTGGAGTTAAACCATGGCAAGCGAAACCGTCCTCGAATTGACTGACGCGAACTTCGACGCCGAAGTCGTGAATTCTGATCAACCCGTCCTCGTCGACTTCTGGGCCGAGTGGTGCATGCCCTGCCGCATGCTCGCTCCGGTGATCGACGAGCTGAGCCAGGAGTACGAAGGCAAGGTCAAGGTCGGCAAGGTCGATACCGACGCCAACCGCGAGACCTCGGTCAAGTATGGCATCAGCGCGATCCCCACCATCATCCTGTTCAAGGGTGGCGAGGTGCACAAGAAGTTCGTCGGCGTGACCCCCAAGGCCGAGTTCAGCGCTGAGCTCGACGCCGTCACCGCCTGATCGACGGATACCCCGTCTGATTACAACCACCATAAAAAGCAGCAAGCCCGTGCCCCTCAGCACGGGCTTGCTTTTATTTTGCGAACGGGACAGTGCTCCGTGTTCTTACAGGTCGTATCGTGCCTCGTCGCGGGGGGCCGGCAGACCGTCCCACATCGCACGGCTGGTCCAGGGTTTCGGTGGGTCGGCCCAAAACGGGTCTTGCGGTGGCAGCCCCAATGGGAGCAGGCCCATGGTGCACAGGTACATGCTGCCGTGGGTCAGGTAGGGCTCGGGCAGATCGGGCTGGGGGCCGATGAAGCCGATGGTGAGCCAGCCGTCGTCGGTGAACAGGCCGGGCCTGGAGGCAAACCGGCCGATGACCGCGGTCGAAGCGCATCGGAGCTGAGCCGGGGTGATGGTGTCGGGCAGTTCGTGACGCAACGCCACCATCCCAGGGAGGTGCAGGACGCCGAAGCGGTAGCAGATCGATCGGCCAAGCGGAGGGAACGTCCCCTCGGGCGAGATCATGCGTTCGACCACCTCGGCGGCGCGGACGATACGTTGTTGCGCTTTCACGCGGAAGTCGTCCCAGGTCGGCAGCGGCGGGGCGAGGTTCTCGAGGACGTCGACGAGCATCGGCTGAATGACGAAGCTGTTGTAGTAATCCCAGGTGTGGTGGAAGCCGTCGGCATACCAGCCGTCACCCAGGTAGAAGTGGTCGAAGAATTCCATCGCCTGGCGGGTACGCATCGGGTCGGGCGCTTCGCCGAGGCGGATGAGCGCGATCTCGATGATGGCGGCGAAGAGGAGCCAGTTCATCAGCGGCGGCTGGATCACGCGGGTCTCGAGCAGCCGGTCGCGCAGTTGCTGGCGGACCTCGTCGGGCAGGCCGTCGATCAGGAGTTTGGGAGCCCGCAGCATGGCGTGGGCGAGGTGGGCGGCGTCGACCAACGGCTGGTCGCCGACGTTGTAGTTCCAGCCGCCTTGGTCGGGGGTGCGGGTCCCGCGGTCCAGGCCATCGTAGAGCTGATCGATGAGGCGCTGGCGTATTGCCGCTTCGCGTTCGGGCACGTCTTCGGGCTGGGCTTCGAGCCACGGAGCGAGCCCGGCCAGCGTCCGGCTGAACACCTCGAGCCCTGTGTAACGCCGACGATCGGCGACCGGCGGCATCGGCATCGCGTCCGGGATCCGTCCCGCGGCGGCGTGTTCGAAGACCGGCGTGGCGATCCGGTCGACCAGATCGATCCAGGCTTCGCGTTGCTGCAGCCCCGTCGCGGCGGGGTCGGTCCAGGCGGGGTGGTTCTCGGTTTCAGGCATCTTCGCTCCGGTTGTAGATCGCCAGGTTTCGGAAGGTCATGTCGGTCCGCATCATGCAGCGCAGCGCAACCGCGCCGTTGCGTAGCACCGGGCCGTTGTTGTCCCAGGAGGTGTCGACCGCGTCGATGACTTTGACGTTGTCGATCGCCCCGAGGATGTGGTTGCCGCGCTGCAGATAGTGCAGGCGATAGGTCCGGCCGAGCTCCCACTGGTCCTGCGTCGCAAGGTACGACATCGGCTTGTACCACGGATTCTTGAGCATCGCGTGGGTGGCGACGTCGTTGCGGATGTCGCACATCTCCCGCATGTATTCCCAGTGGTAGTTGCGCACGTCTTCCCAGCAGACCATGCTCATCGAGCCATCGACCCGGGGGTGGTAGGTGTGGATGAAGTCTTCCCCGTGCATGCCCGCGGCTTGGGTCATGAGTAGCGCCAGCCCACCGTGGCGGTGGAGCTCGAACTCGAAGGTGACGTAGAGGTCGCCCTCGAAGGTCTGGCGGGTCCACAAGTACATCCGCGTCTGATCACCCCACGGCGGCTTGGGCGCATCGTAGTAATTGCCCAACTCGGGCGTGGTCACCCGTAGGCCGTTTTCGCTAACCGAAGTGCCGTTGTTGCAGCCCTGGTGGTAGAACGCCAGGAGGTCTTCGTCGCGGGTCAGCGGGAGTTCGAGTTGAGATGACCAGCCGTCGGCGTTGAGGTCGGGCGGGGTGAACTCGGCCGGTTCGCCGTGGGCGTGTTCTTTCTTGGTTTCACGGTACAGCTCGGGATCGAGGGGGTACGAGCCGTCGTGGGCCAGGGCGTGGACCTGGTCGTCGGCGAGGACGTCATCGTAAAAACTCACTTCGCCGTAGGCGGTTCGGGGCGCCCCGCCGTAGGCGACGGGCCCGGCGGGTTGGTTGGGGATGACGCCTTCGTAGGATTTGTCTTCGGTGCCGACGAGCACACCGTTGACGTAGATCTTGTAGAGCCCGCGGGTGCGGTCCCAGGAGCAGGCGAGGTGCTGCCAGCGGTCGCGGTGCAGCCGCATGTGGTTGGCGATGGCGATCGCGCCGCGGTCGTGCGACCAGAACAGGCTTTGGTAATCGCCGCGGGCCCACTTGGCCATGAACACGGGGTGCCACCACGTGTGCAGGTAGAGCGCGAACTGGGCCGGCCGTGCGTCGATCGGCTGCTCGAGGTCGCTGAGGAAGATGTAGTGGTCGTAGCCGGGGTTGTGCTCGCGGTGCTGGGGGTGCTGAGCCTGGGAGGTGATGTCGTCGAGCGGGCAGACCCAGAGCGCCGCGGTGCCGCGGTCTGCCTGAAGCGTGTTGCGGGTCAGCGCGAAGCCGCTGTGCAGGCGGTCGAAGACCACGGCAGGCCGGCCCATCCGGGTCACCGTCCGTCCCGGGCCACGCGGGAATGCGGGAGGCAGACTCCCCTCGGTGTTTTCTCCAAAACGGTAACGATACAGAGGCTGGGTCATAGGTTTTATGGATAGTTGAATGAACGGGTTCGAACAATTCGTCATGCCCCGCGAGAAGATTGGGTTAGCACTCCACGTCTCGGCCCTCGCTGCCGAAGAGCGCGAGGCGGGTTTCGGTGTCACACTTCTGTGTGCTTTGGCCCGTGTAGTGGAACTGCAGCGCCCACCGCCGGTGTTCGCTGAAGTTGGTGGGCGTGCCGTGCATCAACAGCCCCGAGAACACCAACGCCCCGCCCGGCGGCAGCGGCACCGCAACCGTGGGCCGGCCCATGACGTGGCTGTCACAGATCTGCCAGTCCCGCCGGTTGAAGTGGGGCACGATTTCTTTGTGCGTCGACTCGACCAGGTGCATGCACCCGTTGTCCAGGCGTGCCTCGTCCAACGCGATCCATACCCCGGCGATGCGCGTGCCTGCGGGGTAGTCGAAGTAGGCGTGGTCCTGGTGCCACGGTTTCTCCCGTCCGCCGCCCGGCGGCTTGAGCAGGGCCATCTCCTGGAAGCAGGTCGGCTCGTCGCCGATCAGTGTCCGCAGCAAGTCCATTAGCGCGGGGGCACGCATCACCGCGTCCAGCCGGGCGTCGAACCGGGCGAACGCCATGAGCTTGCGCACCAGCTCGGCCCGTGCGAGTTCATCCAGTTCGTTCAGGTCCACGCCCCCCGCAGCGGACTCGAAGGCGATGCCGTTGAACTCGGGATTGCGGCCCCGAGTCAGGTCGTCGATTGCCGCTACCGCGTCGGCAATTGTCTGGGCGTCGAACGCCTTCTCGAAAGCCAGATAACCCGTCTCGTGGAACCGGCGTAGCGCGGCCTCGTCCACCGCCGACAGGTCCGGCAACAACTCCGCGGTGCGTGTCGCGGCGTACAACCCCTCGGGGTAGTCCTGCGGGGCATGCACGTCGATCTGGGGCGTCTCGTAGGGGTTGGCGGTCATGTGCTGGTCCGATTGGATTGAAGCGAAGATTCAGGAAGATGTTGTATTATCCCTTAGCTATTGGTTTTTTCCATGGAGCGAAGCGCGAGCGATATGCACTGGTCCGATCCAAATGTTGTGTGGGCGGTTAACCGATGCCTTCGGACCTACCCGGAGCCGGGCTGGTCGATCGGGCCGGAGTGGTCGGGTCAGCTCAAGGACCTGGACCTCTGGCTGATCCTGGGCGGGCGGGGGTGGATGCGCTGTGACGGCGAGGAATTCGAGCTGCGTCGGGGCGTTGCGCTGGTGGCCCGTGCGGGCAGTTCGTACGAAGCGTGGCAGGACCTCGACGATCGTCTGTGTGTGGACGCGATCCATTTTGATCTACTGGACCAACAGGGTCGGCGTCTTCCCGGGGACGCCTTGCCGCCGCGGGTGCTGAGCGTGGCGGACTTGGGCATGGCCGAGGCGGTGTCTCGCCGTCTGCGCGAGCGCCGGTACTTCCATCCCGAGGGGCAGTCTGCCTCGGACGATCGCGTGAGCGGTGCTTTGCTGCGTGGGTTGCTGCTCGACCTGGATCACCACACGCTTGCGAGCGGGAACGATGACGCGTCCGATGAGATGGCCGAGCACCGGACCGCGGTCCAACGGGCCTTGTCGCTGATCCACGAAAAGCCCGGGCATCAACTTACCGTCGCGGACCTGGCCGAGGACGCGGGCTACAGCCCGGACCACTTCAGCCGCATCTTCCGCAGCCTGACCGGCCGCTCGCCCCAGGCCGCCATGATCCACGCCCGGCTGGACCGCGCCCGCCACCTGCTGCGCTCCACGCCGATGAGCATCTCCCAGATCGCCGAGGCGCTGGAGTACTCCGACGCGTTTTTCTTCTCCCGCCAATTCAAGAAGTTCGTCGGCGAGTCGCCCACCCAATACCGGCAGAAACCCCGATCTTAACGAAGACCTACACTACGCCCATGCCCATTCAATTCCGCCAACACACCCTCGCCAACCAGCTCACCGTCATCGCCGAGGTCAACCCCGACGCCCACACCGCCGCGATCGGCTTCTTCGTGAAGGCCGGGGCCCGCGACGAGACGCCCGAGGTGATGGGCGTCTCGCACTTCCTCGAACACATGATGTTCAAGGGCACCGCCCGCCGTACCGCCGAGGACGTGAACCGCGAGTTCGACGAGCTCGGCGCCAACTACAACGCCTACACCAGCCACGAACAGACCGTGTACTACGCCCACGTCCTGCCCGAGTTTCTGCCGCGGGCAACTGACCTCATCGGCGACATGCTCCGCCCGGCCCTGCGCACCGAAGACTTCGACATGGAAAAGAACGTCATCCTCGAAGAGATCGGGATGTACGACGACCGCCCCGAGTGGGTGCTGCAGGACAAGCTGCTCGAAGACTACTTCCGCAACGAGCAGGGCGGCGACCACCCGCTGGGCTTCCGCGTGCTGGGCACGACCGACACGATCAAGGCGCTTACCGCCGACCAGATGCGGGCGTACTTCGAACACCGCTACAGCCCGGACAACATCGTCGTCGCCGCGGCGGGGCGGGTGAACTTCGAAGCGTTGGTCGCGGATGTCGAGCAGCTCTGCACCGACTGGCCCGCGACGGGCGCGGTCCGTGACTACGCCGAGCCATGTCCGGTGGAGAAGGCCGACAGCGTGTCGGACGAGAAGCTCAGTCGACACTACCTGGGCATGCTCTGCCCCGCGCCGAGTGCTCAGGACGACCGCAGATACGCCGCGAAGGTCTTGGCCGATGTATTGGGCGATCACGAAGGGTCACGGCTGTATTGGTCGATCATCGACCCCGGCCTCGCCGACGAGGCCGACTTCAGCTTCATGCCCCAGGACGGCACCGGCGCCTACCTCGCCTACGCCAGCTGCGACCCCGCCCGTGCCGAGCAGGTCGAAACCAGGCTGATGGAAGTCCTCGACGCGGTGGTCCAAGCCAAGGACATCACCGAAGACGAAGTCATGCGGACCAAAAACAAGCTCGCCACCCAAGCGACCCTGCAAGGCGAACGCCCCGCAGGCCGGATGCAGGCACTTGGCGTGCAGTGGAGCTACCAGGGCGCTTACACCCCGCTGGATGAAGAACTCGCCAAGCTCATGGCCGTCACGGTCGACGACGTCCATGAGCTCCTCGCCGACTTCCCCTTCACCCCCAAGACCGTGCTCCGCCTGGGCCCGGGGGTGGCTGTTTGAGCCACCACGGAGATGAGGAGGCACGGAGACACGGAGGAAGGCAAGAGATGAGGAAGGTGCCATGGGCGACGACATCGAAGAACTCATTGAGAAGGTGATTGGTGCGGCAATTGAAGTGCATCGCCATTTTGGTCCGGGTTCGCTCGAAGCTACTTATCACCGGGCTTTGGAGATCGAGTTAAAACTCCAAGGCATACCTTTTGAATCAGAAGTCCCGGTGACACTGGATTACAAGGGGCATCCTGTCGGCCAAGGCCGAATCGACCTGCTAATCGACGGGCGTCTCGTGGTAGAACTCAAAGCGGCACATCGCGGAGCAGACCAGTTCAAACGCCAGGTTTTGGCTTACCTCAGGGCTACAGACCTTCCATTGGGCTTAGTGATTAACTTTGAAGTTGGAGTGTTGAAAGAAGGCCTTGCCAGAGTCCGCTTCTGAATCCCTGGCAACCTGCCTTGCTCCGTGTCTCCGTGCCTCCTAACCTCCGTGGTGGATCGGCTTCCTGACCACCCACGAATCTCCCATGACCCACCCTATCCCCGACATCCTGCAAGACCTGCGTGACGGCAAGATCGTTGTGCTCACCGACGACGAAGACCGCGAGAACGAGGGCGACCTCGTGTGTGCCGCCGAGTTCTGCACCGCCGAGGTGATCAACTTCATGCTGTCCGAGGGCCGGGGCATGCTGTTTGTCGCGCTCGACGGGCCGACGTGTGATAAGCTCGACCTGCCGCCCCAGGCCGCGGTCAACACCACCCAGCGCGGCACCGCCTACACCGTCACCGTCGACGCCACCGCCCGTTTCGGCATCACCACCGGCGTTTCGGCGGGCGAGCGGGCCCAGACCATCCGCACCCTCGCCGACCCGCAGACCCTACCCACCGACCTCGATCGGCCCGGCCACATCCAACCGCTCCGGGCCCGCGACGGCGGCGTCCTGGTCCGCACCGGGCACACCGAAGGCATCACCGACCTCTGCCGACTCGCCGGGCTCCGCCCCGTGGGCGTGGGCATCGAGGTCATGAACGACGACGGCACCATGGCCCGGCAGGCCCAGATCGACGAGCTCTGCACCAAGCACGACATCAAGTCTTGCTCCGTCGCCGAGCTGATCGAGTACCGCATGCAACGCGACCTGCTGGTCGAGCGGATCGACACCATCCCGTTCACCAACGAGTTCGGCGACTGGACGCTGGTGGCCTACCGTTCGGTGGTCGACCCGTTCCCTCACGTGGCTTTGGTCTGTGGCGACCTCGCCCAGCTTGATGGGGTGGATGAGCCGATCGATTGCGGCGAGCCGGTGCTGGTGCGGATGCACAGCCAGAACCTGCTTGGCGACGTATTCGGCGACGCCCAGCAGCCGTCGCATCAGACGCTGCGCCAATCCATGAAGATGATCCAGGGCGCGGGCCGCGGCGCGGTCGTGTATCTGCGGCACGAAGGGATGGGCAAGGGGCTGTTGAAACGCTTGCAGACGCCGGTGCCGCTGGGCGGATCCGGTGAGGCGGAGCCTGCGGACGGCCCACGCTTCGGCGAGTCGCAGGAAACCCCGGGTGTCTCCCCGCCCCGCAACACGATGGACTACGGCATCGGGTCGCAGGTGCTGCGGAACCTCGGCGTGAGGCACCTGCGTCTCATCACCAACCACCCGTTTACGCCTCAGGCGCTGTCGGGCTTCGGCCTGACAATCGACGAGTTTGTGCCCCTGCCCGCTGAATGAGGCGGGACGGGCTTATTGGTAGACCTGATTCGAGTAGCCCGCACCGCCGGGGCTTTGAGACGGGGTGTCGCTCGAGCGTGGCGTGTCCCGCGGGGGCATCGGCGTGGGCGACTGGTTGCTGTAGCCGTTCTGAGCCGGGGGCTGAGGCGTGGGGCTGCTGAAGTTTTGCGGCTTGTTGCCCCGAGTGGCGTAGCCGCTGGTGTTGCCGCGGCCGCTGCCGCGAGGCCGGGCCTCGTTGACGGTGAGGGGCCGGCCCTGGAACTCCTTGCCGTGCGCCTCTTCGATCGCTTTCTGGGCCGATTCGGCATCGTCCATCTCGACGAAGCCGAACCCCCGGGGCCGGCCGGTCTCGCGGTCGAAGACCAGCGTCGCCCGCTCGACGGGGCCCCACTGCTTGAAGTACTCGACCAAATCCTCTTCCTCAACGGAATAGGGTAGGTTGCCGACGTAGATGTTGGTCACGATTGAAACCCTGTATCAGTCACCCGCAAACACATATACCCACACAGACCCGGGGTGAAGGGGGTCGGTGTGGAAGAAGGCCTAGGTTGTGGGATTGAAGCTGAACTAAATTCCCCAGCGGCACGCTGCAGGCGAGCGTGACGCGATTCTTAACTTCCTTACCATAGCCCTACCGCGGGTGCGGGGCAAAGGGTATTCACCAATTTTGCGTGATCGAGCATGTTTTCATGCCTATTGCGCAGCAATAAACAGACGCTGGGGATCGCTATCCCCAGGTTTTACCCAACGGGCGGGTGCTGAAATCAGGCGGGGCTTATGACAGCAGCTGCTCGATATCTTCCCGGGTCAGGCTCTGCAGCAGGTTCTGCTGACCGCCGACGATCGCATCTGCGAGCTTGCGCTTGCGTTGCTGCAGCTCGATGATGCGCTGCTCGACGGTGTCTTCGCAGATCATGCGGTAGGCGAAGACCGGCTTGGTCTGGCCGATGCGGTGGGTCCGGTCGATCGCCTGGGCCTCCACGGCCGGGTTCCACCACGGGTCGAGGATGAACACGTACTCCGCCGCGGTGAGGTTCAGGCCCACGCCGCCGGCCTTGAGCGAGATCAGAAACACCTGCAGGTCCGGGTCTTCCTGGAACTGCTCGACGACCTGCTTGCGGTTGCGGGTTTGGCCGTCGAGGTAGGCGTAGCGGATGCCGAGTTCGTCGAGGCGTTTGCGGACCAGCGACAGCATCGAGGTGAACTGGCTGAACACTAGGGCTTTTTGGCCGCCGTCGATGACCTCGGCGAGCATCTCGCTGAGCGTGTCGAGCTTGGCCGAGGGCGTGTTTTCGTCGCCCGAGTCGATGCCTTCCTTGTCGATGAGGGCGGGGTGGCACGCGGCCTGACGCAGACGCAAGAGCGCCTCGAGCACCATGAACGCCGACTTACCGACGCCGTTGCCCGACGCGTCTTCGCCGCCCTTGCTGTTCTTGTTGGCGGGGGTGTCGTCGAGCTGTTTCATCAGGGTGCCGCGGTAGTACTTGCGCATCTGGTCGTAGACCTTGCGCTGGGCGGGCTCCATCTCGCAGATGATGGTCTGCTCGGTCTTGGCCGGCAGGTCGTCGAGCACCTGGGTCTTGGTGCGACGCAGGATGAACGGCCGCAGCGCCGCGGCGACCTGGGCCACCGTGTCGGCCTTGGCGTCGCCCTTCTGCTCTTCGGGCAGGTAGAAGTCTTCGTCTTCGGGCGAGCCCTCGCCGTTGTCGGCCATGACCGCTTGGGCTTGGCCCTCGGCGTTGACCGGGGTGTTGAGTTTGTCGGCCGCGGCGTTGCTGGAGGCCCCGCGGACCAGGTCGCTGAACCGGGCGTTGGCGCCGAGCATGCCGGGGTTGAGGAACTCGAAGATCGACCACAGGTCGCCGAGGTGGTTCTCGACGGGCGTACCCGTGAGGGCCAGGCGGTGGTTGGCTTGCAAGAGGCGGGCGGCCTTGGCGGACTGCGACGAGGGGTTCTTGATCGCCTGGGCCTCGTCGAGCACGGCGTAGTCGAACGCTTTTTCCTTGAGCTTGTCGATGTCGCGCCGCATCAGGCCGAAGCTGGTGACGACCAGGTCGTAGTCGTCGAACTTGGGCAGCATCGCCGCGCGGTCGGGGCCGGAGTAGGCCAGGACCTTGAGCTCGGGGCAGAACTTCTGGGCCTCGTCGAGCCAGTTGAAGATGACCGAACGCGGCACCACGATGAGCGAAGGCTTCTTCTTGGCCTTGGCGGTGGGCGCGACCTTGTCGTCGTCGTCGCTGAGCAGGAGCGGCGGGTCGATGTGGTCGGCGTGGCCGAGCGTCCGGCCCTGGATCATCGCCAGGACCTGAACCGTCTTGCCCAGGCCCATGTCGTCGGCCAGGATGCCGCCCATGCCGAACTCGCGGAGGAACGCCAGCCAACCCAGACCTTCGGACTGGTAGGAGCGGAGCTTGCCGCCGAACTCCGGCGCGGGGTCGAGCGGCTTGATGCCTTCGAATTGCTTGAGGCGTTCGCGGGCCTGCTTGAAGCGGTCGTCGATCTCGACCAGGTCCTTCTCATCGAGCAGGGCGTCGAGCATCGCGGCTTGCGACGACTTGAAGCGGAGGTGGTCGCCCTCGATTTGGCCGAGCGCGGTGAGCAGGCCGTGCTCGTCGAGCCACTGCTCGGGGAGGAGCGCCTGGCTGCCGTCGCCGAGGGTGATCATGTTCTGGCCGGAGCGGGCGGCGGCGAGGATCTCGGGGAGCGTGAACTCCTGCTCGGTGCCATCCGTCTGTTCGTAGGTGACCTTGCCGCGGAGCTCGAACCAGTCGATGCCCGAGGCGATCGACAGGGCGGGCGGCCCGGCGGCGCGGACGATTTTTTGATCGGCCGAGATGATCCAGCCTTCAGCGAGCAGCGACGCCACGGCCCGCGGCATCTGCTTGGGGCTCACCAGGAGAACGTCGCCGGTGGGCGAAGCGGTGTGGCGCAGGCCCAGTCCCGCGGTCGCGGCAATGGCTTCGCGCTCCGAACGCAGGTTGCGGCGGATGAGTTTTTCGTCCGGGCTGGCGTCGTCCAGGTTTTCGACGACGTCGGCCGACTCGGTGTCGGCGACCTCGGCGTCTTCGACCGCGACGGCCGACTGCTGGGCTTCTTCCTCGGCGGGGGCTCCGCTGGTTGCGGTGTCTTCGGCATCCGCGGCGGCGCCGACCACGGCGGGTTGGGCCGTGGGGTCGGTGCTGGCGCTTGCACCGGCCGCGCCGGTCTTGGCCGGGCCCACGGGGACGAAGCGTCCCTTGCGGGCGGGGTTCACGCGTTGCCCGGCGTAGTCGAACCACACCCGCGCGACCAGGCTGCTCTTGCCGCTGCCCGAGATCAGCTCGGCGGCCTCGGCCGAGCCGGGGCTGTACAGGTCCAAGTGCGGAGCCGGCTCAAGGAGTTGCTCTTCGCGGCCCATGCCCTCGGGCAGGTCCAGCTCGGGCAGCTGCGGCAACAGGTAAAGACGTTCGAGGAACCGCGGTACATCCTCCGCGGGGATGCGCAGGGCCGAGGCACTGATCGGCTCGTCGAGCGCTTCGGTCGCTTCATCCGCCGCGACCGCATCGTCATCCGCATAGCGGTGGTCGCGGAACTGGCTGACCCAGCGGTAGGCGTCGCGGTCGTCGAACGGCGCGGCCAATGCGTAGGGGAAGCGGGACCGCCCGGACTTGCCGGTGGTCGCTTCGACGGGGTTGGTGTTGACGAGTAGGCCGTCGCGTCCGCCGAGCACGATCTCGGGGTCGGTCACGGCGATACGCTTGCCCGCCCGACGCAGCTGCAGGTCGACCAGCAACTCGCCCGCGCCTTGGCGTGCGACCATCCACAGCTTCCAAGGCTGATCGTTGCCCGCCCAGCGCAAGGGACGCTGGTTGGTACGGTTGTTGGTCTCGTCTTCGTCGAGTTCCACGAAGCATCGGCCGGTGGCGATCAGGCGCTGCAGGAGCATGCGCTGGCTGCCGGGGGCGATGCGGTAGGTGTGGTGGCCGCGGTCCAGGCGGTAGCTCTGGCTGGCTTCGTTCTGGGTGACCCAGGTCGCGCCGAGCATCATGCTGACCAGTTCGCGGTCGGCCTTGTCGGCCAGGGTGTCGATCGTGTCCAGCCCGACGCGCAGCGGCTTGGGCTTGCTCCACCCCGAGGCAATCGCGGTGCGTTGCTGCAGGTCGACGACCAGGCCGTTGTGGCGGTTGGAGAGCTCGGGCAGGATGACGTAGCAGACCTGACGCTGGGTCGGGAAGATGGAAACGGCGTCGGAGTTTTCCGCGTCGTTCTCCGCGGAGGTGGGGCGGAGCAGCGAGAGCCGTCCGATCCACTGCGGCTCGGCGCTGCGGACCGGGCGGGCCGAGTCGTCGCGCTTGCGGGCCTTGGGGGCGCGGAGGCGCAGGCGGGCGAGGTCGCTGATGGTGACGCCCTCGTGGTCGTCGTCGGTGTCGTGTTCGTTGAGGTCGAGCAGGACCGCCCAGATGTGCCGGCAGAACGCCCCGGCGGCGAAGTCGTCACAGGTGCACTCGGCGACGGCGTAACGCTTGTCTTCCTTGGTGATCTCGACGGTGTGGACCTCGCCGTTGTCCTTCACCTCGGCCCGCAGGAGCACATCGTCCCCGGAGTCGTCGGTGGGTTTGAGGCGCTGCACGGCCCCGGCGAGCTGCAGAGCTCTCCCCTGCATACGGACGTGGCTTTGAAAAAACGGCGACCAAGACGGCAATACGAGCATGGAATTCCCAAAGTCGGTGAGACGAGCAACCGCGAATCACTCAGTTTAGGTAACCTCGCTTCATCATTCAACGTGCCTCAGACCCTCAGGAACCGTGAATTTTGATTCAAAGTCTGTTCAACCTGGCCGCCCCAACGCTCGGGGCTGAAGAGGTGCCGCCTTGGCCCGACGGCGCGATCTGGGGCGCGGCGTTGGTGGTCATCCTGGCGATGGTGGTCGTCGCGGTGAAGATGCAGGGCCCGATGCTGCGACGCGGACCGCTGCGCGAGATCGATTTCACCCACGCAGACATCGTCATCGGCTTCGGCCTGGTCGGGATGATCTTTCTCGACAAGGTTTTGATCGGGTTGGGCGGACAGTTCATCGACTGGCCCAAGAACGTGTCGCTGGGCATCCAGCAAGTCTCCGCACTGGCGCTCATCGGCGGGGCGGTGTTCTTCTTCGGCAAGGCGTGGATGACCGAGGCGGGGCTACGCAAGGCGGGCTTTGTGCCGCGTCAGCCCGGGCGGGACCTGGTCTACACCTTGGTCAGTACGCCGGTGGGGGTGCTGTTTACCTTTGCGACGCTGCTCACGGTCAACGGCGTGGCGACCGCGGCGGGCCACCCGTCTCCCGAAGTGAACCACGGGATGCTCAAGCAGTTGGAAGACGCCGACCTCCAACTCAAGATCACGATCATCGTCACGGCGGTGGTGGTGGGACCGTTCCTGGAAGAGATCGTCTTCCGCGGGCTGCTGCAGACGCTGCTGCTCGAGGTGCTGGGGCGTAAAGCCCGGTGGGCGACCATCCTGATCGCCTCGGCGATCTTCGCGTTTGTGCACATTGGAGCGGTGTCGTGGCACGCGTTGCCCGGGCTCATGATGCTGGGGATCGTGTTGGGGTGGATGTACGAGAAGACGGGGAGTTTGCTGCCGGTTTACCTTGTGCACGCGGCGTTCAACGGGCTGAACATCCTGATCGTGCTGCAGGGGTGGTCGGAGTAGTGGGTTCGACGCCGCTTGCGGCTTAGCGTGGACAGGCCATTGAGTGGGCGCAAAAAAGAACCCGCGGAAGGCTGCGCCATCCGCGGGCTTTCGTGAAATCATCGTGGGACTTTACTTTGTGTTGGCGACACCGATGACGCCCTGCGAGATGCGGGCCCCGGCGTTGCCGGTGGGTTGGCCGCCGTCGTCGGGCTGGGCGTGGATGATCACGCCGCGGCCAATGATGGGGTTGAAGTCGTCGTCGAAGACACTGATGTTGTCGAAGGTCTGGTCGAAGGTCGCGTTTCCGTCCGCGTCGGCCTGGAGGTTCCCCAGGTCCCCGGCGTGTCGCGCGTGGGCATGACCGTGGCCGGCCCCATGGTCGTGGGGCAGGGCGTGGTCGTGGCCTTGCGGGTTGTAGTGGCCGCCGGTGGCTTTGCCCGCGGGGTCGGAGATATCGCCGAACTCGTGGATGTGGAAGCCGTGCTTCTGGTTGGGGTTGAGCCCCGACACGCTGGCCGTGACGCGGACGCCCATCTTGGTCTGATCAAAGCGGATCACGCCGCGGACGTTGTTGCCCTCGGTGGGGATCATGATGGCGACCGCGTGATCGACTTCCACCTCGAACTCGTCGTCGTCATCATCATCATCATCGTCGTCGTGGTGCTTGCCGTGGCTGTGATCGTCGTGCTTCGCGTGATCGTGATGGTCGTCATGGCTGGCGTGTTCATCGTGCTTCTCGTGCCCCTCGGCTTCCTTCGCGATTTCTTCCGACTTCGACTCGGCGGCGTCGCGGGTTTCGTTGGCGGCCTGCTTGATCTGCGACAGCGGGTTGCCTTGGGCGATAACAACAAACAGCCCAACAGCAAGCAGGGCAACACAAAGCGAGAAGGTGCGGTTCATGGCGGTCTCCTGAATAAATGATCGTGGGTCCACCTGATGTTACGGCCAACCCAAGAAAAAACGATGTGAAATCACGGACTCAGAGCAGCACGCCCGCCAACGGCACCACCGCGTCCATCAACTCGTCCCGCGTGTAGCTGCACGACAGATCGATCGGCAGGGCGACGCCGTGGTTGTGGTCCGACGCGATGATCAGCGTGTTGTCCGCCACGGGCTCGCAGCCCATCTCCGCGGGCTGGTGGCCGACGACAAACGCCCGCACGCCCCACGCCTCGGCGAGCTCGTCGGTGATCTTCTTGTTCTGGTGTCGGCCCCAGACCATGTCGTACGCCGAGCCCTTGGGCGCGGTGTCTTGCTCGGTGGATTCGCGGTCCAGCACGGTCTTATCGAAGGCTTCGATGCGCCGAGGTGCGGGCAGGCTGTGGCTGAGCATCACGCCGTTGGCGCACTTGATCGCCAGCGGCAGCGACTGGACATACTCATCGAACGCCTCGCGGATGTCCTCGGCGGCCTGGGCGTAGAGGTTTTCGATGCCCTGGTCGAAGACATCGCAGACGCTGATGCCTTCTTTGGTAATGCCCTCGTTGCGAAGCTGGGCCAGCTCGTGGTTCGAGAGCAGGCTGTGGAAGTGGCTGGGGTAGCGGAGCTTGAGGTCGGCACAACGGGCGATCATGCGGATGGAGAAATCCATGCCGCTGAAGGTGGGCGGGCCGTGGATCACTTCGTGCAGGACCAGGTGCTGATCCACGGTTTGCCCGGCGTCGTCGGTTTCGCCGAGTTGGCTGAATTTCAGGAGGCGTTGGAAGTTCAGCGCGTTATCGTGGAGGTCGCCGGTGGCGGTGAGTCGGCCGTGGTCGGGCAGGTGGATCGTGTTGCCCCGGCGGAGGGGGCAGTCGCGAAACGCCTCAGCCGCGCCGCGGAACAGGGCGATGACGTGATGGGGGTCGCTCAGATCGGGGGATTCGTAAGCCAAGGCGGGATATTGTATGGTTAATCCAAGTTCAGTGAAGCAGTTAGAGGATCATGGGGAACTCGGGTTTTCCCCGGATTTTGGCCGGGGGTTGCAATAACCCGCCGGGGCGTGCGTTAGACGCTTCAGGAGCGTGTATGCCAGAGTTGGATGTAGCCCAGACGCTCCGGACCGCCTCGTCGGGAGACCCCGATGCGTGGCGTGACCTGGTCACCGCGTACAGCGGCCGTGTGTTTGGCTTGCTGGTTAAACATTGTGGTGACCGTGAGTTAGCGGAAGAGCTCACTCAGATCACGTTCGTCAAGCTGGTGGACCAGCTCGGGGCCAAGGACGGCTACGCGGAACAGGGGCGATTCGAGTCCTGGCTGTTTCGGATCGCCATGAACAAGCTGCGGGACGAGATGCGTCGCCGCAAACGGCAGGCCCGGCCAACGGATATGACCCCCGGGGCCGGCCGAGGCGAATCGCCGAGTGGCGAAGCGAACACCGGGGGATTGGGCGTCTTCGCGGCGTCGAGCGACGAGGGCGGGCTGGGCGAAGACCCGGCCGAGCGATTGAGCCGGGCCGAGCAGGTCGGCCGGCTGCAAGAAGCCATCGCGGGACTGCCCGAAGCCGACCGCGAGATCCTGCACCTCCGGCACACCGCTGGGCTGAGTTTCGCCCAGATCGCCGAAACACTGGACCAACCCCTGGGCACCGTGCTCGCCCGGGGACACCGAGCCTTGGGCAAACTCAAGAAGCTGATGACCGAAGAAGAACCCGAGAGAAAACGAGCGTAACCCCGTGAACGACTTCAACCCCGACAACCTGACCGAATCGACGCCGACCGACCCCCGGCTGGACGCGTTGTTGGACGACGCGTTGGCCCCGGCCGATCTGCCCGTGGGACTCAACGACCGGATCCTCGCGGCCACCGCCGACCGTCTGCCCGGCGGGAAGAGTGAGACCTTTGAAGAAGCGCCCGCCGTCATCGGCCGCATCGGCGGCGGGGTGCCTTGGCGCTCCATCGCCGCGGTGCTGCTGTTCGCCCTGGTCATCGGCGGGGTGTGGGTGGCGAACCAGGAATCCGATACGACCGATCCGGTTCCACCTACACACAATGTTGCAGGCGTGGATCCTAGCGTCGCGCTCGAATCGCTCCTGGCCGAGCTCGCCGAAACCGAAAACGAAGTCGAGTGGATCGACGACCGCATTGATATGCTGTCGATGCAGGTCACCCTGGCTCAGGACACCGAAGGCTGGGGCGACGAGGCGTTGGATGCGCTCGACAACGCGATCGCGATGGACACGTTCGACGACATCGCCGACGAGTTGGAGTGGTACTTCTAAACCCCGGTTCGCGGATTGACCGCGGCCTAGCCGATTGAGCTCCTATGAAGATCAACTTCAAACGCTGGACCGCTTTGTCGACGCTGGCACTCACGCTGTCGGCGGTCTGTGTCATCAGTTGGGCCCAACGCGGTCCCGGGGGTGATGGAGATGGTTTTGGCCCGCGCGAGGGCGGCCCTCCCATCGTGGAAGGCGATCGAGAAGGGCGTGACGGCCGAGACCGAGATCGCCGCGGTCCCCGTATGAGTGACGAAGACCTCGACGCCGCCTACGGCATCCTTGTCCGCCTCTACCCGAATATGGCGGAGAAGCTCGAAGCTCAGCGCGATGAAGACCCCGAGAAATTCAAAAAGACCCTCGAGCGCAGCTTCCCCCGTATCCGTTTCCTCGTACAGCTCCAAAAACGAGACCCGGACATGTTCGAGCTGCGCATGCAGGACATCAGCCTCGATCAGCAGACCAAGCAGTTGGTCAAGCAGATGCGCGAAGCACGCAAGGCCGACGATAAAAAGCTGTACAAAGAGTATTACGAGCAACTCGAAACCAAAGTTGCGGAGCAGTTCGACGTCCGCCAGCAGATCCGTGCGATGGAAATCGAGGCCCTGAAGAAGAAGCTCGAAGAACTCGAGCAGAGCCTCGATGACCGCGACGACGACCGCAAAGACCTCATCGAGCAGCGCATCAACGAACTCGCCGGTCCCGAGTGGTAAGCTCGTTGATCTGATCACTCAATCACAACCGTTTAGCCAGCGATCGCAGATCGCTGCTGTTTTTCGTTGCGTGATCGAATCAACCCGCAGTGTGCCGCAATACATAAGCCGCTTGCGGCTTAGCCCCTGACGGCCATCAAACGTTTTTCGTACACGCTGCGCTTACCGCACACCCGCCGGCGCAAACACCGGATCGATCACCCCCGCCGCGCGGAACGCCGCACGACGACGTTGACACGCCGGGCACCCGCCGCACTGCGTCTCCTGATCCAGCACGCAGCTCCACGCCAACTCCCACGGCACGCCCAGCCCCGTGCCCAGCTCGATCACCTGCAAATCGGTGTAGCTGAGCAGCGGCGTCACGAGCTTCGGACCGGCCGGCCCCAACACCCCCGCGGGCGCCTCGGCCTCGGCGAGCTGCTGGATCAACAACTGCTGCTCCTGCGCTTTGGCGGTGGCGTCCATCTTGCCGTTGACCGCGGCGGGCCAGTGCAGTTCATCAGCCCCGATCTCTGTTGCCGTCGCCAACGCGGCCAACAGCAACTGAGGCGTCGCCAGCGGCGCTTCGGGTCGGCCATCGGGCTGGTGGTGCGTCGGGTCCTCGTACAGATGCGGCAGCTCGATCTCTTGGGGCTGCGCCAGGGTGTAGTAGTCGGCCTGTTGACGCAGGTGCTCGACCCGCTGCGGCCCGGCGGCCCGGCCGTCGTGCACATGAATGAGCGTCAGCCGAACGGGTTCGGGTTGGTTCAGCACACGGGCGGTCGCCACCAGGCTCCGCAGCCCGCCGCTGTGCAGGATCGCGATGTGTCGTCGGCTGGCCATCGACAACATTATCGGCCACTCGCCGCGGCCCGCCCCAATATCACCGTCATGACGGGCGCTAATGATCCCCCTCCCTTGAGGGAGGGGCTAGGGGAGGGTGCCGAGCACTCGAAACATCACCAGGACTCCGCACCTCCACCCGTCCTCCCCCTCAAGGGGGAGGAGTAAGGCATCAAGCCGCGACTGGCGATCCGCTCCTCAATCCCGATCTGATAGACTCCGGTCATGGCTATTGTCGTCTTTGAACACCACCCCCTCGAAACCGCCGGCCGACTCGGCAACGTGCTCAACGAGCACGGCCACAAGCTGCGCATCATCCAGCTCCACAACGGCGATTCGGTGCCGTTCGACCTCGACGACGTCGACGGCGTCATCTGCATGGGCGGCCCGCAGAACACCGACGAAGTCGACCAACACGACTGGATGCAGCCCGAGCTCGACTTCATCAAGAACGCCCACGACGCCGACCTGCCCGTGGTGGGCATCTGCCTCGGTGCCCAACTCATCGCCACCTCGCTTGGCGGCGAAGTCGGCCACATGGACACCCCCGAGATCGGCTTCGGCGAAGTCGAGTCCACCTTCTTCGGCACCACCGACCCGGTCCTCATCGGTGTGCCCTGGAAAACCACCATGTTCCACGCCCACGGCTGCGAGGTCACCAAGGCCCCGCCCGGCGGCACCCCCATCCCTCTCCAGGGCAGCAAAGCCTGCAAGTGCCAGGCCTTCAAAGTCGGCCTCAACACCTACGGCTTCCAGTACCACTTCGAGTGGACCCGCCAGATGCTCGACATGATCCTCGTCGACGACCCCGACTTCTACGGCTCGGGCACCGCGACCGTAGACGACCTCACCCTCAGCCTCGACCAACACTACGACACCTACCGCCACCTCGGCGACCGCATCTGCAACAACCTCGCCACGCTGATGTTCCCGCTCGACAAACGCCTGCCCCCCAGCGGCGCCAACGTCGACAACTTCCACGCGTCGTAAGTTCAACTTTTTAATCAACCCTAAAGCCCGCCGATGCAAAGCTTCGGCGGGATAAGTTTTCATGCCTCGTTCGCCTCCGCGGCGAGCGGCAGGGGCTCTGCCCCTGCCGCTCGCCGCGGAGGCGCTCCGCCGTCTAAAATCTCGCAGCCACGACACATCACAACGTGAAATCATAAAGATGCCCACCACGCTAACCGTCACACCCCCATCCAAGTGTTTCGACCTCCACCGCGCCGTCTGCTCCTACGGCTACTTCATCCTCGCCCCCAACCACTGGCTCATCGACAAGAAAGTCCTGCACCGCCCGCTCCGCACCTCCGCCGGAAGATTGGTGCATACCGTCATCCGCCAACGCAAAGACGGCAAGCTCGCCATTCAATGCGACCGTGACGTCCCCCGCAAAGACCACGACACCCTCAAGCAACAAGTCGCCCGCATGTTCCGCTTCGGCGAAGACTACCGCGGCTGGCGGAAGGTCCACCCCCAGGCGAAGAGGCGCCGCTTCGACCGCATGTTCCGCTCGCCCTCGCTCTTCGAAGACATGGTCAAGACCATCACGTCCTGCAACGTCACCTGGCGCAACACCATCGTCATGAACCAGCGCATGGTCCAACACGTCGGCCACGGCGGCTTCCCCACACCCGAGCAACTCGCCGACTTCGGCGAACAACGCCTCAAAGACCTTTGCCGCGTCGGCTACCGGGCCGACCGCATCATCCGCCTCGCCCGCATGGTCGCCGACGGCGATCTCGACCTGGACTGGTTCGAAGCCCCCGCCGCCGAGCGCAACTCCGACGAGATCTACGAGGGCTTCCTCGAACTCCACGGCTTCGGCCCCTACGCCGCGGCCAACCTCTGCCACCTCGTCGGCCGCTACGACAAGCTCGCCATCGACACCGAGACCTACCGCCACTTCTGCCTGCACTACAACGTCAAACGCCCCAAGGGCGATAACGCCGCCGGCCTCAAACGCCTGCACGCAAAAATAGAAAAACACTACGGCCAGTTCGCCCCCTACCAATTCCTCGCCTACTGGTTCGAACTCTGGGAGGACTACCAAACCCGCTACGGCCCCGCCTGGCGCTGGGACCGCGACACCACCGGTACCCAATTCACCGCCGCGGTGTTGAAGTGAAGTATCACCAGCTATATTTATGGACTAATTTCGGGTGATCATCGATTTAGTCGATGCTGGCAAAGCCTTCTGGAGGTACATGAATCGTGTCTAAGAAAGATGTTGACCGGTTAAGAGAAAAACTTCCCTTGCCTCCATTGCTTATGTCACTGATTCAAGCCGGCCGGTGGAGTAATCCTGGTGATGAGGTGATGCTCCGCAAGATTCCTTTTATCCATGATCCAATCATATTTCTGACTACTCGGGAATCTATGGATTTTAATTCAGGCCCTTTGATGGGGCCGGATGAATCAGAGCATGCTTATTTCTCTGAATATCGAGGGGCATTGGTAGGCGAACGTGAGCTTCCGTGGGCGGATGTGGAGAAACTCATATTTATTGTGGTGAATGAGCGTCCCGGCGATGATGTTGGAATTGCTTTGGATTATCGCACGGGTATAGACACGCCTCGTGTGATCGGAATGGATTGGCATTCGGGCAAGAATTGTATTTATCGCGAGATCAGCCAGTCATTTGAAGAATTTGTTGAGTTGCTCGAAATCTAGCTCGGCAAGTTCGTTTTCGATTAAGCCGACTTCTATTCTTGAACTCCAACGATCGCGATGCCCGCATCGTCGGCGGCTTTCAGCACATCTTCCTTGTCCACAAAAATCACCCGCCCGGCATCGACGGCTAAGCAGCCCGCGCCGGCGGCTTTGAGGTTTTCGATGGTTTGCAGGCCGATGGTGGGGACGTCGAAGCGGAGGTCTTTTTGGGGGCCAGCGCCCTTGAGCAGGGTCCAGCCGCCGTCTTCTTTTTTGGAGCGGCTGCCGACGAGGTCGCCGGCCCGCTTGATCATGGCGTCGGTGCCCTCGATGGCTTCGACGGCGACGACGTCATGGGTGCGGACGGCGATGGCTTGGCCGATCTCCAGATCGTTCATGTTCATCAGGATCGGCCAGCCGAAGGCGATGTCTTCCTGCTGGGTCTTGGTGGGCGGGTGGGTGGTCATCACGCCGGCGTCGGCGAGGTGCTCGGGGATGTAGTGGGTGCTGTCCATGAGTTCGATGCCTGCCTTGCGCAGCTCCTCGGCCACGGCCGTGAGCAGCGTTTGGCTGCGTTTGTCGTGTCGCAAGATACGGTACCACAGCTTCGCCACCGTCCAGTCGGGCCGCATCACCAGCACCCGTTTCCAGAACGGCATGAACATCAGCGACGCCTTGTCCACCCCGCCGACCATCACCGCCCGGGACACGCCCATCCGCTTGAGTTTCCGCGCCCACTCGCCGACGCGCAGCACGCCGACCTTGACGAAGTCGTCGCTGACGCCCGGCAGGGCGTCTTCGTACTGCCCCGCCATCCCCGCGATGACGACCCGATGCCCCGCCGCCCGCATGCCCTGGGCGGTGAGCCGAGGCAACTGCCCGTTGCCCGCGATGATTCCTAGCGGTTCAGCCATCGGGGTAGTGTAATCCAACGCTGGGGTGAGGCGTGAGGGTTGAGGAGCGAGGCATGAGGCGTGAGTGGTGAGACGTGAGGCGGGGGCAACTGGTCTGGTTTTGGTGGCCTGGCCTGGCTCCAGACCAGTTCCGGACCGCAAGCAGACCACCTTGGCCCGGACGCGTGGGGTGTCGGGACGGGAAGCGGGGGCCGGTTTAGAATCGGGGCGATGCAAGACGCAAACCCCGGCACCGAAACCCACAGCCCCGAGCCCGGGCGTCCCGCGGCGGGGGGCGAGGCGGAGCGCATCCTGCGGCTGGCGGCGGATCCGCAGGCCAAGACGGTGCACGACATTTTGTGTGGTCAGTTCGACGTGTTGCATAGCCGGGCGGGGGTGTTGCTGACGTTTTGTGCGGTGGTGATCACGACCACGGGGTTCTCGGGCCGGATCATCGCGGGGACGAACCGCTTGGCCCAGGGGCTGATCATCCTGGGCGTGGCGACGGTGATGGCCGCGGCGTGGTTCGTCTTCGCAAAGGTGACGCGGATCCAATGGGTCACCGGCGAAGTACTCGACGAAGGCTTGCCGGGCGTCCGGTCGGTGCTCGCTGAGCGCGACCGCCGCCGACAGGCGCTCCGCCGAGCGACGGGCCTGGCGCTGGTGGGCATGACGTTCTACGTCGTCGCGATCATGATCATGCTGTGGTTCCCCGGTAAGGATGCGGTGGAGTTGGATCGGTAAACGGGAGTGGTGCGGCTGGCAAGGCTTGGGATGCCGCACTTTATGCGGGCTCCCAGCCGCCGCGGGCTTGGTTTTCCCAGGTCAGGGCATCACCCTCGGGCACGCCCTCGACGCCAAGCCTTCGGAGCATGAACAGCAGTTGGGCCCGGTGGTGCATCGCGTGGGTCGCCAGATGCACGATGCAGCCGCCGAAGGTCTTGCGTCGGGGCGGATCCATCCAGTGGTCGATAAACGTTTCGTTCAGCCGGTTGTTGTCCTCGATGTCCTTGGCAAACGCATAAAGCTCTTCGCATACCGCATCATGCCGCTTGATGAGTTCCGCCACCGAAATATCTGCACGCCAGTTCTCATCCCGAGCGGGCCGACCCTTCATCTGATCCAGCCAGGATTCGTGGCAATCGATCATGTGCCAGAAGGTCTTTCGCAGCGTGTCGAGCCCGAGGTCAAAGGTTCTATCCAAGTCTTCATCGCTCAATCCCGCCGCGAGTTGCAGCAACTTCCGCGTCGTGTCGGCATCGTGTCGAAGTAGGCGGTCAAGGATGTTCATGTGGAATGGGAGTTGATTGCTATAACTCCAAAAAGGCTTTGAGCCGCTAGCGGCGTCTGAATAGATTCAAGAAACGTTGGGCAAGTGTCTGCTTGTTGGCGGTGGAACTTAGTTGATCCGGAAGCTCAAATAAGTGGAGGTTGCGGGTCTGGAACGAGCCGACATCGGGGTGTACACCCAGGGCGGACATGAAGTCGAAAATTTGGTCGTAATCGCCGATCGTAAACTTGTCCCCTGGATAGGCCCGTGTGTCGGTCGGCTTGGTGCGAGGCGAAAGGGCTTGCTCCAAGTCTAGTTTTTGAACGGTCACCCCTGGACTAACTTCGGTGGATGGATCATCTTCATCAATCGTTTCAGGCCAGCAATGGAGGTAGCGGTTGATTTCCGTTACATCCATATCCCAGAGCGATGCCAGTTCCTTGGGATTTCCACGGCGTGACTTTTGTTCTTGAGCAGAGAATCCCCAGTACCAGGGTGCACAGCTGAAACAGTGTCGATGCTGATTGCCGAGGTAAAGGGAGTAATCCCAGTGATGACCTTCCTGGATGCGTAACTCGAGCCAAGGGAGTTTCAAGACTTCACCAAGCCGTTCTCGGAATTGAAAGTCCAAGCTCTGGTAAGGCATTTGGACCGTATGGACTACGCCTTGATGCGTGATTTCTATCCAGGGGTCAGGGGCATCCTTCAGATCGGTAGGAGAGCGACGTATAAAAGTTGCATTGAAGTCCAAGCAAACAGAATCCAGGGCAGCATTGAATTGTTCAACGCTACACCCTCGATACACGCCCCAGATAGCTCGCATGCCCATTGAAAAGTCTCAACGCTTAGCGTAAATCGATCTGATGAATCTCAATAGGTCCGCACGACCCCGATGCAGGTTCCTTGAATTTGGACTTCTTCGGGTTGGCAGTAGCGGGGTTCGTATTTGTCGTTGGCGGGTTGGAGGCGGATGCGGCCGTCTTTTTCGCGGTAGAGTTTTTTGAGGGTGGCTTCGCCGGTGTCGAGGAGGGCGACGACGGTTTCGCCGTTGCGGGCGGCGTTTCGTTTTTCGCAGATGACGAAGTCGCCGTCGCGGATGTGTTCGTCGATCATGGAGTCACCGCGGACTTTGAGGACGAAGGTGTTGCCGCCGACGGTGCCGCGGGGCGGGGCGAAGATCTCGGCGAGGTCGAGGTGCTCGCGGTCTTCGATGGCGTCGATGGGGGAGCCGGCGGCGATGGAGCCGACCAGGGGGAGCTTGGTGTTGGAGGTTTCGTCGGGGAGGTCCAGGTCAGGCGACACTTCCAAAGAGCGGGCTTTGTTGGCCTGCCGTTTGAGGGCTCCTTTTTTGATCAGCGCTTCGACGTGTTCGAAGACGGTGACCTTGGAGACGCCCAGCTCGTCGGCGAGTTCCTGCATCGTCGGCGAATAGCCGCGGGTCAAGCGGGTTTCGCGGATGCGGTTGAGGATTTTGAGCTGTTTGGGCGTGAGGTTCATTGGGGTCTCTCCGGGTGGGTGAGGTCTGGGGGGTGAGGGGTTGGGGGTTGGGGGATGAGGTGTTGGGGATCCGGGGCTTTGTCGCGTTGCTCCTCAGCCCTCGGCTTGGGGTGGGGGCGAGGGCGGGGGCGTCGACGAAGTCGACGGGGACGGGGGTGATGGCGATGCGCGGGGCGGGTTGTTGGGCGCGGAGCTTGGCTTTGGCGGCGCGGAGGGCTCGGACGAAGGCGGGTTGTTGGGGTTGGTCGGGGGTGAGGGTTTTGGGTTGGGGGATCCGGGGCTTTGTCGCGTTGCTCCGCAGCCCTTGGCTTGGGTTGGGGGTGGGGGTGGGGAGGGCGGCGGCGAGTTGGTGGTGGGTCTGGGCGAGGTCGCTTAGGGTGAGGGATTGGAGTTGGAGCCAGGCGGCGGCGGCGTGGAGGGGGGCGGTGAGGTTGAAGGTGTCGGACTCGCGGTGGGGACGCGATGAATCGCGTCGCTTCGTGGGGGAGAATTTGCCGCGGTTGAAGGTTTGGCGGTGGTAGCCGAAGTGGTTGGGGGCCTGGTCGGGGTCGGGGTTGGTGGAGGTGTTGCCCTGAGGTCCCTTGGTCTTGATCAGACGGGTGCCTTTGACGTTGAGGCGGGTGGCGTAGTCGCCGGAGCCGAGCATGACGAGGGGGGTGGGCATGGTGGAAGTCGCTTTCTGGGAGCCGGGGTTAGGGTGACGGTCGAGGTTTGGGTTTTGGGGGGGACGCGATGAATCGCGTCGCTTTGTGTGGCCTGCCCCTTGATTGTGGGATGAACATTGTGTTGCCCCAAGATGTTGGGGTCGGGGTGTTCTTGGCCGCTTTAGTCTTCGACGGTCGGGGGTTGGCTCCTTGAGGGAAAAAGCGAAAATCTGTTCGGTAGACGTTAACCGAACGGGTTCCAGACGTCAAGGATTGGTTCAAGGTTTTTTAAAAGCGGGGGTTAGGGCGTTTGTTTGGGAAATGAGCGGTTATACAGGGGGGGTGGGGGTTATGGGACTTGGGTGCGATTGGGGGGTGGGAGTGGGGTTATTGGGACATGGCGGTTCGGCTTTGTCTTGGCGTTGGGGTGGGGGTGCGATTGTGGGGGGGGTGCATGCGGGCTGAAGCCCGCACGCCGGGAGGGGGTGCACGGGTTAGTTGGAACCCGCCGAAGCTGCGCATCGGCGGGCTTTAGGGCGGGAGGGTATCTTGGGGGGATGTTGACGAAGATTGATGAATTGACGGCGGCGGCGACGGCGGACCTCGAGGCGGTGGGGGACGCGGAGGCGCTGGAGGCGTTCCGGATCAAGTACCTGGGCTCGAAGGGGGCGGTCAAGGGGCTGATGGGGCTGATTAAGGATGTGCCCGGGCCGGACAAGCGGGAGTTTGGGCAGAAGGCGAACGCGGCGCGGGCGGCGGTGGAAGAGGCGTTTAAGGCGAAGTCGGAGGCGTTGGGGGGCGGCTCGGGTGGGGGTAACCGCGCCGCAGCTTCGCAGCGGCGGGCTTTGGTGGATGTGACGCAGCCCGCGGCGGGGGCGGTCTTGGGGCGTCGGCATGTGATTGCGCAGACGATCGAAGAATTGGTCGAGGTGTTTGGGCGGATGGGGTTTGATGTGGAGACGGGGCCGGAGGTTGAGGATGACTATCACAACTTTGTGGCGCTGAATATTCCCGAGACGCATCCGGCGCGGGACCCGTTGGATAACTTTTATTTGAAGAAGGGAGCCGCATCGCAGCTTCGCAGCGATGGGCTTTCGGAGTCGCCGGCGTTGATGCGGTCGCAGACGTCGACGGTGCAGATCCGGGTGATGGAGAACGTGAAGCCGCCGGTGCGGATCATTTCGACCGGGCGGGTGTATCGGCCGGACGAACACGACGCGACGCACTCTTCGATGTTCCACCAGATCGAAGGGCTCTACGTCGACAAGAACGTGAGCATGGTGGACCTCAAGACCACGCTGATCCAGTTCGCCAAGGCGTACTGGGGCGAGGACGCGGAGGTGAAGCTGGTGCCGAGCTACTTCCCGTTCACTGAGCCGAGTGCCGAGCTGTACGTCAAGATCGACCTGGGCAAGGGCCTGGAGTGGATGGAGGTCGGCGGGTGCGGCATGGTCGACCCGGCGGTGTTCGAGCATGTGGGCTACGACCCGGAAGAATGGACCGGCTTTGCGTTCGGCCTGGGTATCGAACGGCTGGCCATGCGCAAGCACAACATCGCGGATATCCGCTGGCTGTATGAAGGCGATGTGCGGTTCCTGCGGCAGTTCTGATCGGTGAGATTCAATCGTTTCGGGGGTAGGCGATCAGCGTCCTGGAAACGGAGCGCGGTGGCTGTGGTTTTGCTGATCCGCACGACCGTTACAGGCGTAACGTTTGGCAGAGTCGCACGAGATTCACAGATCGCGCGGTGGTGGGGTTGGCGTCGCGCGGGGCTGGATGCGTAGCTTGCGGGATGTGAAGGTCGGGTCCCCAAGCCATACGCAATGTGTGGCGGAAGCGGAGACAACACGATGAACCGTCCAGGAAACCAATCGATTGAAACGACTGCGGCCAAGCCGACGACGGCGTGGGTGCTCCGGTGTTTGTTTGCCGGGGTCACGGTTTGTGGCGCGGCGGCGGGGTTGACGCTGTCGCAGTTCGAGCCGGCGTCGGTGTTGGCGTCTGCTTCGGGGGAGTATGACGCTGCGCCGGTGGTGGCCTTGGCGGATGGTGGTGCAGTGTCAATGGATTGGCCCGCGGCGGTGGAAGGGGTGAGAAGTTCCGAGCCGAGGGTGGCGGAGCGGGCCGGGGGGATGGTGTACATGGTGGAGGGCGGAAGCGTGTTGCCCGCCGCGTCGGGTGATGAGCCGCGGGTGGTAGACCTGCCGCCACATCCCGGGGATATGGGCGGTGGCTCGGCTGTGACGTATGTGGGTGTTGAGCCTGCGGGTGATACGGGCGCGGTGGTGCCGGCTACCGAAGAGCTTCAGCCGAGCACACGGCGTCGGCGGACTGCGGGCAGCTCGTCGCGCACCGCTGAAGATGTGCTGGTTCCGGAAAGTCCTGAACGAGATGCTGAAGTGGTCGCGCCTTCGCCGGTGGATGCAGAGCCCGTTGCGGAAGCGCCGGTTGTCGAAGAAGCGTCGGAGCCCGAACCGGAAACGTCTGCGGAGCCGGACCCCGCGTTGATCGAAAAGTACCGCCAACAGCTCACGGCGTATTTTCTGATTGGCAACAGCTCGACGCGTCTGGATCGTCGGACGGTGGGGTGGAATCTTGCGGCGAGTGGTTGGCCGGGCTTCCGGACGCGTTACGTTGAGCCGGCGTTGGACTACGGGTTCCGTCGGGTGCACCTGCACAACCCGTTTGGCGAAGATGGCCAGTGGCCGATGGAACTCGATCAGGTGATCCGTGCCCGCGAGGCGGGGCTGGACTGGTTGGTGGATGACTTCGTCGAGACCTGGCTGCCGGTCACGCGGGGCGACCTGACCGGGGGCGAGCCGGTTGAAGTGATCGCGTATTTCGGCACGGCCCGGCTGGATGAGTTCGAAACCCTGGAAGCCGCGGGCGACTGGGACGGCTGGATGGCCCGGGCCGAGGAAAGCATACGCCCGGCACTCGACGCAGGGATGAGTATCGCTTTCGATTCGTTTTCCGTGGCGCCCGAGGGCAGCTACAGCCACCAGTTTGCGGAGATGATCAAGCAGCGGGGCGTGCGGGTGTACATCGAGACCTGGCCCAACCGCGACGCTCCCCACTGGAAAGACACGCACATCGTGGTGGAAGAACGCTGGTACCTGCGCAACCACCGCCACCCCAACGTGTTTCGGCGGAACGAACTCAGCGGCGAGGTCGTTCGGCTGCTCCATTCCCAGATGACGCCCGACCCGATCGATAACCCCAAGCCGCACAGCCAACGCGTGGTAGAAGCGATGGTGCAGGGTTATACGATCGCGATCCAGCCGCGTTGGCTGTGGGAAGAGTCGCCGGATCTGGATGAACTGCTCGCCGAGGCGGTCCGCGCCGCCGAGCTGACGTACGACTGATCGGCCAAGTACACGGGTTGCTGTTCGGGGCTAGGCGAGGGCGGCCTGCACGCCGTTGGGCGTGTGCTGAATGGTCAGGCTCGATCGGTCGCCCTCGAAGCAGAGGGCGGTGCTTCGCGCCGCGTCGTTGCGGTGGTCGGGGTTGAGGGGCAGCAGGGTTTCGAGCTGCGTTTGGAAGAACGTGCGGAGGCTCAGGCCCAGGCCGTGGTCGAGGGATTTGACGTAGCGGCCGTCGATGTCGGCTTGGGTAAAGATTTTCATCGTGGCGTCGAGGCCCCGCTTCTGCAACGCTTCGACGTAGGCCTGTTTCTCGTCGGTCGGGGCGATGATGTCGTTCGGGGCGTGGACACAACGCAAGGCTGCGGGGCGGGAGACGTCGGCATAGCTCGTGTCGAGATGCGCGGGGTGGGCGAGGTCGCGGAGCCGGCGGGCGTCGTCGTGGTAGGCGTTGTCGGCCTGCGGGTCGAGGCTCCACCCGGAAGCCACGAAGTAGGCGAAGCGGAACGTGGGCGAGTGATTTTCGAAGAAGTCGGGCCCGGCGTTGGCGGTGCGGCTGTCGACGTAACGCAGCGGCAGGGCGGCGTAGGCCGAGTTGTCGAAGACCGCACGCAGGGTATTGGGGGCGAGCTTGTTGATGAGTCCCGCGAGGTAGCCGCCGTGGGAACTGCCCAGGGCGATGACGTTGGCGGGATCGAAGGGGTGGTGTTGATGCAGGTCGTGCAGGGCGGCGAGGTGGTCGAGGGCCTGGGGCAGGCCGAGGTTGATCGGGCCGTCGGGGCTGCGGAGGCCGCAGGTGAGGATGATCGTTTGCAGAGGTTGGCCCTGGGCTTGCGCCTGGGCGTTGCGCTGGTTGTGCATGTGGTCGAGTCGGCCCATGAACTGCATGAGGTCGGGCACCTCGGGGGGCTGGGGCCAGGCGATGCCGTGGTCTTGGCAGAAGTGGGCCAGGCGGATGAGGTCGTCCTGGGCGAACAGGCGCTCGGCCCCTTGCTGCGGGCGGTTGTGGATGCCGTGGTAGCTCACGGTCACACAACCCATGCCGAACTGCTCAGCAACCCATTCGCGGAACGCGCGCAGGTAACCGTCGTCGTTGTCCTGCCCAAACCCGGGGATGAGCAGCAGCAGCCCGGGGAGTTGGTTGTTGTCACGCGCCTCCGGCCAGGCCACGTCGTAACGCAACGGCTTCGCACGCGGCAACCCGAGCTCGACATCCGGCGGGGCGGGGCAGTGATAGACGTGATGCGTCGGCACGAGGGTAGGGTAACGCGAAAAGAGAAAGAGCCCGTCCGCGGGGAGCAGACGGGCTCGTTTGAGAGTGGGGTTGTAGGGTGGGCAATGCCCACCGCATGTTGGGTGACGACCGATACGTGGTGGGCGGTGCCCACCCTATGATGGAGAAACGCCTTACGCGTTGCCGGTGTCGTAGTAGAAACGCTCGCTGACGATCTTGCCGTCTTTCCATTGCTGGACGACGGTTTGTTCGACGTGGATGTCGTTGCCGTTGACGTCGGTCCAGTCCATGACGTTTTCGTACAGCCCGGCGGTGCCGCTGACCGCGACGGCGGGGGTTTCGAAGTTCTTGAACTCAGCGACGGAGGCGACGAACTTTTCTTCACGTTCGAGGTTGGCCGCGAGGCCGACGGTGTCGCCGTAGGCGGGCTCGGACATGACCACGTCGTCGGCGTAGAACTCGCGCATCGCGTCCATGATGCGGCCGTTGCGGATGAAGTCGAGCAGTTCGTGGAGGCGGACGTTGGGGGTGGACATAGCGTTTTCCTTTGTTTCTGCGGGTGGGCTGGATTCAGGATTGATTCGGTCATTAGCTGCGACGCCACGCGTCGCTGGGTTTTACGGACTTGGATGGTTTACGCGCTCACCGCGATCGCCGAAGCATGCTTGGCTTGCAGCGCAATGCGCTTCGAACCGATGAGGCGTAGCAGCGGCGTGGTCAGGTTGAATCGACCCGGGCCGGTGAGCACCAGCGCCACGGCCACGAGGCCCAGCGCCAGCGGGTACTCGCCCCCGCCTCCCTGAGCGCTCAGCTGCGCCCCCTTGGCGGTGAAGAACGCCACCGCCATCGTGAACGCCAGCGGGATCGACGCCAGCCGGGTGAATAGGCCCAGCGCCACCGCCACGCCCGCGACGACTTCGGTGCCCGCCGCGAGGTAGGCGTTGAGCAGCGGGAAGGGTACGCCGAGGCTGTCGAGGTAGCCCGCGAAGCCGTCGATGCCGGCGGTGAACTTGGCGCTGCCGTGGAAAACGAACAGGCCGCCGAGCGTCACGCGGATCAGGAGCAGCCCCGTGTCGCGGGCGGGCTCGGCGATGCGGGTGGGCAGGGTCAGGCGATCGGTGGTGTTGGGGGTCGTGGTGCTCATGGCGGGTCTCCGTGGTGTTCGGTGGGGGGGAGGGTAATGTAATTGTTTAAACAACTATATGCTTGTTGAAACAAATATCAAGCGCCAGCGAAAAAATTTTTGACCCCCCGTTTCTTGATCAGACCCCCCATTTTCAGCCAGCGGTTATACGGGAGGGCGAGGCTCCTGCCGAGCCGCGTGTCGCCGAAACGTCGGGTGGCCGGGGCTGAGGCTTGGCGAAGCCCGGAAGCGAATGCATTCAACTCTGCCCTGGTGACACGTTCCGGGGCATCGCGGACTCTGCCCCGGCCACCCCCGGGCTACGTGTCAACGAAACGACTCGGCTCGGCAGGAGCCTCGCCCTCCCCGTCAGAACCGAGGGCGATACAACAGAACCGTGTGCGATCAAATTCCCCGGAACAGGCTTTAACAATCGTCGGCGTCCGCCATCGGCTGCCGGGCTTTTTCCAGCAGGCGGTTGAGCTCCGTCAGTTCTTTGCAGGACAGGTGCCCGAGCTGCTTCTCGTGCAGCTGGCGGATGGGCTTGTCGAGCTTGCGCAGCAGCGCCAGCCCCTCGGAGGTGATGCTGACGATGACCACCCGGCGGTCCGCGTCGTCCCGGGTCCGTCGGGCCAGGCCCGCCTGAATCAGCCGGTCGACCAGCCGGGTGATGTCCGGCACCCGGGTCACCAGACGCTCAGCCACCTCCAGGCTAGGCAGCCCGGGCAGGCCCTCGACCTTCTGGGCCCCACGCAGGATCCGAAGCACGTTGTACGTCGACTCGGACAAGCAGTTTGCCTTGAACAGCTGATTGAACTCACCGCACAACGCCCCGGCCGTGCGCGCGAGATTGAGGTACGCCTCTTCCGCGGGGCAGTCGAAGGGCTGCTGCTTCTTGAGTTCGTGTTGGAGGCTGGGTGGGGTCATTGTGGGAGTCTAGGGGCGGTGGCAGGTTCAATTAAGTGTTTCAACGATTATTTTAGACGCCCGATTCCACATTTCCAGTTTTTTGCGCGCGGGATGCGGTATCGTTGTCGTTTTGGCGGGACCACGCGACCCGTTAGACCTCTAACCCACCGAGCCGACCGTGACCCAAACCCTCATGCAATCCGACCTGCCCCTGGACAACCACCGCCAAGGCAAGGTCCGCGATGTCTACGACGCCACCACCACCGACGGCCAACCCGTCACCCTGCTCATCGCCTCGGACCGCCTCTCGGCCTTCGACGTGGTCATGCCCACCGGCATCCCCGACAAGGGACGCGTCCTCACCCAGCTCTCCAAGTTTTGGTTCGCCAAGATCGGCCAGGAACTCGGCGACCGCTTGTCGCACCACCTCATCTCCACCGACGCCAACGACATCGCGGGCCTCGACGAGGCGCAACGCGCCGCGCTCCGGGGCCGGGTCATGCTCGGCCGGCGCTGCGAAGTCGTGCCCATCGAATGCGTCGCCCGGGGCTACCTCGCGGGCAGCGGCTGGAAGGAGTACCAGAAGACCCAAAGCGTCTGCGGCGTCGCGCTGCCCGAAGGGCTGCAGCAATGCGAGAAGCTGCCCTCGCCGATCTTCACCCCCGCGACCAAAGCCGAAGAAGGGCATGATGAGAACATCAGCTTCGAACGCGCCTGCGAACTCGTCGGCGAAGAACTCATGACCACGCTGCGTGACCTGACGCTGACCCTCTACCAACTCGGCCACGACCACGCCGCGAAGCACGGCATTATCCTCGCCGACACCAAGTTCGAGTTCGGAATCCCCGTCGATAGCGAATCGAAGCAACCTATCCTCATCGACGAAGCCATGACCCCCGACAGCTCACGATTCTGGCCCGCGGATGACTACGAAGTCGGCCGTGATCAATCCAGCTTCGACAAGCAGTACGTGCGCAACCACCTCCAAGCGCTCGTGGATGCGGGACAGTGGGGCAAAGAACCGCCTGGCCCCGCGCTGCCCGATGACGTCGTGGCCAACACCGCAAATAAATACCGTCAAGCGTATGAAGTCTTGACCGGAAGCGCGTTGGATGATTAAACTAAAGTATGAGTTAAACGAAGTGTCTTAACTGAGCTTCAACTCACTGACCCGGCCACTTGTTCTACCGGCCGTGTGAAACAACAACCCGATTTCGATCAGCGCGATTCGTTGATCCCCCGAACCCACGTAGCGCCACGCGTGGGTTCGCTTTTTTATGACGCCGTTCATGGAACGCGGGTATGTGATTCGTAGGGTGGGCACCGCCCACCACCGCAACAGGCACACCAGCCCGACCGGCTCATCCCTCGTCCCTCACACCTCATCCCCCGATCCACCGGTTTGCGTGCCACGTAAATCGGCGTATCCTAGTCCTCCGGTTTCCGTGCAACCCCTTGCCCGCCGCAGGCGATTTAAGCCTGATTTGCGGGCCCGCAAGGGTCTCACGGGGTGTAGCTCAGCTTGGTAGAGCGCTACGTTCGGGACGTAGAGGCCGCAGGTTCAAATCCTGTCACCCCGATTGAACGAAGTGAAAGCGGGATGCCGCATCGCGGCCCTAAGCATCGCTTCGCGTGACGGATTCCGTGAGAACGCAATCCTGTCACCCCGATTCCGCCGCTTCACGCGGCTTTTTCATTGCCGACGGCGTCGGCAGCCCCAGGCCGGCAACAGGGATGCACCTTTGTCCGAACCTCCAGCGTTCCATCCCGTTGTCCTCCTGCCCACGTACAACAACGCCCCCAAGCTCATCGGCGTGCTCGAGCAGGTGGTGGCGTTGGGTCATACGGCGCTCGTCGTGAACGATGGCTGTACCGACGACACCGCGGAGTTGCTCGAGGGGTTTATCGCCGAATTGGCTGATGTGAGTTCGGTCACGGTGGTGCACCACGAGCGCAACCGCGGCAAGGGGGCGGCGCTGAGGACCGGGTTTAACGAAGCCCGCAAGCTCGGGTACACCCACGCGCTCTCGATGGATACCGATGGCCAACACGACCCCGCCGACGCCGCGGCGTTACTCAATGCAACTGAAGCGCAGCCGACCGCGTTGGTGCTGGGCACGCGTGACGCCAACGACCCCGACTACCCGTCTGCGAACCGGGTCGGGCGGGTGTTCTCGAACCTGTGCATTTTCATCGGCTCGGGCCGACGGATCGAAGACAGCCAGTCGGGCTACCGCGTGTACCCCTTGGGGCTGGTCGAAACGATTCAGTGTCGGGCGGGGCGGTACGGGTACGAAGCCGAGATTCTGACGCGCTCGGGCTGGGCGGGTTGTCCGCTGGTGCAGCTGCCGATCCGCGTGATCTATCCGCCGGGGGAGGAGCGGATCAGCCACTTTCGGCCGTGGATGGATTCGTTGCGCAGCGCGGCGTTGCACCTTCGGCTGTTCGTGCGGGCGGTGTTGCCGCTGCCGTTCAAGAAGTGGCCGCCCCCGGAAGAAGTCAAAGACGAAGCGGACGCTCTGCCCAAGCAAGCGTGGTGGAAGCGCGTCTTGCTGTGGTTCGATCCGCGGGAGTTGGTGCGCAGCGCACGCCGAGACCGGGTGAGTCAGATGAGTGTCGCGGCGGGCTTGGGGGTGGGCGCATTTGTCGCCAACCTGCCGGTGTATCCCGTGCAGACGCTGGTGGCGGTGTACCTCGCCAAGCGGCTGCACCTGCACCCGGTGTCGACGGTGGCGGGTTCGCAGCTGGCGTTTCCGCCGGTGGGGTTGGCGCTCATCTTCGCGGCGATCTATCTGGGGCACTTTGTGCTCACGGGCGAGCCGCCACGCTGGTCGGATTTCAGCGAGTTGGGCTCGCTGAGCTTCAGCGAGATCCGCGGGCTGATGCACGAGTATTTCCTGTCGTGGTGGATCGGCGGCGTGACACTCGGGACTGTGATTGGCTTGGCGACCTTTGCCCTGGGCATCATGCTGCTCAAGTGGGTGCCGGTGGAGAGTGAGGGTGTGGTGGTGGCTTCCAACCGCTCTCCCTCTGGGGGAGCTGTCGCCGAAGGCGACTGAGGGGGAAGGTGAGTACGGATTCGCTTGGTACTTGGGCGTTCCCCCTCCGACCCGCTTTGCGGGCCACCTCCCCCGGCGGGGGAGGGGTTGGGTTTTGATGTACCGATAGGAGTAGGGTGGGCAGTGCCCACCGGCGGGTTTGATGGCGTACGGGGTGGGCGGTGCCCACCCTACTGATATGCCGGAAGGTCGAGCAGTTCGTCGAGCCGGACGATCTCGAATCCCTTGTCACGCAATTGATTGACCAACGGCACCACCGCCTCGGCGGTCACGCTGCGTGACGCGGGGTACTCCGGCTCGTGGCCGTCGTGGAGCAGCAGCACATCGCCGTCGCGGGCCTTGGTCAGGCGTTTGAGGATCTTGGTTTTCTTGGGCGGATTCTTTTTGCCGTCGAGTGCTTTGCGGGACCATGTGACGACGGTGTGTCCGCCGAACTTGGCCTCCTGCATCATGTGCCAGTGCTTGAGTCCCATCGGCGGGCGGAACATCGCCGGGCGTTTGCCCAGGAGGTCGTAGACCGCGTCGTCCGTCAGGTCGATCTGGCGACGCCAGAACGCGTTGAGGCCCCACAGGCCCTGACGGTCGTGGTCGAAGGTGTGGTTCGCGATGAGGTGGCCCTCGTCGTGGATGCGTCGCAACAGGTGCGGGTGCCGTTGGACGTTGCGCCCGATCACGAAGAACGCGGCGGGGGCGTCGACGGACTTAAGCGCATCCAGTACAGCTGGCGTGCTGTCGGGCGTCGGTCCATCATCAAAAGTCAGCGCCACGCGTGGCTTCTGGTTCTCGCCCACCGGCCAACCGCGGTGCACGAGCGCCCCCATGATCCGGCTGCGCGGGTGCACCATCCCCCAGCCCAGCAAACTGCCGCCGAAGAGCGCCGCCGGGGCGATGATGGTGAACCAGGTGGAGGGGACGTCCATCCGGAGAGTTTAGAGGTTCCGTCGCTACGCGCGTAACGCATCACCCATAGCCGGGCGGCTACGCCGCCCTGGACCAGCGACGCGTAGCGTCGCGGTTACTTGATCAGATGGGTTTGTAGTTACTCACTAGCGGGCGAAACAATCGGCGGGACCCAGCCCGGCTCGACCGCGTCCATCGTCTCCGCCGCACGCAGCGGGCCTTCGACCGGACGCTTGGTCGTCATCAGAAACGCCGCGGAGTTGACCTGGTTCAGCCCGCCGTGCGTCGACAGCGGGTCGATGACCCAGGTGAACCACTCGATACCCGCGCAGTACCCGTCGCGGAGTGTGACCATGACCTGCGGGTTGTTGCGGGTCTGCCCGTGGAATGCGTCCCACAGCCGCGCGGGAGCATCCGGGAAGAGGTGGTCCGCGGTGCGTTCGAACCATTCGTCTCGGCTGAGCGGCACGTTCGAGAGTTCGCTGCCGTAGTCCAGCGGGTCGCCGTCTTGCAGGGCGTAGGTCAGGCGTTGGTCGGCCATCGTGATCCGCGCGGTACCGCCGACATTCCGCACCACGACATCGGGGCCGTCCATGGTCGCGATCGTCTCGATCTCGGGCACCTCGGCGAGTAGCGCCTCGCTCACCGCTTCGGGTTGCGAGGTGTGCACGCCGAACCAGGTCATGAGTCCGTCCATCTCGACGAACACGTCGTCGGCCTGTTTGAGTTTGTCGGTGATGCGGAACCCGGCCTGCTCCAGCTTTTCTTCGACATCGATCCAGGCGGTCTCGGCCAGGTTGTGCCCGTGGTCGGACATGACGGTGATCTGCACCGCGCCCTTGCGTTCGTACATGACCTGAAGCAAGAAGCGTTCGAGTTCATTGAGCGTTTCGTCGAGGCCCGGCTGGCCGTACTTCATGATCATCGCCGAGGCGGTGGCGATGTAGACGATGGTGGTGCGGTCGGGGCTGGCGTCGAAGGCCTGGCGGGCGCGTTCGAACTCGACGCCGAGCCACGGCCGGGGCTTGAGCCAGGCCGAAGAGTTGTCCGAGTAGTCGATGTTGTAGTGCAGGCGTTGCTGCCAGGGGTTGCGGTAGCCGCCCAGGCGTTTGTTGATGAGGTTGTTCACGCCGTTGTGCTGCGGGCGGGGGTCGTAGTGCTTGTTGATCGCCCCGGGCATCGGCGGGGCGTGGAGGATGTCGCTGAAACACACGGCCGACATGCTGGGGTAAGGCGCGATGACTTTCACCGGCCGGTGGAACGCGCCCCACACGCTCGGCGGCCGTTGGGCGAGGCTGCGCATCAGCGCGTCGTACGGGATCGAATCGATCAGCACGATCAGGTGCGGCACCTCGTCGGGGTCGTAGTCGGCCAGGCGGTAGAGCCGGTCGGGTTGACCGTCCCGGTCGTCGTCGTACGCCAGCGATTCGAGTCGGCCTTCGTCGTTGTGGGCTAGCGCGAAGTCGGGCGTGTCGTCGCGGTTGGTGTCGTACCAGGTCTCGAAGCCTTGGGTGTGCGTGGGCGCATCGGGGAAGTGCAGCCGATCGCCGGGTACACAACCCATGCACAAGGCCAGACCAACCAAGACCGGTAGCAGTAGGGTCAGACGTGTCATGCCAGAGTCGTCTCCAGCGTATCCAGGGAGGACTTGCGCGGGTACAGCAGGATCAGCACCGGCAGCAGGGTAAGGACCGACGCGGCCCACGCGGCGCCGACGCCCATCGCGGTGAACCAGCCCAGCGACCGGATGGCGGGGACGCTGGTGAAGGCGAGTGAGCCGAAGGCGAGGCCGGTGGTGACGCTGGTCATGGTGATCGCGTGGGCGCTGGCGGCGAGGTGATCGATCAGCACACGCCGGTTCTCGCCAAGCTTTCGACAACGCCGGGCGATGGCGACCAGGAAGATGCCGTCGTCCACGCCGATGCCCACGACCAGTGGCATCGCGATGAGGTTGATCGCGTTGAGCGTCAAGCCGAACACCTCGGCACAGGTCACCAGCGCTAAGACCCCGGCAAACGAAGGCACGAGCGCCAGCACCAGATCGCCCGGCCGACGGAAGAAGATCAGCAGCCAGGCCAGCACGAGGCCCGCGGCGATGAGCAGCAGCTTGGTGAGGTGGTCGCCGATGGCTTGCTGGGTGTCGTAGCCGACGACGGTGATGCCGGTGAGCGTGGCCGAGCCGCGAGGCGGGTGGTGCGACGAGATCATTTCGATCATGCCGAGTTTTTCTCGCGCTGCTTCGATCGTGGCGTCGCGATCGTCCACCGTCATCCACGGCCGACTCAGCGTGACCAGGACTAAGCCCTCGGTGGGCGGGTGTTGACCACGCGGCAGCACCATGCCCGCGAGTTCGGGGTAGGCCGACAGGTCTTCAAACGTTGGCGGACCGCTGGTCAGCAGCGTACGCAGGAAGTCTTCGGTTTCGCCAAAGGCCCCGGCGTTGAAGCCCGCCGCGTCGGCCGAGGCACGCAGGTCGTCGATCACGCGTTGCACTTCGTTATCGTTCCACGCCAAATCGGCATCCAGAGGTGCGGGCAGCAGCGTGCCGGGGCCGACCACCCCCGCGACGCCGGAGGGGATCGGCTCGCCCGCGGTGAGCAGGTGCTGCGCCTGGCGTGCGGTGCTGAGCATCGTCTCGGGCGAATCACCTTCGACCAGGATCATCAACGAATCCTGCGCCGCGCCAAACACCTCGGCCAGGGTTTCTTGCGTGTCCAGCGGCGGGTGGGGGCGGGGGTGCAAGGCATGAAGGTCGCTGTCGAAGGCGAGTGGCGAGTGCCAGCCCGTCTCCCGATCGATCGAGCCCAGCACGACCGTGAACCCCGCGGCGACGATCACCACCGCGCTCAGCCAGACGTAGCGCTTGGGGTGGCGGGCGACGTGGCGGACGGTGGGGGCGAGGTCGAAGCGGGTGGCGGAGAGGCCGTGCTTGGCGAAGCGGGTGGGGCCGAGGGTGGCGAGCAGGGCGGGCAACACGGTGATGGACGCGAGCAGGGCCAGGCCGAGCCCGAGCATGCCCAGCAAGGCGAACTCGCGCAGCGACTGCACGCTCGAGCTCAGCACCGCGCCGAAGCCGATGAGCGAGGTGACACATGCCGCCATCACGGCTGGGCCTACGGCCGCGACGGTGTGCACCCCCGCCGCGCGGTCGTCGCCGTCTTTACGAGACCGCTTCACCGCTTCGTGGTGTGACAGTACGTGGACGCAGTAGTCGATGCCCAGCCCGGCGAGCACCGCGCCCGCGACGGCGGTGACGGGGGTGAGTCGACCCGACAAGACGCCGTAGACGCCGAAGGCGGTGACGATCGCCGCGTACACCGGCAGCTTCAGCAGCCAGAACGCCATGGGGTGGCGGTACACCACGATGAAGACGACAACGAGCAGCAGGATCGACCCCGTGCAGCTGCGGATCATGTCGGCCCGGGTCTGCGACGCGCTGAGCTCGGCGATCGCGTAGGCCCCGGTGTAGTCAATCCGTAATTCGCCGTCGGGGTTCGCGGCGGCAACTGCTTCACGGATGCGCGGCATGAACTCGGCCGTGAAATCCAAGTCCCCGGCCGACTCACGGCCCATGATGCGGATCATGATCGCACTGCCGTCGCGGCTGACCATCGCGCCCGTGCCTTCCATGAACTCGCCGCCCCCGCCCCCGGACGAAAACTGCCCGGCGTTCTCCGAAAGAAAATCGCGCAGCCGAAGCGGGTCGCGGATCAATTCTTTGGCGAGTCGGCCCGCGGCGGGCCCGGGCGCGGCGATCATCGCGGCGTTCTGTGCAAACTGCTCGTCCATCGCGGCGCGGGTCAGGCGTTGTTGCAACGCCGCCCGCTGGTCTTGGTCGAGGTAGTACAGCCCGTGCGGGATCACGACTTCTTCGATGAACGCCGCGGCCTGCTCGGAGGAGCGGTAACGCAGCGAGGCCACCATCGGGTCGTCGGCGAGTTCCTGTTCGAGACGCTCGGCAAATCCGATCAGCCGGTCCGGGTCAGATTCGCTGTCGTGCATAGGCAGGCGGGCCAACACGATCAGGTCGTCGACCAGGGCGTAGTTGCCCACAACCTTGCCCAGCGCGACCGCGGAGGGCTGATCGTCGGCGAGCATGTCCTGCACGCCGGTGGCGGGTTTGATCTGTAACGCGATGAGCAGGCCTGCGGTCGAGAGCAGGAGCGTGATGAGCAGCGTCGCGAGCGGCCGGGCTGTCACCAGCCGGGCCCACGCCGCGAACAGCCCGCGTGGCTCGTGGGTCGGCGTCTCGCTCACGGCGACATCGTCTCCGCTTGCTCGTCATCCAGGGTGTCGATCCGCACCGCCCGCCGCGAGGGCTTGAACGCGCGGGGGTTGAGTTCGCCGTTGAGTTCGACGTCGCGGAAGGTCATCTCGACGGTGCCGAAGTCGCCCTCTACCACTACGCGTTGATACCAATACAACGTTTCGTAGATTGAAAAGTTAGTTTCAACGCCAACGGAAGGCTCGGATGGGTTTGTACTGCCGAACGCAGAGTTTTCTGGAACAAGGGAACGCTGATTGATCTGTGTGTATCCTTCGGGCCAAGTCGCGAAAATCGCAGATTCCGATGTGGGTACATCCGAGCCCAAAAGCGGGTTAATCAAACTCATACTGGCTTGGCGATAGTCTGGTCCGCGCAACAGCTTGCCGAGTTGATCGGTCAATTTCGCCAGGTCTTGCTCAGCATCCGGCGCTTGCTTCTTCATCTCCTCGTTCGCCACGATGAACGTGCCGTCGGGTGTCGCGGTGAGGTCGAAGACGGTTTGGTTGAGTTTCCACGCCCGCATGCGGAAGCGGTCGTCGCCCTGGATCACCAGCGCCGCGTCGAGCGTGTTGGTCTGCTCGTCCGGGGCGGGGGTGGTGATCTTGAGTTTGAGCTGGGCCTGCACCGATTCGATGGCGTTCTGCCGATCGATCAGGATCTGGCGGGCGTCTTCGAGCGTGTCCCATTCGACGGCCGGCAGCGGCGGGGCGGTGGTGACACAGCCCGGCAGCACCGCGATCGCCGCCAGCAGCAAAGCCCCCCATTTCATGCGGGCACCTGGACCTTCCGCCGCAGCACCTTGCCGGTCGGGCTTTTGGGTAACGCGGCGCGGACCTCGAACGTGCGCGGGACTTTGTGCGCGGCGAGGCGTTCGCGGAGGAACGAACGCAAGACGTGTTGATCGACCTCGCCGTTGGCTGCGGTGAGCACGGCCTTAACGCGGTTGATCGTCGGCGAAACCGGGTCGGGCACGACGACACACTCAGCGACCTGCGGATGGCTGACGAGCACCTGCTCGACTTCGATCGGGTTGACCTTCACGCCGCCGACGTCGATGAGCAGCTTGAGTCGGCCGGTGATTTGGAGGGCGCCATCCGCGTCGAGTCGGCCGAGGTCGCCGGTGAGGAAGTAGCCGTCGGTCAGGCTGTCGGCCGTGAGTTCGTCGGGGCCGAGGTATCGGCTGAACATCGACGGGCCGCGGACTGCGACGTGGCCTTCCTGTCCGTCGGGCAGCGGGAGCGAGGGGTCGGGCTGCTCGGGGGCGAGGATGCGGATGTCGACGCCGGTCATGGGCTTGCCGACGTGGTGGGGTTCGCGGTCGAAGGTGACCGAGCCGATCTCGGTGCTGCCGTAGAGCTGGCCGAGGCGGAGGCCGTCGCGTTCTTCGAGTCGGTTGGCCAGGGCCGGCGGGAGCGTCGCGCCCGCCGAGTAGGCGAGGCGTAGCTTGCCACGGCCCGCGCCCATGCGGTCGATCATCTCGAACATCGCGGGCACGCCGGGCAGGACCGTCGCGCCGCTGGTGACGGCCAACGTCGGGTCGAACCCGCGCCCAGGTTGGTCAGCAGGAACCACGTGATGCAACGCACACGCCCCGGCGACGATCGGCGCGAGCATGCCGTTCTCGATGCCGTAGGAATGGGACAAAGGTACGGCCGCGACCACACGGTCATCCCGCCGAAGCCCGACGGCCTCGGCGACGTTGTGGGCCACCGCGTCGAGCGACGGGCCCGAGCGTTTGACGATCTTGGGGCCGCCGGTGGTGCCCGAGCTCTGCAGGAGCAGCCAGGCGTCGTTGCTGCGGTCGGTGGGGCGGGGCGTTGGCTCGGTGTCGTGTTGCAGCAGGTCGTCGGTGCGGATCACGGGCACGCCCACCGATTCGAGCCGGGGCAGGACGACGTCGTCGGCGATGATGGCGTCGACGTCGGCGCGATCCACAAGCTGCTGGAATTCGATCGCGGTCAGCGACGCATCGACCGGGAAGACGGTTCGGCCCGAATGCAGCACCCCCAGAAACACCGGCACGCGGGACGGGCGGTTGTGGCCGAGGACCATCACGACCGCGTCTTGGGGGAGTTGATCGCCGAGCTGCGCGGCCACGGCACCGACTTGCCGATCGAGCTGCGCCCACGTCAGATCGGGATGCTCGTCGGCCAACGGCCCGATCACCCGCACCGCCGCCTCGTCGCCCCGTTGGGTGGCGTGGTCGCGTAGCGTGGCAAACAGATCAAGGCCCATGGCGGTCTCGAAAGGATCAACCGGTCACGCGGGCACCACGCCCACGCTGAGGCTTTCGATTATACGTTGCGTGGCGAACCACTCGGCCATCTGCGGAGCGGGTTTAAACTGCTCCCCTTTCGGGGGAGCTGTCGCTGAAAGCGACTGAGGGGGAAGGTGAGTACTCGGCCGCTTGGTATTCGGGCTGCCCCCTCCGACCGGCTTCGCCAGCCACCTCCCCCGACGGGGGAGGGGTTGTCGCGAGTTCTGCGGACTGGGGACTCGTTGCGGGCTGCGGTGTCTCGGCGAGCAGCGAGAACCCGGGGCGACGCGGCACAAGCGGCAGCCATTGCTGCAACGCGACACAGGCGTAAAACGCCCGCATCCGCCAACGCACCGCCCACGACGGCCGGGGGAAGACCTGCCCAGCCAACACGGCGATGACGGCGCGGTGCATCGACAGCGGGCCTTCGCCGTTGAGGAACAGATCGCGGAACCGCGGGTTGTAGTACGCGCGGATCAAGCGGAAGAAGTGCCGGGTACCGTTGCGGAGGAACTGGGTGTATTGCTGCTGGGCCTTGACGGGCGAGGTTTTCTCGTCCAGCAAGCGGTCGATCTGGTGCGCCGCTTCGTTGGCCCCTTCGAGCCCGAGGAAGATGCCGGTGGAGAACACGGGGTCGAGGAACGTCGCCGCGTCGCCCACGAGGAAGTAGCCCGGCCCGGCAAACGGGGCGCAGGTGTAGGAGTAGTCGCTGATCGAGTTGTTCGTCGGCGGGTGCACGGCGTGCTTCACGCGGTCGCGCACCAGCGGGCAGCGTTCGATGCCCCAGGCCAGCATCTGGTTGGCGGGGCGTTTGACCTGCTTGGCGACCGCGGCGTCGAGCACGAGGCCGATGCTCGTGCGGGTCTCGTCGATGGGGATCATCCAGAACCAGCCCTCGTCGCAGAGGACCATGGTGATCTCGTCTTCGCCCAGCGCGTTGTCGCGGTCGACGTGTTCGAAGTGGCCGAAGTAGGCGATCTTTTGCAGCGACGGGTCGGTGTAGTTCTGCCGGGTCTTGAGGTGTCGGCCGACGACGGTCGATTGCCCGGTGGCGTCGACGAGGTACTTGCCACGCAGTTCGCCTTGGGCGGTCTGCACGCGGACGTCGCCGTCTTGCAGCTGCAGGATCTTCTCCACCCGGCAGTCGCAGCGCACCTCGGCCCCGGCGCGCCGCGCCGCGCTGAGCATCGCGTCGTCCAGCACGGCCCGTTCGATGTTGAACGTTTCTTTCGCCCCGGGTGTGAGCGACTGAGCGAACTTGATCCGGCTGCCCGCAGAGTTGTCGCCCAACGCGAACTCAACGCCGTTTTTCTTGAAGCGGGGCAGCGATTCAAATTCTTCGAGCAGCCCGAGTTCTTCGAAGACTTTCATGTCCTCGGGGATCAGCGACTCGCCGACGTGGAAACGCGGGAAGGTGGTCTTCTCCAGCACGACCACCCGCCGGCCTTTTCGGGCCAGGATCAACGCCGCGGCAGCGCCCGCCGGGCCGCCACCGAGCACGATGGTGTCGTACACCTCCGGGAGCTTGTCGTCGGGCGGGTTCATAGGGTGACTTTAGGCGTTTACCGGGCGTCGGCCATGCCCTCGATCTCGACGCCGAGGTCGGGGCGGCAGAGCGGGGCGTGGACCATTTCGATGCGCCCGACCAGGTGCGGCAGGCGTTGGTGCACGTGTTCGAGGATTGCGTCGGCGTCTTTTTCGTGGACGTGGTAGACGCGGACGTCGTGCAGGTCTTCCAGGCCGTTGGCCCCGGCCTCGCAGAGCAGGGCATCGATGTTGTCGAGGGTTTCGCGGGTCTGTTCGGGCAGGTTGCCGACGTGGACCGAGTCTTCGCCGAGGATGCTCGACGTGCCGCCGACCAAAACGCGGCGGGTGTCGGAACGCGCGTCGTCGGCGACGAGCGTGGCGCGGGCGAAGCAGGGCGGCAGCGGGCCGTAGGCCTGCGAGTACCGGTAGGCGGCGCACTGACGCGGGTTCTCGATGGGTCGGCCCGGCAGGCGGTCGGCCAGGCAGTGGACGATCAGGTCCGTGCCGCTGTGTCCAACGCCCGTGGCGGTGGCGATGTGCGGGGCCAGGCGGTCGCGGTCGGCGGCGCAGAACCAGTCGGAGAACGCAGCAAAGCGGCCGGCGTTGAAGACCATGTAGCGGTCCAGGCCGTCTGCGGCGGCGGCGTCGACGATGCCGGGGATGAAGTTCCAGAAGCGGACGGGGTGGTGGGCCAGGCCTTCGTCCAGGGCGCGACGCACCATGCGGTAGGCCGCGGTCGAGGCGTGCTGGAGTTCGAGGTCGGGGAGGATGTCGGCGTGGGCGACGCGGACCACCGCGTGGGTGAACCGTGGGCCGTAGCTGACCCGGCCGACCATGGTCAGGCCGCTGTCCCGCTGGTCGAGCGTCCGGACGTCGGATGGGGGGCCGACCCACTCCTGAACCCATCGGGGCGCAGACGGGGTGGGTCGAATTGGGGTCGTGGTGGCGATCAGTGTGCTATCTCACATGTCGGGGCGTCGTGACGCCGTGATGCCCGGCCCTGGGCGCTTACGCGACCATAACATTCTAATGCATGGGCAAGCGGATGCGAGCGCAAGATGTGAGACCGTTGAAGTCCGTGCCCAGCACCGCGACCCGCTCGGGCGTCGAGTGGGTTTCGGAGCCGGGTGCACCCCCGAGCAGTGCCGCCGCCACGCCCGCCAACGGCCCGGCACTGAAACTCTCCGCCAGCGAGCCGCTCAAATCGGTCATCGTCACGCCGGACCGGCGGATCGCCGCTTTCTCGACGCGGTCGAGCCAGGTCCCGTGGTGTGAGCCGATCGCCTGACTCACGCCAAGGCCGTGTTGCTGTTCGAGCAGTGTCCGCAGGCCGCTGACTCCCAGCGCGATGCGCCGGTTGAAGTGGACCTGCGAACTGGATTCCACGACGCCACGGCAGCGTGCCCCGCGCGCCTCGGCGGACGCTTGGCTCTCCAGGATCAGCGTCACCGCGGCAGCACAGGTCTGCATCGGCAGGCCCAGTTCGGCGTAGCAGCGATCGACCAGTTCGTCGTGCTCTTCGCCCGCGCACACCACGGCCCGGTCCCACTGCCCCTCGGCGATGCGCAGCGACGCGAGCCGCAATGCATCGAGTCCCGCGGTCCGCGAGCCGATGATCGACTGGCACGCCCCGCGGAGCTTGAACGACATGCTCAGGTGCGCCGCCCCGGCATTCGGAACGCCCTCGGCGAAGAGCATCGGGTTGGCGGTGTTGAGTCCGTCGTCGACGATGCCGCGGTAGTAGTCGTAGCTGTAGTGCGTCGAGCCGTGCGCGGTGCCGAGGATCGCTGAGCAGTTGGCGGTGAAGGCTTCGCGCTGGTCTTCGGTGATCTGCGCATCCTCGAACGCGAGCGTCGCGGCGGCGAGGGTGAGCTTGACGTAGTCGCTTAGTCGGCGGACCCGGCGGGCGTTGAGCAGGTGCAGATAGTCGTCCTCGGCCACGGGGCCCGTGATCGCGGGGCGTTGCTCGGCGAGGTGCGCGGCAAAGGCTTCGTTGCCGACGCAGCCCGGAGCGATGACGCCCACGCCGGTGATCCAGACCTCGTTTGTAGGGTGGGCACCGCCCACCAAACGGGATGCTGCCGGCTGGTCGCTGACGACGACGCAGGTGTTCGCGCCGCCGAAGCCGAGCGAGGTGTTGACGGTGGTGTGGATCGCCGCGGGTTGGCTGTCGCCCGCCGAGAGCTTGAAGTTCTCAAAGTCCACATCGCCCGGCGTGGTGGTGGCGGTGGTGGGCTGCATCTGATCGCGGACCGCGAGGCCCGCGAAGATCAGCTCCGCCGCGCCCGCCGCACCGAGTGTGTGGCCGAGTCGACTTTTCAGTCCGGCCACGGGTTTGTCGGGCATGGCGTCGCCGAACACCGAGGAGAGCGCGGCGACTTCGGCGGCGTCGTTGTCGGGGGTGCCGGTGGCGTGGGCGACGATGAGGTCGATGTCGTGGGGTGTTGTGTCGGCCTGGCTCATCGCCTGGGTGATGGCGCGGGCGGCGCCGCTGCCGTCTTGCACGGGCTGCGTGAGGTGGTGGGCATCCGCCGACTCGCCGCCGCCGCGCAGATAGAGGAACGCTCGGCCGCCGCGTTGTTGCAGGTCGCTTTCGCGTTCGACGGTCACGATGCCGTAGCCTTCGGAGACTTTCATCCCCGCGCGGTCACGGGCAAAGGGGCGGGGCAAGCGTTCATCCACCAAGCGCAGGCTGTTGAAACCCGCGTAGGCGTATTCGCTGATCGGGTCGTAGCCCCCGGCGATCACCAGGTCGAGTTCGCCTGTGCGCAAGAGCGTCGCGGCGAGGAGGATGCTGCCCAGGCCCGAGGAGCAGGCCGAGCAGGTCGTGGCGTTGAAGCCTTCCAGCCGCAGGTGGGTCGTGGCCCGCGCGGCGACAGCGGGCGCAAGGAAATCGACCAGGGGCGCGGCGGAGTTCTGCCGGACCATCTTGCCCGCGGCGGTCATGCCGTGGAGCGTGGTGCCGAGCATGAGGCCGCAGCGCTCGGGGGCGTAGGGCCAAGACGATGGATCTTCGGGGTCTAGCCCCGCGTCACGCAGCGCTTCATCGATCGCAAAACGCAGGTAGGCGGGCTCACGTGGTTCTTCGGGGTCGGCGGGGTTGGGGTAGACGCCCGGGGCTTGAGCGACTTCGCCGCCGCCGCGGTCGGCTTGCTGGGGGTCTTCGATGGCGGTGTACGGCCCCAGGCCGATCTTGCCCGCCCGCAACGCTTCCCACGACGCCTCACGCCCGACGCCCAGGCTGATGGCGAGCCCGGCGCCGCTGATCACGATTCCCGTAGATTCCGATGCCAAATCCAAAACCCTCAATAACGGTCGGCCACGTCGCCCCACTGTATCGACTCACTCGGAAAACATCGATTCCGTGTCGCGTCATTCCGCGGCGTCTTCCACGAACGCGTGGTGCAAGACGTGCCATTGCTCGGGGTGCTCGTCCACGATCTGCTCGATCGCACGGCCCACCGCGAGCGTTGCCGACTCCACCGCGCCCGCGTCGGGCACTTCGATCGGCTCTCCCAGGACAATACGCACCTCACCCGAGTCGGCTGCGCGGGACTTGGATTTTTCGGCGGGCACCCGGACCGCGAACACCGGGATCAGCGGCGCCCCGGTCATCATCGCCAGCTTGGCCGGGCCGATGGGTAGCGAAAGGTGGCCATCAAAGAACGGCACGTCCAGCCCACGCTGGCCCGGCATCACGCGGTCGCCCTGCAGCATCACCACCGCGTTGTCCTGCAACGCGTCACGCAGTGCCAGCCAGCTCGCCATGCCGTCGTCGATCGGCGTTTCGATGATCCCGAGGTTACGGTGCAGTTCGCTGCGGATGCGTTCGAAGCGCGATTGCTGATCGCGTTGGAAGACGACGTGGACGCGCTCTTCGATCTCACGCATCGCTGCGAGGCCGACTTCGAAGTTGCCGAAGTGGGCGGTCACCAGGATCGCGCCGCGTTGGTTTTTGCGCTCGGCCAGGAACGGCTCTTTGCCTTCGATCTCGACGATACGCGACAGCAACTCGTCGAACGAACGGTCGTGGTTCGCCCCGATCTCGCAGACGAAGTCGTAGAAGCTGGCGACCACGCTTTTCCCCACCCGATCGACCTCGGCCCTGCTGGCTTGCGCTCCCAGAACGCGTCGCAGGTTGGCCCGCACCGCGTGGCGCATCGAGCTCGCCGCGTGCCATGCGCCACTGACGAACAGCGGCCGCGACAGTTTGAGCAGCCAGGGTGTTCGCCTGGCCAGGCCGAAGAAGATTGATAGCCAGAAGTCGTTGAGCCGTTGGCCCAACGCGGGTGGTGGTGAAGCTTGCGTTGTGGGTTCATCCGGGGCGTTCACTGGCCGACCGCCTCCAGGGGGCGGATCACCTTGGTGCCTTCGGGCACGGCGAGCTCCAGCTCGGCCGGGTCGAGCTCGGGGTTGAGCTGGATGTCGTGGAAGTGCATCACGGTGGTCTCGCCGTCGAGGTCGGTCATGGACAGGCGACGCATCGAGCCGAGCGCGGGGTCGATGTCGACGGCCACTTCTTCGAGCGCGTCGAGCATCTGCTCGGACTTGGGCACCAGCGTGAGGGTGTAGAGTTTGTTGCCCTTGGTCCAGCCGGACGATTCGATCTCGAAGTTTTCTCTGAGCACCGCGAGGTCGGGCACGGGCGACGCGGCGAGGGCGTCGAGCCGATCGCCCAGTTCGTAGATCTCGAGGATTTGCTGGTCGGGGTAGTACAAACGCAGCTCGCCGTCGGCGACGAGCATGGTCGAGGCGTAGGGCGGGTCGGTGTCCCAGCGCGAGACGCCGCCGTCTTCGCCCTCGGTGATCCAGACCCGGCCGGTGGATTCGATGGGGTCGCGCAGCAGCGGCGTGAATTTTTCCTGCCGGAACTGGGCGGTGTAGGTGGTGATGGGCTCACGGCCCGCTGCGATCTGCTCCAACTCTTCCCAGGCCGTGGTGTCGTCTGCCAAGACCGGCGTGCCGAGCAGAAGCATCAGTAGGGCGGGCACCGCCCACCACGTGAGCTTTGAACTTCCTGAGGTGGGCGGTGCCCACCCTGCAGCGGATGGGTGTATCACAAGGCGTCCTTCATGACCGTCGCGATGGTGAGCGAGCCCTTGGCCACGAGCTTGCTATCGCAACGGGCGATCACGTCGAAGTGGGTCAGTATCCTGACATTACGAACGAGGGTGGCGTGGAGTTCGATCTCGGCGGGGGGGACGACCGGCCGTTTGAGACGCAGATCGATCTGAGCGAGTTGCCCGCCGGCGTGTTGCTCGGCGTCGGCGTGGGTCAGGGCGACCAGGCCCGCCATCTGCGCCAAGGCTTCGCCCAGGAGCACGCCCGGGACGATCGGGTTGCCGGGGAAGTGGCCGGCGAAGAACGATTCGGTGCCATCGACACTCCACACGCCGCTGCCGGATTTGCCGGCGTCGAGTTCGGTGATGCGGTCCACGAAGCGGAAGCCGTCGCCGTGGGGCAGTTGGGTCAGGAGATCGTCGAGTTGGGCTTGGGTCATGCGGGTCCGTGAAGAGGGATCGGGCCTAGGTGTTGAGATGGGGTTCGAGATAGTTCGCAAGGGTGGTGACGCTGGTGAAGATCTCCGGGCCAATCTGGTCGTTGGGGATCTTGTAGCCGTGGTCTTTTTCGATGCTGGTGACGACCATGAGGAAGTCCAGCGAATCGAGGTCGAGCTCGGAACCCACCAGCGGCATGTCGTCGGTGATCTCGAACGAGCTGCCGAGCTTGAGGTCGCGACGGAGCAGGTCCTTGACCGTGTCGAGGGTCTGACGCGAAGCGGTGAGTTCGGGTTGGTCGGGGTTTCCGGAGGTCAAGGCGGGGTCCTGTGGGATGCGCGTGGTGAATTCCCGAGTATATCGTGCCCGAGCGAAAGAGTCCGGTGTTGATGGGTTGAGCCCCTCCCCCCATCGGGGGAGGTGGCGGGCGGAGCCCGTCGTAGGGGGAGCGTGAGTTCGCAGTTTGCGTGGGGTGTTGTGAAGGCCTTGTGCTCCATCACCCCAACCCTCTCCCGGAGGGAGAGGGGGCAAGACGCCGTTACGGTTTCGTGGCATCAGGGCGTGAGGTACGGCTGGTTCTTCAGCGCCAGCTCCGCCTGCCGGGCGGGCGAGACGAACGGCACCTCGAACGCCAGGCGGATGCCCACGTCGGCGTAGCCCTTGGCCCCGATGAACACGTTCAGCGGCTGCGGGGCGGTGGGGTTCAGCGAGGCCGGGGACAACGCCGAGGCCCCGAGCACCGCGAACTGGTTCTTGTGTTCCCGGCGGAAGGCGTCGCGGCGTTGGTCGATGGAGGGTTCATCGTCGATGAGCGGCGTGGGGTCGATCGGGCTGAGCGTGACCAGCTCGGCCAGGTTGCCCACCAGATGGACCGGCGTGGCCGACGCATCGTCGTGACGGGGCGAAGGCTTGAACCAAAGCGTGGCGTCGTTGATCGGGTGGAAGTCGCCCACGGGATCGGCGCTGGCCGTGTTGGTCGCGGGGCGGAACACGTCGCTGTTGGCCCAGTCGATCCCCGGGGCGCCGGCCTGGATCAGTTGAGAGACATGCTGAGCATGACGGGCCCATGTCGTGTCGCGCAGGTTCGGCACGGTGCGCGGCGGGACGGGGAAACGCTGCATCGCCGTGGTCCATTGGCCCACGGTCGGCAGGCGGCAGCCCAGGCGTGCGGCGAGATAGGATGCGCTCTCCGCCGTGACGTAGTTGATCGGGTAGTCCGGGCGGGGCGGTGATGGGGTGAGGTCGTTGAGGTACGCCGCGGGGGTGCGTAGCCAGTTGCGCGGATTGATCTCCAGCGACGACTCGCCGTGCACCCAGACGCTCGGCCCCTTGCGGGTGTCTTCTTCGCCACGCTCGGGCATCACGGCCAACAGCTCGTCTTCGACGCCGTCCCACCGGGCCAGGTCGATTGCCAGCCCCACGGGCAGCTCGGTCGTGCACAGGTAGAAGGGGTCGCCCCGCTCGGGATCGATGCGCACAAACGTCAGCGCCCAGTCGCCGCGGGTGAACGTCACGGATTGCCCGCCGTCGTGGGCCTGGGCTTTCCACCCCCGAGCCGCGGGCCCGGCCTCGGCCAGCATCTCGCGGGGCGAGGCGTTTTGCGCGGTCAACCCGTCGAGCGTTTCGAGCATTGGCGTGAGCTTCGGGTCTTCGTCCATCGCCCGGACCTGATCCGAAAACGCCCGAGCCATGGTGAGGATCTCGGCGTCGCGCTGCGGGCCGGGGGCGGTCGGCAGCGTGCCCAGGGCCGACTGCATGCGGTACAGCCGAACGTTGAACTGGGCGTGGATCGGCAGTCCTTGAACCTCGACGTTCATGCTCTGGGCCATCGCGGCGATGGCGTCGATCTCGGCCTGATCGCCCGCGGCGTTCATGGCCAGCAGCCAACGCGCCGGCCGCGCCTCGGCGAGTTCGGCGACGAGGGCTTCGCCCCGCTCGCGGTCGCGCTGCGCGATGGCCCGCGCGTGTTGGGTGAGTTGCTTCTGCAGTGCGAACTCGGCGGTGAGCGTCGCGCTGCGTCCGGGCCAATCGACCTCGGCCAGGTGACGCCACATCGCAAACGCCAGCGCCGGCTCGTGGCTCTGCGTCGCCGCCTCGTACAACGGCACCCAGCTTTCGAAGCTCTTGGCCACCGCCGTGATCGCTTCCACGCGGGCCCATACCGGATCGACGGCCTCGGCCACGCTGGGATCGCGCATCAGGGCCGACTTCTTGCCGGCGTCGACCTCGGCGGCCAGCCCGCCTTCGGCAGTACTGACCGCGGGGTCGTCGAGGCGGTACGCCCCGGCGGTGGCCCGCTCGATGCGGGTGGCCAGGTCGGCCAGGGCTTCGGTGGCTTTGAGCTGTTTGGCGTAGCCGCGTTGGAGCTTCGACCAGCGCGTGGTATCGATCGGCAGGCCGTCACCCAACGCCACGGCGAAGGTGGCCTGACGCTGCTCGGCCGAGCGGGTCTGCAACACCTCCAACAACTTCGCGGTGGTGAAGTCGTGGCGGTTGAGGTCGAACGTCGCGGCGGGCGGCAGGCTCTGGGGCGAGTTGGAGTCGTTCAACGCGAGAAGCGTTTGCCGGGCGGTCTCCAGGTCGGCCGCGGCGGCGGCGAGGTCGTTGTCCTTCTCGAGTTTTTGCGCCAGCCTTTGCCGCTCCGCGAGCCAGGCGTTTTCGATCGCGGGGGAACGCTTGCCCGCTTGGGGGATCAGCGGCGTGGTGGCGCGGAGTTGGTCGGCGGTCTGTTGCGCGGCCAGGGCCTGCTCGAGTTTTTCGGCCGAGGCGACCGTGTCGCGGACATCGCGCTCGATGAGGTTGCGCTGGATCTGGAGCTCGTTGGCGAGCCCTTCTTGATTGGGGGAGTCGAGCACCGAGTCGATTCGCGAGTGGAGCTCTTCGATGCGGTTGGCCAGGGGCTTGGCGGTCAGGTGGTCGGCGGCCTGCAGCTTGCGGAGCGGCGGGGTGGTTTGGGCCAGCGCCTCACGCTGCTGCTTGGCCCAGGCCGGCCGCCAGTCTTCCTCGGCGACGCCGCGGTAGTTGTCGACCTCGGCGAGCCAGGTCCGGAAGATGTCGCTGTGTGGGTGCTCGCCCTGGGCGAGCATGGTGTAGGCCCGGCCGGTCTCGCGGAAGCGGGCGTGGTCGATGGTGTCCCACTGATCGCTCTCGACCATCCGTTTGAACCGGTTGGCAAACGCTTCGAGGGCGCCCAACGTTTCGGTCAGCCCCGCGAGCTGCGGCGAGTAGGGCGCATCGCCGTTGGTTTGCGAACGGGGTGCGGTGGGGGGCTCGTGGTCCAGGTCACGCACCGCCTGGGCGAGCGCATCAAAGACCGGGTCGTTGTACGGGGCGAGCACGGCGAGTTCTTCTTCGAGCAGTTTGACCGCATGGGCGATGCTGGTGGTTTGCGCTTCGAGGCGCTGGAGCTTCATCAGCGTCTGGCCGACCGGGGCCTTGCCGTAGGGCGGGGCGTCTTTGAGGTGGAGCTCGACGAACTCCGCGGCGCGGTCCCAGCCGTGGTCCTTGAACATGACGTGGTGGGACTCGAGCGCGACGATGGTGGGCCACTTCGCGAAGGCGGCTTCGATACGGCTCAGTGCGGCGACGGCTTGGCTGGTCGCGCCGATGGCCTGCGGGGTCTTGGCCGAGGCGGGCGGCTCCTGGCCGATCGCCGCGAGGTTGCTGCCCGGGCGTTCGGCGATGAAGCGTGGGTCGAACTTCTCCGCGTCCGCGAGGATGTCCACCACCGAGCTCAGGCCTACGTCACGCAGGACCGTTTTGTCCTGGTGCTCAATCGATCCCTCCAGGGGCGAAAACCACTTGGCGTAGTCCGTGCACAGGGCCTGCCACTGGGCCCGGGCGGTCTCGTCAAACGGGCTGCCGCGGAACACCAAGGCGAGTACGAGGCCGAGCACGATCGCCCCGCCCCCGATGAAGCCGTAGCGCAGCCAGCGGTGGTCGACCTTGACCTGCACCTTCGGGAGCTGGGGCAGGTTCGGCCGGCCGGGCTCGACCTTCTTGCGGATGCGATCGGGGATCGGCGGCGGGTCCGGGGCCATCCACGAGGTGTCGGTCGACTCGCCCTCGCGGGGGTCGATCTGCCCTAACGGCTCGGGGTCGGGATGGTTGGAGTCATCGCGCATGCAGCTCAATCGCTTCGTGGGAGCGCCGGTCGGGAGTACGTGTACTTATTTTTCGGCAAGAAAGGCCCCAGCCCACGCACCCAATATAGCCGGATTCGCGGTAAACCCCTATATCTTTGGGTCCTGGGGCACTATCGGACACAAACCCACCCATCCCCCGATGCTGTCGGCCGGGTGGCTGTCAATACCCCGGCGGGCTTAATCGGCCCCGCGAGGTGCCCGATGGAAACGGTAAGGGGTGTTTGAATCCGCCCCGATACGCCGCCGCGGACCTTCCGCAGGAGCCCGACCATGAACCGTCGCACCTTTGCCGTTCTCTCCTCGACCACCGCTGCGCTCGGCCTGACGCTGGGCGGGTGCTCGACGTCCTCGCTCCATCAGGCCACGGTCGACCAGCCGATGCCCGAGCACCTCGAGATCGCGATGGCCAGCCCGATGCCCACCTTCGGCGTCGGCGATGAACTGGGTTGGTTGGCGTTCGGCGATCTGGCGTTGGCCCCGATGCCCGGCGAGCCGACCGACGTCCTGGTGATCGTTAAGGCCGAGCCGATCGATCCCCAGACTTTCGACTGGGTCGGCCAATACCTCGCCCTGGCGGACTGAATCACTAATCGACCAATGATGACCGCATAACTCCTCCCCCACCGGGGGAGGTGGCCCGCGCAGCGGGTCGGAGGGGGCACTTGCCATCACTCTGCATCCGAACGAGAGGGCTTAACTTCCCCCTCAGTCGCCTTCGGCGACAGCTCCCCCGAGGGGGAGCGGTTGGCGTAACTCTACTTGTGCTTGTGAACAAACGCGGTGATCAGTTGCTGCCCGCCGCGGCGACGAGTTCGTCGAGGGTGCGGAGGCTGACGCCTTGCGGGGCGATCTTGCCGTAGGTCCACGCCTTGAAGTTCTCGAGTTCCGCCGCACCCAGACCGAGGTTGGGCATCGCTTCGTTGACCAGTTCGTCCAGGCCTGACAACGCTTCGAGCGTTTCGGGGTCCTGCTTCTTGAGCCATTGGACAAACTCGATCGGGTCGATGTCGGTGACCTCGGCATCGGCCATGTAGCGGTCGGCCGACTGCTGGATCATCGAGCGCACCTGCTGGGTCTGGTCCACCGGCGAGGTGGCCGCCGCGCGGTCCGCGGCGTTGGCCCCGGCCGCGTCGCCCGCCGCCAGGCTGCTGCCCGCGCCCGAGGCGTTGTCCGCGCCCGCGTTCACGAAGAACACGTCTTCATACGCTCCGACCGCTTGCTGAGCGGCCTGGTAGTCCAGCCGGTTGGCGCTGACCCGGGTCGTGCCCGGCGTGGCGTTGCCGGTGGGAGAGAGGTTCAGGTCGTTGAGCACGGTCGCGGCGACCAGGTACTCGAGCAGCGGCTGCTCGTCGAAGTCTTTGACCTTGATGCCCAGCCCGTCTTGCAGCGACGAGGCCAGGCCCGCATCCACGGTGGGCGGGCTCACGCTCGCGGTCGTCAGGGGGTCGGTCGGGAGGAAGCGGGCGTAGGCGTCGACGAAGCTGCTGTTCGTGCCCGAGCCAGCATCGCCACCGTCGCCGTTGTCTCCACCGTCGCCGTTATCGCCACCATCGCCGTTGTCGCCGCCGTCGCCGTTATCGCCACCGTCCCCGTTATCCCCGCCGTCGCCGGGGGGGAAGGGTTGGCCGTTGACGATCGACGGGCCCTGGTTGGGGTCGCCGTCGATGTTGATGAAGCCGTCGGGTGCGTTGAGGATCAGTCGATCGTTGGGGGCCGAGCCGGCGTGGTAGGCGAGCTGGCGGGTGTTGATGGTGATGGTGGCGTCGTCGCTGAAGTTGCCGAAGGCCGAGCTGTCGGTGGAGAGCGTCAACGATTCGTCGCCGGTGTCGAGGGTGATCTCGCCCGCTTCGACCTGGCCGCTGCGGAACACCGACAGGCCCAGCAGGTCGCCGGCACCGAGGTAGACCTGGCCGTCGCTGCCCGCGTCCACGGTGCCGTTGTTGGTGAGCTTGCTTTGTCGTCCGTCGGTCGTGCCGAAGCCTTCGAGCTTGATCAGGATCTGGCCGTCGGGCCCGTCCTGCAGCAAGATGTCTTGTCCGCTGACCAGCACGATGGTGCCGTTGTCGGAGGAGATCGTGCCGTCGTTGGTGACGTTCTTGCCGACCAGCACCACGCCCTCACGACCGAACAGGTTGTCCGACAGGTTGGTCATCCGCCCGGTGGCGTCGGTGAAGCGGTCGATGCCGCTGAGGAAGTCGGCGTTGTCCATGTTCGCCCCGGCCGCGACGATCCGGCCGACGTTGACCACGGCCGTCGGCGAGAACGACACGCCCGCCGGGTTCACGAGGTACACCTGCCCGTTGCTGCCGAGGAAGCCCTGGATGTTGGTGTGCTGCCCGCCGGTGATGCGGTTGAGCACCGCCGAGTTCGCGTTGGGCTGGTTGAACACGACGCGTTCGGAGTTGCCGATGTTGAACTGGGTGAACTCGAGGATGGTCCGCTGGGACGTGGTGGTGATCGTCGTGTTCTTGCCGACGGTATCGATCGTGGCGCTGCCGGAGATCACCGTGCCGCCTTCGGGTGCGGCGTGGAGGGGCAAAGCGACCGCCGCCGCGACGAGGGCGGTGCCCAGACCGAGCGTGGATTGGATGTGAGGTGTCATGGGGTCTCTCTTTCTCGTTCTCCACCAGCCATTTTAGCGGCGTTTATCCCAATCTCGAAGCGGTTTGTGTAGGTCAGGTCTTCGACCTGACGGGGTGTGTCTTGAGTGGATGTCAGGTCGAAGACCTGACCTACAAGGCGGTTACGTGTTTAGTACAGCAGCGTAAAACTGAAGTGAAACTGGGAAGAGCCAGCCGTGGTGCCCGCGGCGTCTTCCAGCGCTACGCCGTAGTCGATGCGGAAGTTCGCGTTGCGTTTGAACAGCAGGTCGACGCCGACGCCGGCGCCGACGAGGGTTTCGTTCTGCTCGAAGAACAGGCGGTCGTTGTTGAGGCTGCGGCCGGCGTCGATGAACGCCTTGGCGACCAGATCCCAGTCGGCGCTGCCGTAGGGCTCTTGCGGGAACGTGCGGAACGGCTCGCCGAACATCTGCGTGACCGGGCGTTGCTGGCCCGGGGTCGGGGTGAACAGCCGGGGGATGTGCAGGCGGTACTCGGCGGTGGCGATCAGCACGGTGTCGCCGGCGGTGATGGCTTCGTCGTAGCCGCGGACGGTGTAGAGCCCGCCGAGGACTTCCTGGGCCTGGGGGTTCAGCCGGGAGTCGGGCACGTACTGGCCGCGGAAGGCGAAGAACAACTCGTGGGCCAGCGTCGAGCCGGGCGTGGAGATGTTCAGCCAGTCGTCGCGGTTGAAGATCGGCTCGAGGTAGAACGAATGGGTCAGGCTGAAGGGGAACTTCACCCAGTCCGCGTCGGTGTTGAGCCGGCCCAGCCCGTCGATGTCCGGCGAGTCGGTGCCGGCCACGCCGTCGAGGTTGAACTCCACGCCGAGGTAGGCCGTGGTGGTGTTCACTTGGGTCGTGTTCTCGAACGCCACGCCGAGGTAAGGCACGAAGAACGGCTCGGTCTCTTCGATCGCGGCGAACTGGTTATCGACGTAGACCGATTCCCAGCGGGCCCCGCCGACCAGGTCGAGGAAGCTCGGGCCCTTCTGCCAGAAGTTCCAGATCAGCTCGCCGCCGATGCCGTACTCGGTGCCGTCGAAGTCGGCGCCGGGTGCACCGACGTCGGACGCGGTGAAGTCCTGGAACGTGCCGTAGGTCCGCCAGTGCAGGCGGTCGTTGGACTCGAAGGGGCGCTCGTAGCTGATGAACAGGGCGTGGGATTCTTCGAAGCCCGCGGTGACGTACTCGATGCTGAAGATGTCATCGTTGCCGGTGAACTGGGTATCGAGGTAGCCGAAGCGTTCGCGCCAGACGCGGGTGTCGGCGGTGCCGGTGTTGGACAGGTTGAAGAACGCGGTCCACGGCTTGGCCTCGCTGACGAGGTAGTCCAGCACGGTGTCGCCCTGCGCCGGGTTTAGCCCGGTGGACACGGCCACGGCGGCGTTGCGGCCGGGGTGGCGGTTGAGGTCGAACAGGTAGTCGTCGATCTGCCGGCGGTTCACCAGGTCGCCCACGCCGACGGGCGAGTTGGCGAGGATGCGGCGGTGGTTGGGGTGGTTCACGCGCTGGCCGTCGGTGATGCGGTCGCCGCTGGCGACGGTGCGCATCTCGCTGACGACGTTGGTGCGGACCAGCAGGCGCAGCGTCGTGTTGCCATCGGCTCGGAGGTCGCCGCCCCAGACGGCGGTGCCCTGGTCGGTGAAGTCGACGCGGATTTCGTTGGGGTCGGGCGAGACGAGCACGCCGATGATGCCGCGGTCGTTGAAGTCGCGGACCACGGCGGCGGCGACGTGGTTGGCGGCGCTGGCGTGGAGGGTGTCCAGGGGCAGGGTGTTCAGGTCGCCGAGGCGGACGGGGGTGTTCGCCGAGCCGGGGCGGGGGGCGACGTAGCCGGTGGGTGTTTCGAGGAACTCGACGACGATGTTGTTCAGGTCGTCCTGAGTGGGCAGGCCCGGCAGGTCGCGGAGCATGACAAAGTCGAACGCGGTGATCTCGTAGGCCGGCCCGTCCGCGGCGGCGGCCTGGGGCCCGGCCTGATCGCTGCGGAGGGTGGTCGCGTCGGTGCCGCTGAGCGGGGCTTCCTGGGCGACGGTCCACCACACGCCCGCCATCGAGCCGACGGCGGCCAGGACCTGGGTGCTGGTGCGGAGAAGTTTCATGGGTGGATTCCTGTCAGAGACGTCCGTCGCCACACGGGGGACTCGCCCGGTCAACGCCAAGGGATCTACTTTTGTTATAGCCCAGGCTGAGCGGCGATCCATTCTTTCTGGCCGACGCATGGCAAAGCGTGCGGCGTGTAACGATTATCGGATGTATGCGGGCCCACTCGTGAGCCAACCAGGGGTATTTCAGGGGTTGGCGTACGGGTGGCCGGGGCAGAGTCCGCGATGCCCCGGAACGAGAGTACAAGGCGGGCGGTCGATGCACGTCTCCGGGGCTTCGCCCAGCCTCAGCCCCGGCCACCCGTCGGGGTGTGATGGGGCTCAACCGGATAGGATGCGGCCATGACCGAATCGGCCCCCATCACCAGCCTGACCAACCCCCGGGTGAAGCGGGTGGTGCGTCTGCGCAAGCCCCGGGAACGCCGCCGGGAGGGCGTACTCTTGGCCGAGGGGCACCGCGAGATTAGCCGGGCGGTCGCGGCGGGGCTGGGGCTGGCGGAATGGTTCGCGTGTCGGGAGATGCTCGACGACCAGCTGGACGGCTGGCCCGAGGCGGAGCCGACGTGGGTGAGCCGCGAGGTCCTTGCGAAGATGGCGTACCACGACAAGCCCGAGGGGGCGTTGGCCGTGTTCGAGACGCCGAGCTTTTCGTTGGGCGATCTGCCCGAACGCGAAGCGGGTTTCTACATGGTCGCGGTGGGCACGGAGAAGCCGGGCAACCTCGGGGCGATGGTGCGGACCGCGGCGGTCGCGGGGTGCGACGCGGTGTTGGCCGTCGGCCCGGCGGTGGACGTGTTCAACCCCAACGCCATCCGCAACAGCACCGGCGCGGTGTTCGCGTTGCCGACGGTCGTGGTCGAAGACCCGACCGAGGCGGTGGCGTGGCTGCGCGAGCGGGGCGTCACTGTCGCCGCTGCGCTCGCCGATGGTGGGGCGGACTGTTACCAGCTTGATTGGGCGAAGCCGGGTGAGGCCTTGGCCGTGGTCGTCGGCCCGGAACACGCGGGGCTGGACCAAACGTGGCGCGACGCGGCGGACGTGAAACTCACCATCCCCCAAGCCGCCGGTTCGACCGATTCACTCAACGCCTCGAACGCCGCGGCGGTGCTGCTCTTCGAAGCGGTGCGTCGGCGATCGTGTTAATTCGGTAACCCCTACATTTATGGGGGGTATCGGGAGCGCGGGTGAGCGTACAATTGAATCGGTCGAGGCGGCAGCGTTTTGCTGGGGAATTGCGGAGTTTGAAGTTGGCCGACGCGAAGAAACACCAACCCGCCGAGAGCCGTTGGCTCAACAAACGCCTGGGCAAGTTCCGGCTGCTCAGCCTGCTCGGGCAGGGCGCGATGGGCAAGGTGTTCCTCGCCGAGGACACGACGCTCAAGCGGCAGGTCGCGCTCAAAGTTGTCGCCACTTCCAAAGATGATCCTAAAGCCCAGGCCAAGGCCCAGCAGTTTGTCCGCGAAGCCCGGGCCGCGGCGAAGCTCAACCACCCCAGCATCGTCAACGTGTTGGAGATCGATCAGCAGAAAGACCTGCTCTACATCGCCATGGACCTGGTGCAGGGCGGCGACGTGAAACAGCTCATCAAGAACAGCGGCCGGATCGCCCCCGCCAAGGCCTGCGACCTCGCCGCGGATGCCGCCGACGCCTTAGCGTTCGGCCACCGGTTGGGCGTCATCCACCGCGACGTGAAGCCCAGCAACCTGATGCTCACCCGCGAGGGCCGCTGCAAGCTGGCGGACTTCGGCCTGGCCGACCTGGGCGATCCCAACGACGACTTCCGCATGCCCGACGGGATCATCGGCACCCCCTCGACCATCGCCCCGGAGGTCGCCCGCGGCCAGCCCGCCCAGCCCGCGTCCGACCAGTACAGCCTGGGCTGCACGGTGTGGTACATGCTGACGGGGCAGCCGATCTTCAGCGGGAAGAACGTCCGCGAGGTCTTAATCAAGCAGGCCAACGAGCCCACGCCCTCGCTCGCCGAGCACTGCCCCGACCTGCCCGACGTGTTGATCCAGGGCATCGAGACGGCGTTGTCCAAAGACCCCGAAGAGCGTCACGCCGACTGCGAAGTCTTCGCCCGGCTGCTGCGTGGCCACAGCATCGCGATGGGCCCGGCGGGTTCGAGCATGTCGCTCTCCAGCGCGAGTCTGGCCGCGGTGATGCCGCCGGCCGCGGGCCGACGCCAGAAGACGCCGTGGCTGATCGCCGGGGCGTCCGTCGCGGCGCTGGCGTTGGGTGGGGGCGCGATGATCGCGTTCAGTGGCAACAACCATGAATCACCTCCGGCTACTCCGGCAGAATCGCAATCGCTCGAGGCCGAGTCGGTTGCCAGAGTGACTGCGCCCGAAACCGAAGCATTGGAGGAGACAACCGCCACCACCACCACCACGACCGAGCCGCCACCACCGATCGAGACAGCGTCCGTTCCTCCGACGCCTTTCCCCCCGCCCGCCACCGAGCCCGCCGCAGTGAACGCGGACGTGTTGGAGTTTACCGCCGATCAAACCCAGCAGATCAAGCCGTTGGTCGCGGACGACACCGTGGTCTCGGTCACCGGCCGGGTCCAGTCGGCTCAACTCAGCCAGTCGGGCAAGACCTTCATGGTGAAGTTCGAAGGCAACGGCCGGGGAGACTTCCAGGTGATCTGGAAGCCGAGCGCATACGAAAAGATGGGTACCGCGTTTGGAGGATCCCACGGAGAACAGCTCGCCGGCCAACGCATCCGCGTGACCGGCGAGCTTTCCTCCATGTTCGGCACGCCGCAGATCCAAGTGACGTCGCCCGAGCAGATCGAGATGCTGGATTAATTGCTAAGAACCAGTGGCGGGCCTTGGCCCCCTCTCCCCTCGGGAGAGGGCTGGGGTGAGGGAACTCCGAGTCGTTTCCATCTCGCCGCAGATGTTTCCTGCCAGCGCCGACACCACGTTCCCCCTCCGACCGGCTACGCCGCCCACCTCCCCCGGCGGGGGAGGGGTTCCACGCCATTCTCCGCACCGTGGTTCATATTCATCAGTGCAATTTAACGCTGCGGCGGGGGACGGCGGGGGCGTTCGCCGTCTTCACCGCCACGCCGTTCGCCGCGTCGGCGTTCTCCGCGTTCGCCACGCTCGGTCCCGTGCGGACGGGCCGGTGCGAAGCTGCGGTCGGGGTTGCCGTAGAAGCTGCGGGGGATGAAGGGGTAGTCTTCGGTGATGACGTAGTAGTAGGTGCCGTCGGGGTACTCGGGGGTGACGCCGTGTCGGCCGTTGTGCTGATCGAGGTCGCCGAGGCCTTCGACGTATTCCCAGTCCTGGACAAAGGTGCCGTCGTACTTGCCGCCGGGCGAGACGTCGCTGCGGGCGGGCCGGCTTCCCTCTTTGACGCGGTAGCTGCTTGAGGGCTTGATGAGCTTGCTGGCCGGGTCGTTGGGGTCTTCGTGGACCCACACGCCGTAGATCGGGAAGCCGTCGGCGGCGTATCCGATGAGCACCATCTGGTCGGGCACCCGCGAGGCCGGCTTGCCCGCGGCCTCTTCGTAGACGCCCACGGGCAGCGCGTGGTAGTGGTACGCGCCGGTGTTTTGGACGTGGGCGTTGTGGTCGTCGAGGCCCAGGTTGATGTTGCCGGTGAGGGCTTCGTAACGCCAGCCGTCTCGGGGGGCGTCGGCCCCGCGGCCCCGGCCGTTGGGTGTCCAGATCTCCGCGGTGCCGGGCTCAAACGGCACGCCGTTGATCGCCACGCCGAAGAGAAATCGTCCGCGGACCTCGCCGTCGGCGGCCTCGGGGTCGAGCGGCATGCGGAACGTGTAGTTCTGGGCGGAGATGGTATTCGGGTTGCCACGCGTCGGGAACCTGCCGGGCACGTGGTCGGGGATGCCGTTGGAGGTGATGAAGCGGTAGCCGTCCTTCTCGGTGATGAGCGCTTTGTGCTCGAACCCGTTGACGTTGGCGTACAGCGCCTTCATCTCGGGATCGACCTCGGTGTGGTGGTGTTCCTCGTCGTGTTCCGAGGAGAAGTGGGCCAGCGAAGACCCGGCGGGCAGGAACAGAGCGGCGGCGAGCAGGGGGGTGGCGATTCGTTGCATGGGGGGCTCCAGCGGGAGGGGGAGGCGGGGTAGAGAGCACAACGCCGATTGACGCGGGTTATTGCAGACCCGTCCTCGCTCAGCCCGCAAGGCTCTATCGTCCGCCCCGACCCGCAACGATTCGGCCGCGAGCCAAAGCATTTGTTTTTCGTTCAGCCCGGCCCGCCTCCCGCGGACGAAGTCGCAAGCCATCGGAGTGGTGGAACGCGTGTTTCACACCCTGCCAGCCCGTAAGGCGGGTTTTCTCGAGCTTGGCCGGCCGCCCCCCGACGAAGACACCGCCGGGCGATCCCCGCCTCAACCGTCTCATAACCCGAGAACTGAGTTCATAACATGTTGACCTGCTTCACGGTCTTGCTATGTTGTTGTGCAAGAGGGAAACCCCACCGCCCAAACGGTGGTCTGCTTGGCAGGAACCAGGACCTAATTCATCGCTAACCGAATCATTTGTTTCGATCGGCCCAAGCACCTGGCTTGTCGCTCAATACTGCGATGGAAGGATCACGATGCGCGTTTTCATGCTCGGCTGGGAGTTCCCCCCCTTTATCAGTGGGGGGCTCGGCACCGCTTGCTACGGACTGACCAAGGCCCTGTCCCGCCAAAACACCGGCGTCACCTTCGTGCTGCCCAAAACGGTGGACAGCGATTTCACGTCGCACGTCAAGCTCCTCTCGCCCCAGGCCCCCAAGGCCGCGGTCGGCGATCGGGCCCCCGAATCCGTCGCTAGCTCCTATGAGATCGACGCCCCCGTGATGCCGGGTGACAGCGAAGAAGAAGACTTCGAAAACGTCAGCTTCAAGGCCGTGCCCTCGAAGTTCAGCTCGCCCTACGCCGGCGGGGCCTCGGTCGCCTCCCGCGGCGAGAGCTCGACGGGCGGACCCATCAGCTTCATCAACCCCCAGGCCTCGATCCCCCAGCCCCTCGCGATCACCCAGGGCGGAGGCACCGCGGTCGCCGAGGCCCCCGAGCCCGAACCCGCCCGCACGCAGGAAGCCCCCGACTACGACGGCGACCTCACCGCCGAGGCCCACCGCTACGCCAACCTCTGCGTCGACCTGGCCCGCGGCGAAGACTTCGACGTCATCCACGCCCACGACTGGCTGACCTTCCCCGCCGGCATCGCCGTGGCCCGCGCCACCGGCAAGCCGCTGATCGTCCACGTCCACTCCACCGAATACGACCGCTCCGGCGAAAACGTCAACACCGTCGTCCGCGGCATCGAACACGAGGGCTGCCACGCCGCGACCCGCATCATCGCCGTGTCCCGCCGCACCAAGTCCGTGCTGGTCGAACGCTACGACCTCCACCCCGACAAGATCGAAGTCGTCTACAACGGCATTGAGAACGGCCCGGCCAACCCCGACATCACCATCCCGCCCAAGATCGACAAGGACGACAAGATCGTCCTCTTCCTCGGCCGGGTCACCATGCAAAAGGGCCCCGAGTACTTCATCCGCGCCGCCAAGCGGGTCCTGGAGATCCTCGACCACGTGAAGTTCGTCGTCGCGGGCACCGGCGACAAGATCCAGGAACTCATCGAGATGGCCGCCCGGGCCGGGATCGGGCACAAAGTCGTCTTCACCGGGTTCTTGCGGGGCGATGACGTCGAGCGCGTCTTCAAGATGGCCGACGTCTACGTCATGCCCAGCGTCAGCGAACCCTTCGGCATCGCGCCGCTCGAAGCGATCGCCCACGACGTGCCGGTGATCATGTCCAAGCAGTCGGGCGTCAGCGAAGTCATCGAGCACGCCCTGAAGGTCGACTTCTGGGACACCGACGAGATGGCCAACAAGATCGTCGCCGTGCTGCGTCACCCGCCGCTGGGCGCGACCATGCGTGAACACGCCGACCTCGAGGTCCGCAAGCTCACGTGGGAAGGCGCTGCCGCGAAGTGCCACGAGGTCTACGAATCGGTGGTGTGACCCGCCTGTGAGTCGACGTATTCCGCCACAGCAAATTTATCCCAGTTTCACCAGGCCGTGCGATCCGGTTATCGGACAACGCAACGGTGTTTCTGCGCCCGATTGATTCCACGCGGCGTTGCGGGGTTGCCGATAACTACCGCGATGGAAGATCAATTCACCCGCCGATGGTTTCTCCGGGCCCTGGCCGTTGCGCCCCTCGCCACGCTGCCCATGGGTTGCGGCGACCCGCAGTCCGCCGCCGCGGCGACACACCGGTCGAAGGTGTCGTCCGGCTCGTTCGACATCGGGCTGCCCGACAAATACCGCCGCAACCGCGTCTACACCAACTTCGCCGACTCGCACGGCGTGTACCTCGTCTCGGGGCACAAGATGCTCGTCGCCCTTGCCGCCGAATGCACCAGCGACAAACACTCCACCTCGGTCGTCCGCTGGGAGCCCGAGGTCGGCATCTTCCGCTGCCCGATCTGCTCGGCCAAGTACACCCGCGACGGCCTGAACCGCGGCAAGTCCCAAACCAGCCGCCCGCTCGAACGCTGCCGTATCCGTGCCTCGGGCAAGATCTACGACCGCGACACCACGCTTGTGGTCGACCCCGGCAAACGCTTCCGCCAGGAAGACCAGGAGTGGTCCAAACACACCTCATTCTTCCCCCTCGAAGAGATCGTCCGCAGCCGCGACGAGAAAGAAAAGATCCGCCTCGAAAACGCCCGCATCATGGAAAAGCCGCCGCTGCTCCGGCATAAAGACTGAGGCGGGTTACGGTCATTTATTGATAATTGATAATCAAATATCTGTGAAATAAAGGTTTACGATAAATCTTATTGATAATCACCGTCGTGGTTCGTACGATTAGATACCAACTGCGAGCCACATGGATGTTCCCGCGCTCGCCAACCCCGCATGACCGACTGGACCCCACCATGAGCTGCAACATCCACGAAAACCACGACCACGAACACGGCCCCGGCTGCGGCCACACCGCCATCAAGCACGGCGACCACGTCGACTACCTCCACGATGGCCACCTCCACCATCCCCACGGCGACCACGTGGACGAGCACGTCATCGAAGTCTCAGAAACCAACCCCGACGGCTGCACCGGCGGCCACACCTGCTCGGGTCATGATGCCGACCACGTCCACGGCCCCGGCTGCGGCCACGAAGCCGTCCCCCACGGCGACCACATCTGCTACCTCGTGGCTGGCCACCTCCACCACCCCCACGACGGCCACTGCGACGACCACGGGCCGATCGAAGTGGTGAAGTGAGATCGCGGTTTTCCTTACCGCCCATTCGGCGGAACTAACTCAGTAAATCCTCAACCGTTTCCATCGCGGACCATGCGGCGGCGTGTACGCTGCTCCAGTCGTGAAACCGCGTGTAGGCATCCCCCGCGAAATACACCCGGTCATCGACCGAGCCGGCCAGGTGTTGCGAAGTCGATACCGGCGCATCGTCGGCGAGGTACGCGGCGTGGATGTACGGTTCGTCGTTCCAGTTCTGGACGAGGTGCCGAACGTAGGTGCGGCTTACCTCGCCCTCGAAGACCTCGTCGAGCTCGGCGAGAATCCGCTTGAGTAGTTCGTCCTCGGACAACACCAGGTAGCTTTCGGCGTGGTGGCCAACGGCGAACAGACCCAAGATGTTTGCTTGGGATTTTTGTCCGTACGCGGCGTCGTAGTAGAGCCGCTGCCCCTGTTTCATTTCGCTGTCCGGGAACGCCAGCGCTGCGGGGTAAAACTTTTCGGTGAATTCGAGGAAGACTTTGAGCCCGCTCCAAATGTCGGCCGATGCGATCGCGCGGGCGCGTCGCGGGGGCAGGGCGGGCGTAAAGGCGAGGTCGCCGCGCTGGAGGATCTTGAGCGGCACGGTGACGATCACGCGGTCGGCGACATGGGTTGCGCCCTTGGCGTCGGTCAACTGGACCGTGTCTCCGGCGTAGTCGATCGCCGTGACCTGCGAGTCGAACGTGATGGCGTCCGCGATGCCGGGGTAGATGTAGGTGTTAAAGAAGTCGAGCCAGCTCGAGCCGACAAATTTGCGGTCGAGCTCGTCGCCGATGGGCCCGAGCATGAGGCGGCCGTCGTAATAACCGGCGAGGTCGTTGGGGTCATACGCCCTGACTTTGGTGGTCACGTTCACCGCGGGGTCGTTCACGATCTCATCAAGAATCCCCGGCCCGACATGGACCCACTCGGCCCCGAGCGAGATCGGGAAATCCGTAAACGTGGTGTGGTGCTTGATCCGCCCGCCGTGCGTGGGCGCCGCTTCGAACACCGCGACCTCAACGCCGTACTGACGGAGCAGGTGCGCCGCCGTCATCCCCGCCGGCCCCGCCCCCACGATCACGATGCGTTCTCCCAACCGCTCCGCCGCGACCTTCGAGCTCCGGCTGTTACAGCCGACCAGCAGTGAAGCCAATCCCGCCATCCCCTGGGCGATGAAGCGGCGACGGCCGAGTGGCGTGTTAGGCGAATCGAACATGGTCTGAGCAGTATAAATCTACGGATCAGATAACGTTTTCTGGAACCTTACCTTTCCCCAGATGCAATGCTTCATACATCTCGGGTAAGTTCCCTTTTAATAAACTGACTGGCATCGATCCGCCAGTCACCATCCACAAAATGTGCGTCAACCTTACCTATCTCTGTCGCTAGCGATACCTTGCCTGATTCGATCGACCCGGAAATGATAGACACGACGTATGAATCGGTAATCGCCATAAGTTGGCCGGCTACACCAGGAGGCGTACCATCTCCACGCCATAACACTGCGGCGTCAGGGTGTGCCAAAATCAATGGCTCAATTAATGCTCGATCTGACGAGTAGCGAGCGGCAGGGACTGACGCCAAACTTTTGCTTGCTCCGGTTCGACGTGTGTATCTCGTATTTGGGCGGCCAGTTTACGAATTTCGTTCAGCGATTTGGTTTGCCGTAGCTTGGCGTACTCGACAAGCAGTTCGCGAAGCCTTGTTATTGCTGTCTCATCGTCGTCGCAGACCAATCGAATCGCACCGGCCCACCCATATTTATCGGGAACCAGAAGTCGAGCGTTTACGAATAGGTTTAGCGTTCGCTTGTTATCGTCTGCGATTGGGGAATCGGAAGAAGCGATCTGTATTCCAGTGAATAACGCTGCAACCTCACCGAACGTACCGTTCACGGTGTACATCTTCGGACGGCGGCAAATGCTATCGACGAGTTTGATGAATTGCTCTGTCTCGTCCATACCTCTGCTTCAGGACAGTTGATTAGCTAGTTTATATTTACCGGGGCGACTCACATCACCCGGAAACCGATGTCGCGGCGGAACTGAGCGCCTTCGAATTTGATCTTGTCGCAGGCAGTGTTGGCTTTGGTTTGGGCTTCCTTCAGCGTGTCGCCCAGGGCGCAGACGCCCAGGACGCGGCCGCCGTCGGTGACCAGGGCATTCTCGCGGGTGAGCTTGGTGCCGGCGTGGAAGACGGTGACGTCCGGATCGCTCTCGGCATCTTCAATGCCGGTGATGGGCTTGCCTTTTTCGTAGTCGCCGGGGTAGCCGCCGCTGGCCATGACGACGCAGCAGCAGACACCTTGGTCCCAGGAGAGGTCGACCTCGTCGAGCTTGCCGGTCGCGGTGGCGAGCATGGCGTGCATGAGGTCGCCCTTGAGGCGCATCATCAGCGGCTGGGTTTCGGGGTCGCCGAAGCGGGTGTTGAACTCCAGCGTTTTGGGCCCGCCGGCGGTGAGCATGAGGCCGGCGTAGAGCACGCCCTTGAAGTCGATGCCGTCGCGGCGCATCGCGTCGACCGCGGGGACGAGGACCTCGGTCTGGATCTGGGTGAGCAGCTCTTCGGTGATGAGCGGGGTGGGGCAGTACACGCCCATGCCGCCGGTGTTCGGGCCGGTGTCGCCCTCGTGGGCCTGCTTGTGGTCCTGGGACGGGTCGAGGAGGAAGAGGTTGCGGCCGTCGACGAGTGCGAGGATCGAGACCTCTTGGCCGACGAGGCGTTCTTCGACGAGCACGGTGGTGCCTTCTTCGCCGAACTCTTTGTGGACCATGCAGCGTTCGAGGGCTTCGACGGCTTCTTCGTTGGTCGAGCAGACGATCGCGCCCTTGCCCTTGGCCAGTCCGGTGGCTTTGACGACGACGGGGGTCTCGCGGGCCTCGACGTAGGTCTTGGCCATCTCGAAGTTGGTGAAGGTCTTGGAGTCGGCGGTCGGGATGAGCGCGCCCTTCATGAGGTCCTTGGCGTAGGCCTTGTCGCCCTCGAGGCGGGCACCGTCGGCGGTGGGGCCGAAGATGTGTCGGCCCGGTGCGGCGAGGCGGTCGGCCAGGCCGTGGCAGAGCGGGTCTTCGGGGCCGATGACGATCAGGCCGATGTCGTTGTGGCGGCAGAAGTAGTCGATCGCGTCGACGTTCTTGGTGTCGACCGGCTCGATCTTGAGGTCGACGTTGGTGCCCAGGGCGGCGGTGCCGCCGTTGCCGGGGGCGAAGAACAGCTTCTTGCAGCGTTTGGACTGCTTGAGCTTCCAGCCCAGGGCGTGCTCGCGGCCGCCGGCACCGAGGATCAGGACGTTCATGGGGTCGGACGGGAGGCCCGCCCCGGCGTTACCTTTGGTTTTCTTTGCCATCGGCGGCAGGGTAGCGGGATGGGCGGGGATGGCAAGTTTTGGACGGAACCGGGCGCATCGAAAAGCCGCTGGCGGCTTGGCGTGGATCGAGGTCCAGCGCTAAGCCGCAAGCGGCGATTGAATGCGTCTTGATGCGGGGCTTACAGCTTGAACTGGCCGCAGAGCATCTGGAGCTGCTCGGCCTTCTGGCTGAGCATGCCGGCGGCGCGGGCGGCCTGTTTCCCGCCGTCGGCGGTCTGCTGGCTGACGGCGGAGATCGACTCGACGCTCCGGGCGACCTGCTCGGACGCGGCGGACTGCTGCTCGGCAGCGGCGGCGATGGAACGCACCATGCTCGAAACGTCCTGGGCCGAGGCGACGATCTGCTTGAGCGATTCGCCGGCGGCGCTGGCTTTGTTTACCCCGGTGGTGACCTGGTCGGTGCCGGCGTTCATGCGGTCCACGGCCAGGGTGGTTTCGGTCTGGATGTCGGAGATCGACTGGCTGATCTCTTCGGTCGCTTGGGTGGTACGGTCGGCGAGCTTGCGGACTTCATCGGCGACGACGGCAAAGCCCCGGCCGTGTTCGCCGGCCCGAGCGGCCTCGATCGCGGCGTTGAGGGCCAAGAGGTTGGTCTGGTCGGCGATGTCGTTGATGGTGGCAATGATCTCACCGATCTGCTCACCACGCTTACCGAGTTCTTCGACGCTGAGGGCCGAGGCGGAAACCGCTTCGCTGATGGCGTGCATGCCGTCGATGGTTTCTTGCACCACTTGACCGCCTTCGCTGGCAACCGAGCCGGAGTGTTCGGCCGAGTTGGCGGCGTCGGAAGACTTGCGCGCCACTTCGATGATCGAAGCGGACATCTCTTCAACGGCGGACGAGACCTGATGGACCTGAGCGGTCTGCTCGTTCATGCCGTGGGCGATCTCGTCGCTTGAGGCCGCGATCTGCGTCGAAGCCGCGGCAACCTCTTGGCTAGTATGGGCGACTTCCTGGATGAGTTCACGCAGGGCACCGCTCATCTCGTTCATCGATTCGGTCAGTCGGCCGAACTCGTCTTTGGTCTTTACTGGCAAGGCTTCGCCGGACAGATCACCCTTGGCGATCGCACGGGCACGCCCGAGGATCGGAGCGATCGGTTTCACGAGTTTGACCGAGAAAAAGTAGCCGATGAGCGACACGAGGATGGCGATGCCCAGGCCGATGCCGGCGAGCTCCGCCTTGAGTTTCTTGGAGGGGGCGACGACTTCTTTCATCTCAATGTCGGTGATGATGCCCCATTCCAGGCCCTCGATGTTCAGCGGGCTGAACGCCATGAGCAGGTCTTTGCCGTGGTCATGGACCTGCATGACGCCCGATTCTCCGGCGAGCATGGCGGTGACGGCTTTGTCGTCCAGGCCGCCCTTGAGGATGGTGGCCGACTCGTCGAAGCGGTCGTTGGAGCGGAGCAGCTTGTCGTGCCCCAGCAGGACCGATTGGCCGGTTTCGCCCAAGCCCTTGGTACCGGACATGATTTCGTTGATGTTGTCGACGGGGGCTTGGAACACCGCACAACCGATGAGTTGGCCGTTCCAGAAAACCGGGGCGCTGATGAACGCAGCGGGGGCGCCGTAGCTCGGCTCATAGAAGTCGAAGTCTTCGATGAACACCTCGCCGGGCGAGTTCGACGCGAGAGCGCTGCGGACGGCGTCAGCGAAGTTGGTGTCTTTGTACGGGCCGGTCAGGAAGTTGGTGGCGTAGTCGGTTTCCTTGAAGACCGAGTACGTGAGATTGCCCTTCTTGTCGAACAAGAAGATGTCGTAGTAGCCGAAGCTCTCGAGGAACCGGCGGATCTGCGGGTGGTACTTGCCGTGGTGCATGTTGTATTGCACCTTCGCGTCGTGCTTGTCGAGTTTGAGCTTCTCGCCGACGGGGTGGGGGTTGTTGGCGATGTACCAGGACTGAAGCGCGACGCCGGCGCTAGAACGCGGGACATAGGCTTCAGCACCGCGGTAGGTCTGCCCGGCCTCTTCGGCGCGGGGGCGGAACTGGTTGTCGTAATAGCCGGCCACCGCGCGGTGTGCGTCGCTGCCGGGCCTGGTGTCGAAGTCGATTTCGTAATCGAGGTACTTGAAAGCTTCGGAGAAGTGGTAGGCCGCTTCGCTGATGCCGCGGTCTTGGCTGAAGTTGACCATCTGCGCACGGATGAACTTGAAGTAGCTCTCGATCTCGTGCTGACGGCCGTAGTTGATCGCCTCGAGTTCGTGCTTGCGGTCATAGAGCAGCGCTTCGCTGGAGCGGGCGGTGGCGATCGCGCCGACTACGTAGATCGAAGTCAATCCGACTGAGACGGTCAGCACAATGAGTTTGACCTTGATTGTCATACGCTCCCGCAAGAACCAAATGGCTATCGCGACGCAGGCAAAAGTGAGAATGGGGAGAACGATGTCGATCAACATGATGTTCCAACTCCTGGATCGTGGCGTGATACCGCCTGAATGGCTTACGGGAGTAATTCGGTCATAGCGTTCAGGCTCGGGAGCCTGAGGAGCTGCGTCTGGGGATAAATGGGGGGTTCCCCGAGCGGATGTGACGGTTACCGGTTTATTGGACACGGCGACCGCAGGGGCGGGCTGGGGTTGAGGCAGGGGCGGGCCATAGATGAGTATGTCTTCCGTTGGCGGCGCATAGCTGGGCACACATACCGCTAGCCACATCAGGGCGATCAATAGATAGGTGGGGATGCGCGAGGCCGACATGCATTCGCTCCGAGCGGGGCAAATAGGCTCCGCTGGTAGCGCAATCGGAAAGAAGTCAGGCAGGATTGAGGGGCGGCACGAAGGGCCTCGGCGTTATCAGACCGTCCCTGCGAAAACCGGCCGCGTCGTGAAAGACGCGGCCGGTCGAGTGTTTGTGAGATGAACTGATTGTGTGTGGGACGCGTGAGAAGTCCGGCAACACATCAGTAAGCCCGCGGCGCCCGGGGCGCACCGTCACGGCCGCCCTGGTTCTGCTCGGCGGGGGCGAACTCCTGGTAGGTGTCCACGCCAAACTTCACGACTTCGTGGGGCACAAACATGCGGAGGGCCAAGGCTTCGCCGTCGGATGCCCCACCCATGCCCAGCGGGGGCAGGTCGGCGGGGATGTCGAGCTGTTGGCCGTTGGGCGAGAACATCAGCAGGAACGGGTTGGCGGTCTCGGCGATGCCGGCGAGGCTGACGTAGGCCTCCATCGACGCGTCGGCGGGCAGGTTATTGTCCCGCATGGTGGCGATGGTGCCGGCCGAGCCGATGCCGTCGTCCTGGCCGATGGCTTGGAGGCCTTGGGTGATGAGCTGGGTGTCGGCGACGGTGCTGACCAGGACCTTGCCGTCCTTCGCGGCGATGTAGCCGCCGGTGCCGGAGTTGCCCATGAGCATCGCCATCGGGCCGAACTGCTGCATCATGGCGGGGGGCAGGTTCATGTTCATCTGGAACTGATCCACCTCGACGCCTTCGATCACCAACGCCTTGTCGGTGTAGGTGGTGGTGAAGGTGATCTCCTGTTCGCCCTGGCCCGCTTCCATCTCGGGGAGGGTGATCTTCATGCCGCCGAGCTTTTCGAAGTTGGCTTTGTTCTGGGCCTTGAAGGCCTCGGCGTCGTCCACGTCGTACAGCGTGAGCGAGGTGTAGAAGCCGCCGGCCATCATGGCGGCGGGGTTGGGGGCGTAGAACACGCTGGCGGCACCCTTGACGTCCTTCATCATGGCGAAGGATTCGGTGTACATCGCCAGGAACCCGGCGTCTTCACCGCCCAGCACCTCGTCGATCTTCTCGATCATCGCGTTGATGCCGAGCTGGGTGGAGTCGACCGAGCTGGCGTAGATGTAGGACTTGTCGGGCAGCGTCGCCAGGAGGCCCGCGGCGTTGGTGGAGTCGCCTGCCTTGTCGGTGGGGGTGAAGTAGCTGGCGAGCTCGCTGTCCTTGGTGAGCATCGACGAGATGGTCAGGCCCAGCCCGCCGTCGCCGAAGTCGGCGCTGAGCAGGACCTTGTCGTTGCCGTCCACGAGTGTGCGGCCGTAGGCCTCGTAGAAACGGATGATGGTGTCGAGCGTCCCCTTGAACGCGGCGGGAATATCGTTGTTCGGGTCGCCCATCTCGCGGCCGATCTCTTCCATGGCCCGATCGATCGCCAGGTTCAGCGACGGGGCGAGCGACGCCATGTCGACGTAGATGAGCGCATCGCCGCCGTTGAGGTATTCGGTAACCAGCGGGCCCATGGCCTTGGTGATGGCCTGGCCTTGCTTGCCGGCGGCATAGGCCTGCACGCTTTCGAGGGTCTCGCCCATGAGGGCGTAGCCGTTCTGTTCTTTGGAGAAGCCGTCGAAACTGTCGTAGGACACCGAGGTGATATCCGCCATCGGGTCGCCGCCGAGCTGCGCGACGAAGGCTTTGTAATCGCTGACCGGCACGAGCATCATCGCGCTGGGTTCTTTGTCGCCGTCCTGCACCGCCGAGTCGATGGCGTCGGCCAGATCGGTGATGACGACCAGCATCGCGCCCTCGTCATCCACGCCCTCGAGCCAGCCCATCTGACGCTTGAACGCGCCCAGGCCGTCGTCGAGCTCGGGGGCGACTTGGTCCAGGCCGGTCTCGGTGGCGAAGCCGGCGATGGCTTCGCTGAGCCCGCTCATCGAGGGGATCATGATCACGATCTCGGCGCCCTCGGCGGCCTGGTCGAGCGTGGTGGTGACCATCGGCGCGGCGGCCGGCGCATCCTGCGCCCAGGCGGAGGGGCCGGCCAGACACACAGCGGTAGCCGTGGCCACGCCGGCGAGGGTGCGGGTCAGTCGAGGGGTTGCGAGCATGGGGTTTCCTTTTGATCGGGAAAAGAATCGAAAGTGGATGGTCAAATCATACTCCTTTGGGTCGCTTGAAACCGCGTCAATTGGGCTACAATCAGGGGTTCCATGCCCAAGAACGGTAAAAAAGTGCTCGTTGCCATGTCCGGCGGCGTCGATTCGTCCGTGGTCGCGGCCCTGCTCCAACAGGAGGGGTACGAGGTCGTGGGCTGCTTCATGCGCCTGGGCAGCGACGATTCGATCGAAGCGGCCGACGGCTACGACAACATGGCTCCGTGCCCTGTCCCCGGTGATACGGGCGGGGGGGACATTGCGTTACCGCAAGTCAAAAAACACAAGCAGGGCTGCTGCTCGGTGAACGACGCGGGAGACGCCCGCCACGTCGCCGCGATCCTGGGCATCCCGTTCTACGTGATGAACTTCAAGAAGGACTTCGGCCGGATCATCGACTACTTCGTCGATGAGTACAACGCCGGGCGGACGCCCAACCCCTGCGTCCGCTGCAACGACTGGCTGAAGTTCGGCAAGCTGCACCAATACGCCAAGAGCATCGACTGCGATTACGTCGCCAGCGGCCACTACGCCCGCATCAGCCGTGGGCTGCGGAGTGGAGCGACAAAGCCCCGGACCGGCGAAGCGTCTGGTGCCCGCCTGCTCCGCGGCGTCGACCGCTCCAAAGACCAGTCCTACGTCCTCTTCGGCAGCCCGCGCGACCGCCTCGACCACATGCTCCTGCCCATCGGCGAGATGCAGAAATCCGAGGTCCGCCAGATCGCCGACGACCTGGACCTGCCGGTGTTCAACAAGCCCGACAGCCAGGAGATATGCTTCGTCCCCGACAACGACTACGCCAAGCTCGTCGAGCGCCGCACCGAGGGCGGCTTCGACACCGGCGATATCCTCGACACCGACGGCAACGTGCTCGGCCAACACGACGGCCAGCAGCACTTCACCCTCGGCCAGCGCCGCGGCATCGGCGTCGCCGTGGGCAAGCCGATCTACGTCGTCGACAAAGACCCCGCCACCAACACCGTCACCGTCGGCGGCAAGGACGACCTGCTCGCCGTGGGCTGTACCGCGAGCCAGACCAACTGGCTCATCGACCCCAGCGACGTCCCGACCGACTGGCGCGACTGCGAGGTAAAGGTCCGCTACAACTCCCCGCCCACCCCCGGCCGGGTCCGCGTCACCGGCGACGATGCCCTCGAAGTCGCCTTCACCGACCCGGTCAGCGCCGTCACCCCCGGCCAGGCCGTGGTCTGCTACGACGGCGACACCGTCCTCGGCGGGGGCTGGATCGATGCGGTCCAAAAATAGACTGGATGGCGCTGGGGATTTCCGCCGATTGAACCCATAGCGTCCAGCGACGTATCATAGAGAGCGGAAACATTCCCCAAGGACCCCGATGTCCCGACTCCTGCTCATCCTCGTCTTCGTTTGCACCGGCCTGGCCCCCAGCGCCAGCTGCTTCTACGCGGCCGCGGCCCAGCCCGCGGTGGTGGCCGAGGATTGCAAGATGGCCTGCTGCGGCGCGGCGTGCTGCTGTGTCACGGATGCGCCGACCCCCGCTTCCACCCCCGAAGCCCCCGCCACACCGCCGCGCCCGGTCGACACCGCGCCGACGGTGCTCCTCCTGCCCGCCTCCTGGACCCTCGACTGGAGCGATCCGCTCGACCGTCCCACATATCCCCAGACCGATAGCACCGTTCTCCCCGGGCCGACGCCCCGATCGGTCCACACCATGTACTGCCGCTGGTTGACCTAGCCACCGGGCGGTCGGCTGCGCGCTCACTTTATTTTGCCGCTCAACCTGCGAGGTGCGATTTTCGATCGCGCTTCGGTATCTGAGCAATTCGGCATGCCGGACAGACCCGGCGTGCCATCCCCCTGAACCCAACCATCCTGAAAGGATGATGTGTTATGCGATTTATGATTCCCCTAAGTTTGATGATGTGCCTGTCGTTACTGGTGGGCTGTGCCTCGACCCCCGACTCGGCCTCCGAAGGCGTGACCAAGCCCGCGTGTTCGAACTGCGCCGCGGGCACCGAGTGCAAGAACTGCGACGCGAAGAGTGCCAGCGAGGCCTGCACGGTTTGCGTCGCGTCGGAAGGCAAAACCAGTTGTGAAAGCTGCGCCGCGGGCAAAGACTGCGCGTCGTGCGATGCCAAGAAGAAAGGCGAACACGCCTGTGCGACCTGTGCCGCCGGCGAAGCCTGCACCAAATGCACGGCCAAGCAATCCGAGGCCGCTCCCGCAGAACTTACGATGTCTGAACGCGTCGCCACCATCGACGCCAAGGGCATGAGCTGCCCGCTGTGTGCGTCCAACATCGACCGCCGGATGCAGAAGCTCGACGGCGTCAGCTGGACCAAGATCGACCTGGGCAAGGGCCAAGTGATCGTCGGCCTCGAAGACGACACCCCCGCGCCCTCGGCCGACGAGTTGTTCCAAGCGGTCAACGACGCGGGCTACACCGCCGGCGAAGTCACCCTGCCTGAAGAAGTGGTGACACCGTGACGCATGGTTTTAACACAACCATGAAAACCGTCACTCGGGCGGGCGCGGTCCTGGTGGCCGCGCTCGCCGGGGTGGGGGGCGCTCACGCCCAGCAGTCCACCGACATGCCCGCCGCGGTTCAGCCCGGCTGGGAGGTGCTGATTGTCCGGCAGGAGACCCACTTCTCCCGCATGGACGACCCCCGCCCCGGTGGCTTCGGCCGGGTCGACATGTGGGAGTTCGAGACGACGCTGGCCTACGGCCTCACCCGTGAATCGGCCCTCATGGTTCACGTCCCGGTCATGTATTGGGACCTGGAAAACGCAGCGCCGAATCCCGACGCCGACGGCTGGGGGCTGGACGACATCACCCTGATGTACCAATACCGGTTCTATCAGAACGACGTCGGCCCCATCGAGACCCGCCGGGCCGTGCTGCTCACCGGAGCGGAAGTCCCGACCTTCGACGACGGCTTCTCCAGCGACAGCCTCGACCCGCTGCTCGGCGTGGCCTACACCCGCATCGACGGACGCCACGGCCTCAACGCCTCGGCCCTGTGGAAGTTCAACACCGGCAGCGAAGACGGCTTCGTCATCGAGTTCGGCGACAGCAAGTACGACGCCCTCAAGCTCGACGGCTCGTACCTCTACCGCCTCTCGCCCGAGGAATACTCGGCCGACACCGTGGGCTCGCACTACGTCCAGGCCCAGCTGCTCGGACGCTACGAGACCAACGGCGACACCTCGATGATGTTCGCTCCCGGCTGGATGTACGAGGGCCCGCAGTGGGCGTTCGAAGCCACGTTCCACGTCCCGGTCTTCCAGGAGCTGGACCACCGCACGGATCTGGAGTTCGGCATCAACTTCGGCATCCGCTACCTGTTCTAAATCTCGTGATTGGAAACCCCCCGGCCTGCGTACGATCTCCGATCGTGCGTGGGCTTTTTTCGTGGCTTTGCGACTCTCGCTACAATCCGCAAATGCCCGACAGCTCTTTCACCGTCCGCCCCGACTTCCTCGCCGACCTGAACATCAAGCACACCGCCGACGCTCCGCTCGGCGCCCTGACGTGGTACCGAACCGGCGGCCACGCCGCGATCCTCGCCTCGCCCAGCAACGTCGCCCAGCTCTCGACTTTGGTGTCACGCTGCCACGAAGAGCACGTGCCGATCACGGTCCTGGGCGCGGGGGCCAACCTGCTCGTGCGCGACGAGGGCGTCGACGCCGTGGTCGTTCGGCTGGACGACCCCAACTTCAAAAACATCACCATCGACGAGAAGCAGGGCAGCATCGTCGCCGGCGCTGGCGTGGACCTGTTCAAACTCGTGCCCGCCTCGGCCCGCGCGGGGCTCGACGGCCTGGTCCACATCGCCGGCATCCCCGCCACCGTCGGCGGGGCGGTCCGCATGAACGCCGGCGGCGCGTTCGGCGACATCGGCGAATCCGTCAAGCGGGTCCAGGTCATGTCCGACGCCGGGCAGGTCTACTACCGCGACCGCGACGACCTGGAGTTCAACTACCGCAGCACCAACATCACCGCGCCGTTCATCCTCGAGGTCGAGTTCGAACTCACCCCCGCCGACTCCGACGAGCTGATGAAACGCTACAAAGAAATCTACTTCTACAAAAAGAACAGCCAACCCATGGGCGACAAGTCCGCCGGCTGCTGCTTCAAGAACCCGCCCGCCGAGGTCGGCGCGACCGCCGGCCAACTCATCGACCGGGCCGGCCTCAAGGGCTACACCGTCGGCGGGGCCAGCGTCTCCGAACTCCACGCAAATTTCGTCGTCGCCGAGCCCGGCAAGACCACCTCGTCCGACCTCCTGGCGGTCATCGACCACGTGCAACAAACCATCGCGCAGCGCCACGGCATCGACCTCGAACGCGAAGTGGTGGTGTGGTAATCGCCCCCGCAGATCGTTTTAATCGTCAGTTGTCATCCGGCATGACAAAGTACAGCAGGATGTAGACGAGTATCCCGGGGAAGGCCGCCGAGAAAAACGAAATCAAAACGTAGGCCACCCGTACAAGCGTGGGGTCCCAGCCCAGCCATTTGGCTAAGCCGCTGCAGACCCCGCCGAGCATGGCGTCGTCTGTCGATCGTGTTAGGGCGTTACCTGTCATGCACCCATTGTACGGATGAAAACGCTTTGTTCGATGGGGGTTTCACACATACGGGAATCAATGGCGTGGGTTTATCAATCCCGTAACTTGATGACCAGCTTGCCCGTGGCCGTCCCGCTGGCTTGGAGTTCGTGTGCGGCGGCGAGGTCTTCGAGGGGGAAGGTTTGCGAGACGTGGGGTTTGAGCGTGCCGGCCTCGACCATGGCCTTGGCTTGCTTGAGGATGCCGCCCTGGTGGGCGGGCGTGCCGCCGTTCATCGCGGTACTGCCCATGAACTCGGCGTGGAGGCTGGCGCTCTTGAGGAACAACGGGTTCAGCTCGGCGTCGGCGGGGATGCCCACGATGGTGCCGAGGCAGCCACGCGTCGCGACGAGCGGGATACTCGCCTTGAACACCTCGGCCCCGACCAGGTCGAACACCGCGTCGCAGCCCTGGCCTTCGGTGATCTGCATCACGCGGGCTTCGACGTCTTCGGATTTGTAGTTGATCGTGTGATCGACGCCGAGCGTATCGAGCAGCGCGAAAGACTCGTCCGACGATGCGGTGCCCAGCACCACGCAGCCCCGCGCCTTGGCGAGCTGGACCGCGAAGTGCCCGACGCCCCCGGCCGCGGCGTGGATCAGCACGGTCTGGCCTTCGCTAACGTGGGCCATGTCGTAGAGCAGCTCCCACGCGGTGAGCAGCGCCAGGGGAATCGCCGCCGCCTCGACGTGTGACAGGCACTCGGGTTTGCGGGCCGCCAGGCGTTCATCCACTAGCACATACTCAGCGTGGGCCGCGGGCTTGAACAACGGCGGCGAGGCGAACACCGCGTCGCCCGGGCGGAAACGCGTCACCTCGGGGCCGATGCCCACGACCCGCCCCGACACATCAAACCCCGGCACCAGGGGGAACGTCACCGGGGCGCGGAACTTGCCGCTGCGGAGCTTGGTGTCCACGGGGTTGAGCCCCGAGGCGTGGACCTCGATGAGCAGGTCGTGGTCGCCGGGCGTGGGCTGGTCGAGTTCAGCGAGCGTCAGCACCGACGGCTCGCCGGTGGCGGGGATGGTCATGGCTTTCATGGTGGAAATTGTATCTCCTCGCGCAACGCCGCGGCATCGTGGGCCGGTTTACCGAGTGCAAAAGAAAACGACACGGCGTTGGCCGTGTCGTTTTCGCGGGTGCGGGTTGTGGTGGGGTTGGTTAGCCGAGGCGTTGGCGTCGGCGACCGAACGCCGCGAGGGCGGTGCCGGCCATGAGGAGGCCCGCAGTTGCAGGCTCGGGGACGACGTTGAACGTGATCTCGTAGAAGTAGTTACCCGACGCGGTTTGTTGGATCCAGAAGGCGTGGTCGCCTTCACCCAATGGCAGGATCGTCGGGAAGATGTTGGAGCTGGTGTTGTTGAACAGAGCAGAGGCGTCGATGTTGCCGCCGCCTTGGCCGGCGAACGCATTGCCCGCGACGTAGGCGCTGAACGCGAGGTCGCCGGCGTTGGTGTCGCTGGTGTAGCTGTCCACCACAATCGCGTCCAGGCTTTGGCCGGTACCCAGCGTGAAGGTGAAGTAGTCGGCGTCGCTGCCGTTGGTGGCACCCGTGTTGCCGTTCGTGCCCACGCCGCCGATGACCGTGTTCGCCCCCAGATTGAACGTGAGTCCCGTCGGCGAACCGAACGCGCCGGACAGATCGCCGTCGACCGTTTCATCGTGAACCGTCGTCGCCATGGCCGGGGCCGCGCACGCTAGAGTTAAGGCACAAAGCCCCGCTGACATAATTCCACACTTCATATCCGTCCTCCGTAGGGAAATGATTACGGCTTATCAACAAGTAATCCTAGCTGGCGGGCGTGGCGTGGCCAAGACAATTCTGAGATTTCGACTGCTCATAGAACAGAAACACATTCCCGGACACTTCACCGGCTCTGCTTGGTCTTAGGGGATTCCAGTAGCAGATACAACACGTTGTCGGCGAACACCGGGTCGGCGGTCAGGCCCAGGTGGTCGGTGAACAGGAAGTTCACGTCCGTCCAGTCGATTGGGGTGACGAGATGGGGCTGCCAATCGGTTCCGAGCCGCTCGTCCATCACGGCTGATTCGCGGGTGACGGTGCCGTCGCCGGAGGATTGGGTGAGATTGGTGATACGTCCGTCCCAATCCAAATTGGCGATGTCGTGAGTAGGAACGCCATCACCCGCGTAAAGCGTCAGCGAGATGTTGCTTGGCAGGTTCTGTGGGCTATCGAGTGCGGCGTGGAACTGTTCGGCGCGGAGTAGGCTTTTCTCTAAGTGATCCAATGCTATAGCACGTCTCTCGGCGGCATCTTCGACATCAGGCAGGAGTTTGGCGAGTTCTGCGTCTTGCTTGGGTGAAGCCAGCCCCCAGTTATACTCCTGCCAATCTGCAAAGTGGAGGGGACGAATGATCCGGCGGGCATGCGAACGAGAATAATCTCCAGTTTGCTCATCGATCTCGGTTCTGCCGTGCAAAGGGCCAAGAATCCGCATGTGACGATCACGCGGCAGCAACTGGTAAATCGAAGGCATCGTCCCCAGCACCGCGGCGGAGTATCCCGAGTGCAGCGGCGAGAACTTGGTGCCATCGACCAGCTGCACCAAGGCACTGATCGACCCCGCGTTGGGCGTGCCCACGAGGACGACGCGATCGACGTGTTCGGCACCGGCCCAGGTGACCTCGAGCGTGCTGCCGTCTTCGGGCAGGTCGGCGTCGCCGTAGCGGAGCATGTAGCGGGTGAGCAGGCCGCCCATGGAGTGGGCGACGATGTCGAACTTCACGTCGTAGTCTTCGGGGTTGCCGCCGTAATCTTCCGCCAGGTTCCGTTGAACGACCTTGCGGTTGGTCTGGATGAACTCGAGGAGCTTGTGGGCGTTTTCGACGTTGTCGCGTCGCCAGTCGTAGTCGAACTGGAAGCAGGAGTAGTGGTCGGTGCCGTAGTCGATTGCGCCGTTCTCGCCGAGTTGGTCGTCGATGTAGCCGCCGACGCCGAGGGTGCCGAGGATCTGGGCGTAGGCCTGGAGTTCGATGGGCAGGCCGAAGAGCGAGAGGCGGACGGTGTCGAGCGAGCCGTCGGGCTCGACGTCGTCGGTGAGTTCGTTGAGTGGCTTACCCATCTCCATGGGCAGCGCGATGAGGCGTGCGCCTTCCGGGGTGCCGGGGTCGGCGGCGCTGCGTTCGAAAGCGCCCCAGACGCGGGTGCCGGTGGGGGGGTGGGTGAGTTTGGACCCGAGGATGCCGGGGATGACGATGACGGGGTTGCGGTCGGGGCCGTGGTACTGGGCGGTGCGGTCGTAGCGTTCGCCGAGGTCGGGCATGGGGATGGGTTTGGTGCAGCCCACGAGTATCGCGGTGGCGATCAGCAGGACGGCGCAAACAGCGAGGCGGGCGGCGGTGGGCATGGCGACGGGTCCGGAGCGGGGCAAGAGAAAGGGAACGCGGGAGCCGGACGGATCGTACCCCATGCACGGTTGAATCGTGCGGATAGCTTGGTATCGTCAGACGAGCGAAAACATCAAACGCGGATTCTCCGCACGCGTCACGTCATCCGACTCCTTACTTCCAACCCCCACCCCGACGAGAACATTCCATGTCCACCCAGATCGCAGCCCAGATGTACACCCTCCGCGACCACTGCGAGACCCCGTCGGACATCGCCAAGACCTGTGCCCGGCTCAAGGAGATCGGCTACGGCGCGATCCAGGCCTCGGCCTCGGGTTTCGCGACCATCGCGGCGGATGAACTCAAGACCATCCTCGACGACACCGGCATGGTCTGCGCCGCGACGCACCGGTCCTACGAACAACTCCAGGACCACCAGGCCGAGATCGACTACCACGCGACCATCGGCTGCACCATCTCGGCCCTGGGCGGCTGGGGCTGGCGCGGCGACGAAACGAAAGACCAGTGGATCGAATTCATCGACGACTTCAGCGCCTTGGCCGCGAAGTACGAAGGCTCGGCGATGAAGATCGGCTACCACAACCACAGCCACGAGTTCGCGCCCTTCGGCTGGAAGGACGCCCCGGACAAGATCGACCCCACGTCCACGCCCTACACCGTGCTCGAGTCCAAGCTCGGCCCCGCGGCCTTCTTCGAGGTCGACACCTACTGGGTCGCCCACGGCGGCGGCGACCCCGCGGCCTGGCTCAAGCGGTTCTCCGGCCGGGTCCCCGCCATCCACGTCAAGGACATGACCATCACCGGCGACCGCGAGCACAAGATGTGCGAGGTCGGCGCGGGCAACCTCAACTGGCCCGCCATCCTCGCCGCGGCCAAGGACGCGGGTGTGCAGTGGTACATCGTCGAACGCGACGCGGGGGACCTCGACCCGTTCGACAGCCTCACGATCAGCCTCGAAAACCTCAAATCCTGGGGCCTGAGCTGAGAAGGCGGGGGGAGGCGTAGGCCAGGCATGCCTGCCTGACGCGAGCGCTGACCACCATGGTGTCAGGCAAGCATGCCTGACCTACACACTGATCATCGATCACCCCCGCGTGAGGTCGAAGACCTGACCTACAGCCCCGAATCGTGGTTTTTGGCCCCTTCAGCGGGGTTTGCTTGCAAGAAATCCCCAATCCGATACCATACGCGGCTCCCCATCGCGGGAGCTGTCCGCCCATTGAACCCCACCGCCCGCACGCCCCGGGCTTAATCGCACCCTGAAAGGTACCCCATGGCAATCCGAATCAAAGCCCGCAGCGGTGAATCGGCCGAGCAACTGATGCGTCGTTTCAAGAAGCTCTGCGAAAAAGAAGGCCTGACCAAAGACATCAAGAAGCGTGCCTACTACGAGAAGCCCTCTGAGCGCAAGCAACGCGCCGCCCGCAAGAGCGTCAACCGCGTCGTCGGCGGCAACAAGTCGCGCAAGGGCTAACTCGCCCCGAAACGATTCGGACGCGTCGGGTTGGGTTAAGAACCTAAGCTCAGACCGCCCGTTTCTGGTGCGGATTAACGCTTAGCGCCGGCGATATTTACTCGACAGTCTGCTCAATTCATTATTTAATAAACACCGACACGGATTAACGTGTCGGTGTTTCTTTTTGATGTATGGTTTGTCATATCTTGCTAGTTAATCATTAGACATCCCGGCTGGCCTGCTCGCGCGACCTCTGTGTGAAGAGGATCGTCGGGGCGGTGGTCGAGTCGGGTGGAGAATCCTGCCCATGCTTCCGAACCTGTCGCTGCTCGCCGCCGTGGCCCTTCCCCCTGCATACTTCCTGGCGCCCGCGGGCGCGGTGATCGCGCTGGTCTTTGCGTTGTTGTTCTACAAAGGGTTCATGAAGCAGAGCGAGGGCACGCCCGAGATGGTGCGGATCGCCCAGGCGGTGCGCGACGGGGCGTACGCTTACCTCGGCAAGCAGCGCAACGTCGTCGCGATCGTGTTCGTGTTGCTGCTGGCGTTGCTGCTGGTGCTGGCGTTCGGGCTGGGCCTGCAGGAAAAACTGACGCCGCTCGGCGTCGCGATCGCCGGCATCTTCTCCGGGCTCTGCGGCTACCTCGGCATGAAGACCGCCACCAACGCCTCGGCCCGCACCACCGAGGCCGCCAAGAAATCGCTCAACGACGGCCTACGCGTCGCCTTCCGCGCCGGGGCGGTCATGGGCCTCTGCGTCACCGGCTTCGCGCTGCTCGACGTGTCGGTCTGGTTCTTCGTGCTCACCCAGTTCTTCGGCGACACGTTCAGCCTCGTCGACATCACCACCATCACCCTCAGCTTCGCGATGGGTGCCTCGCTGCAAGCGCTCTTTGCCCGGGTCGGCGGGGGCATCTACACCAAGGCCGCCGACGTCGGTGCCGACCTCGTGGGTAAAGTCGAGGCGGGCATCCCCGAAGACGACGCGCGTAACCCTGCCACCATCGCGGACAACGTCGGCGACAACGTCGGCGACGTTGCGGGCATGGGGGCCGACCTCTACGAGTCGTACTACGGCTCGATCCTCGCGGCCATGGCCCTCGCCGCCGCCGCGTCGCTCCGTCTCGGGCTCGACGCCTCGCAGTCCATCGCACTGGTCTGCGCCCCGCCCGCGCTCGCGGGCCTGGGCATCGTGTGCTCGGTGCTCTCGATCTTCTCGGTGAAGGCCAAGGAAAACGCCAGCTTCGCGCAGCTGCTCAAGTCGCTGCACGCCGGCGTCTGGCTCAGCTCGGCGCTGATCATTGCCGGTTCCGCGGGCCTGCTGAGCTGGCTGCTCGGCGGCATCGAAGCGGTCAACTGGATCGGCCTGTGGGGCGCGATCGTCGTCGGCCTCGTGTCGGGCCTCGTGATCGCCTTCGGCACCGAACGCTACACGTCCTATGAACACAAGCCCACCCAGCGCATCGCCCAGCAGTCCGAGACCGGCAGCGCTACCGTCATCATCGCCGGCATCGCCGAGGGCATGATCTCCACCTGGGTGCCGCTGCTCACCGTCGTCGTGGCGATCGTCGCCAGCTTCACGCTCGCCGGCGGCAACGACACGTTCCTCATGGGCGTGTTCGGCGTCGGCATCGCCGCGGTCGGCATGCTCAGCACGCTCGGCATCACCCTCGCCACCGACGCCTACGGCCCCATCGCCGACAACGCCGGCGGCAACGCCGAGATGACCCACCAGGAACCCCAGGTCCGCGAACGCACCGACATGCTCGACAGCCTGGGCAACACCACCGCCGCCACCGGCAAGGGCTTCGCCATCGGCTCGGCCGCGCTCACCGCGCTCGCGCTGCTCGCCGCCTACGTCATCACCGTCCAGGCCGCACTCAACAAGCAGGTCCAGAACCCCTTCGCCGCCGGCGGGGCCTACGACCAGGTCGAGTTCACCGAAGGCGTCGAGCCCAGCGTCTGGTACCACGGCAACGGCCTGTTCACGCTCAACGAATCCAGCAGCGATTTCGCCGCCGGCGTCATCGTCGCCGACGAAGACCTGCGGGCCCGCACCGAGGCGTTCTTCGCCGACAAGCCCGCCAACGAACGGCTGGTCGCCAAGGACTGGGCCCCGGACAAGGCGTTTGTGCTCGCCCAGATGACCGACGGCGAAGGCGACTTTGAGGTCAAGGTCGTCCCCGCCGAGCTGGTCACCCTGCCCAAGCTGATGGCCTACTACAACGTCACCCTCATGAACCCCAAGGTCCTCTGCGGCCTGTTCCTCGGCGTCATGCTCGTGTTCGTCTTCTGCGCCATGACGATGAACGCCGTGGGCCGTGCCGCATACGCCATGATGAACGAGTGCCGCCGCCAGTTCGTCATCATGAAGCAGGGCTTCATCGCCGACGGCAAGACCGAAGAAGAACTCAAGAACCCGCTCGACTGGCCGTTCGAAACCACCGTCGACGGCCACAAATACCCCGACTACGCCAACTGCGTGTCGATCTCGACCAGCGGTGCACTCAAGGAGATGGTCGTGCCCTCGGTCATGGCCGTGCTCGTGCCGCTCATCGTCGGCCTGCTGCTGGGCGTGCCCGGCGTGATGGGGCTGCTCGCGGGCACCCTCGTCTGCGGCTTCGCCGTCGCCATCTTCATGGCCAACGCCGGCGGCGCCTGGGACAACGCCAAGAAGTTCGTCGAGACCGGCGAGCACGGCGGCAAAGGCTCGGACAACCACAAAGCCACCGTCGTCGGCGACACCGTCGGCGACCCGTTCAAAGACACCTCCGGCCCGAGCCTGAACATCCTCATCAAGCTCGTCTCCATCGTCTCGGTCGTCTTCGCCGGCGTCGTCGTCAAACTCTCCCCCATCGTCTCCGGGTGGATCGGCTTGAGTTAAACGGCTCCTCAACCCGCTTCAAACAAAACCCACGAGACCCGCGCCCGTGGGTTTTTTCGTATGGTGATTGCGATCAATCATGTGTTTCCGGAGTTCTGTATGACCACCGATTCCCAAGAACCCTTCGCGTTTCTCGACGAATACGCTGAAGACACCGATCAGTTCAGCGCCGCCGATGGCGCGCGGGTGATCGGCCTGTTTGTCTGGGAACTCGTGGGTCGCTCGTTCTGGCGTCTGATTTTCATCTTTATCTCGGTCTTCCTCGGGGGCTTCCTGCCCGCCGGCCTGATTGTGTTGGCGCTGACGCTCGCGTCGCAGACCTACACCCGGACGGGGCTGATGGTCGTGGTGGCGCTGTGTCTGATCCCGCTGTCGGCAATCGCGAGCTTTAACTTCACCGCCTACCGCGGCCTGCGCGATATCGCAGACCGGCTGGCGTTTGGCAAAAAAATGGGTGCTTCCCTCGTGGCGTTCATCGAGCCAACGGACCGCATGCGGATCCCCATCAACGACTTCACCGACCGCCTCAAAGCGTTTTTGACCAAGACCCGTAATGAAGTCCCCCGCCCCAAACCGCTGCTGCAACGGATCGTATTCCGTGTGACCAACACCACGGTCTTCTTTACCGTCCGTTTTGTCCTGAACCGCTTGGCCAAGGACTGTGTGGTCGATGGCGAAGTCGATCTCGAGCGGTTCGCCATCGGGGTTGGCGAGCGGGCCGACGGCCTGTTGATCGTCTACTTCAAGAAGTTCTTGTGGGACCTCACCCGCTTGGTGTTGGCGATCGGGGTGTTCGTGATCTGGTTCCTGCTGGCGTTGTTCTCGCTCGTTTTACGTTGGCTTTCGATTTGGTTGGGCTGACCGCAAGGCGAACGCACAGACGCCACCACGGCTTGGAGATGTCCCAGCCCTGCAACACGCTTGAGCGTTATGCTTTCTTCGAACGCATGCCTGGGTTAATCGTTCTTATCTTCGTTGGCTTCCTCGTGCTGATCATTGTCGGCGCGATCTTCGGCAATGCCCAGCGGCAGAAGCGCATCGCGGCGCTCGAGGCGTGGTCGGCTTCTCTCGGCCTGTCGTTCGAGCCCCGCAAGAACCGGCGCTTCGAGAAGCGCTTCGCCGAGTTCGCGTGCTTCAAGCAGGGCAACGACCGCTACGCCTACAACCTCGCCCACGGCCGGTACGAGGGCCGACGCGTCTACGCCTTCGACTACCACTACACCACCACCTCCACCAGCACCGACTCCAAGGGCCGGACCACCACCCGAACGCATCACCACCATTTCTCCGCGGTCATCCTCGAGCCCAATATCCCGCTCAAGCCGATGCTCATCCGCCCCGAGGGCTTCGGCGACCGCATCGCCAACTTCTTCGGCCGCAACGACATCGACTTCGAATCCGCCGAGTTCAGCAAGCGTTTCTTCGTTCAGGCCGAGGATCGACGTTGGGCCTATGACGTGCTCCACGCCCGTACGATGGCGTTTCTGCTCGACCAGCCGCCGCACGTGATCGAGTTCGAGCCGGGGCGGGTGTTGATCCTGCGCAACCGCCGGGTGATGGACGCCTCGCAGTTCCACACCGCGATCCACATCGCCGACCAGCTCCTCGACGGCCTGCCCGACTACGTCCGCCAGCAGCAATTAGAATCCCTCTCATGATTCCTCTCATCGTCCTCGGCGTCATCGTGCTGGCCTTCTTCGGCTGGGTGATCGGGACCTTCAACGGCCTGGTCCGTCTGCGTACACACACCGACGAGTCCTGGGCGGGCATCGACACCGAACTCACGCGGCGCTACGACTTGATCCCGAATCTGGTCGAGGTCTGCAAGGGCTACGCCGAGCACGAAAAGACGGTGTTCGATCAGGTCACCCAGGCCCGCGCCAGCGCCATCGCCGAGGCCAACGGCGTCCTCCCCCAGGCCCAGCGCGAAAACGCATTAACGGGCTCACTCAACTCCCTCTTCGCGGTCAGCGAGGCCTACCCCGACCTCAAAGCCAGCGAACACTTCCTCGCGTTGCAGGACCAGCTGGCCAACACCGAAGACCGCATTCAGGCCGCCCGCCGGTTCTACAACGCCAACGTCCGCGATCTCAACACCCGCGTGCAGCAATTCCCCTCGAGCATCATCGCCTCGATGTTCGGCTTCACCAACGCCGACTATTTCCAGGTTGACCAAGCCGCCGTCCGCGCTAACCCGCAAGTGGATTTGGGTTCCTAAATTTAGCCGCGGGTCAATGACCCGCGGCAGCTTCGGCGTTGGTTTTGCCTTACCCCCTCTCCCTCCGGGAGAGGGCCGGGGTGAGGGCGGGTTGAAGTTCTTGTGCGTGGGACGTGGCACAGGTTGATGGTGAGTGCCCTCACCCCAACCCTCTCCCGGGGGGAGAGGGGGCCAAGGCAGTGTCATCCGTATGCGCACGGTGGGGGACGCCCGAAAGCAAAAAATCAACACCGCAGAAAATTTCTTACTCCTTGTCAGTACTCACTTCCTCGAAACGGGCGACTTTTTCGTGCGCACACCCGAAGCGTCTCGTCCCCTTATGTCGGACCACGGTGGCACTCCAGGCGTGAAGGTCGCGCAGGCAAGGCACCAAGCACGCCCAAACCCGTGGAGCCGGGCTGACGCACACGTCGGGTGCGTGGCGACACTTGAGCTCACCACCTTGCCGGGATCGCTCAAGGTCGGAACCCGTCGTCGTTGGTCGAGGGTCCGTGTTCAAGGGGACTCGTTTCGATCCACCACGGAGATTGGGAGGCACGGAGACACGGAGGAAGGCAGGAAGACTTAGGTTTCAATCTTCAATGCCTTTGTTCTTCTCCGTGCCTCCGTGCCTCTTGTCCTCCGTGGTGGATCGAAACGACAACCCAACCCATTCACCCCACGCCAGCCACGGCAGCGGGTGTTACGGGGGACACGGGTTCGCTCTTTGGCAATTTAGTCAGACTCGGCCGGACGGATGTCAACGAGATGGAGTTCGGGGCTCGTCACGCCGCGCCAGGTGTTGGTCTTGGGTTGGAAGACGACGTCCACGGCGATGCCTGCGGGCAGGTCGTCGGCGAGGTCGCCCAGGCCGAAGCCCACGGCTCGGAGGCCGGTGCCTTGGTCGTCGCGTAACGAGACGCTGAGGTGTTTGCCTTCGCCGCCCATGCGTTGCGCGGCGCGGGCGGTGATGGCGCCGCGGACCAGGAGGCGCGGCTTTGGATTCGATCGGCCGAAGGGCGCGAGGCTTTCGAGCCGGTGGAACAGCTGCAGGGCGCAGTCGCACAGTGCGAGCTCGGCGTCGATCTTCACCGTCGGGATCAAGCCCTCGGCGGGCAGCACCGCGTTGACCGACTCGATCAGGTCGTCGCGGAATGCGTCGAGCTTGTCGGGTTCGAGGGAAAGGCCTGCTGCCATCGCGTGGCCGCCGAAGCGGGTGCAGTGCGCCGCGGCTTTCTCGGAGATCGCCGCGTGGAGGTTGACCGCGTCGATGCTGCGGGCCGAGCCCTTGGCTTCGTTTTTTTCCGTGTCGATGCCGAGCAGCACGGCGGGGCGGTGGTAGGTCTCGACGAGGCGTGACGCGACGATGCCGATCACGCCGGGGTGCCAGTCTTCGTGGGCCAGCACGATCGCCCGGCGGTCCTCGGCCGCGTGGCCTTGTTCTTCGACCATGGCCTTGGCCTGATCGACGATGCGACACTCGGTGTTCTTCCGGCGGTCGTTTTCTTTCGTGAGAAAACCGGCCAGCTCTCGCGCTTGGGCGGGTGACGCGTTGGTGAGCAGCGTCACGGCTTGCTTGGCGTGGCCCATCCGACCGCAGGCGTTGAGCCGGGGGCCGAGTACGAAGCCGACGTGGTACGCATCGACTTTCTCGGCACGCAGCTCAGCGGCATCGATCAATGCGTTGAGCCCGAGGAAGTTGGTGTGCTTGATGCGGGACAGGCCGTGCACGGTGATGACGCGGTTCTCGCCGACGAGGGGGACGATGTCGGCGATCGTGCCGAGGGCCGCGAATGCCAGCAGGTCGCACATCAGATTCTGCAACTCGGCGGGCAGGCGGTCGGCGTTGTGGAACGTCCGGGCGGTCTGCCAGGCGAGCTTGAAGGCGACGCCGGCGCCGCAGAGCGGCGATGGGGATTTGGGATTTGGGTTTTGGGGTTTGGGGCTTTCATGCTCAGAGACATTGGCGTCATCGGCCTTTCCCGAAATCCCAAATCCCAAATCCGAAATCCCCCCAAGCTCGGGATGCACCAGCGCCACCGCATCCGGCAAATCGTCCGCATCAAACTCATGGTGATCGGTGATGATCAGTTCGATGCCCAGCGACTTGGCGTGGGCCGCGACGTCGACGGCGGTGATGCCGCAGTCGACGGAGATGACCAGCGGGAGTTGATCGCCCTCGCCCAGGCCGTTGGCTTTCCGCCACTCGCTATCGGTCATGGACGAGAACGCTTCGGCGTTGAGGCCGTAGCCTTCGTCGAGGCGGTGGGGGACGTAGGTCGCGACGTGTTCGTGGCCGAGGGTTTTGAGGGTGTGCCAGAGGATGGCCGAGGCGGTGACGCCGTCGACGTCGTAGTCGCCGTAGATCAGGATGGGCTGCTGGTCGCGGACGGCCTGGGCGATGCGGGTCGCCGCGGCGGCGCAGCCGGGCAGGTCGGCGGGGTCGTCGAGGTGGTTGAGCTTGGGGCTGAGGAAGCGCTGGGCGTCGTCGGGGGTGGCGATGTTGCGGAGGGCCAGGAGGCGGGCGAGCAGCGGGTGGCCGCCGGCGTCTTTGGCGTCGAGCGTCTCCACGCCGTCGGCCACGTCCCGGAAGACCCAGCGTTTTCGCGTCCCTGCGGTGAGCATCGGGACATGATAACGCGGGGCGGACCTCGGGCGGTGGGAAGTTTGAGATTGCCGTGGAGGCCTGGACGTGATACACCAAGGCCATGCGACGGATCGCACCCCCCCGGATTTTCATGGCCCTCGGCACCCTCGTCTTCGCGGCGTGGCTATCGGCGTGTGGCGGGACGGGCGAGCCGTCGTCGCCGAATCAGCAACCCGCACGCACCTGGGACCGCACCGGGCTCACCCCGGCGACGCCGAGGTCGAGCACGATCCCGGCGTCGGAGCACACCGGTGGCGGGCCGTGGCCGGGGCCGAGGCTGGAGCAGATCACGCGCGAGCCGGCGATCCGCGTGCGGGTGCAGACCAAAGCATCGACGCTGACGATCGACAAGGTGCCGGGCGAGTCCACGGCGGTGCGGGCGACGGGGCCGCGGTCGAGCGGGGCGAAGGTGTATCGGTACAAGCTGCCGATGACCGTGACGCTGCGGGACGGGGCGTGGGTCCTACGCGACGCGGCGGGCAAGGCGGTGCGTTGGCGGCTGACGAGTCTGCTGATCGAATGTGACGACGGCAGCTCGCTGAAGCTCGGCGACAAGAGTTATCCGCGGCGGCTGGTGCTGACGCCGCGGCAGGCGACCGACCCGCAGGGCGCGGGGTTGTTCGATGTGGTCAACCACGTGCCGCTCGAGACGTACCTGCCCGGCGTGATCGAGCGGGAGCTGTACGGCAACTGGCAACTCGAAACGTTCAAGGCCCAGGCGGTGGCGGCGCGGTCGTATGCGTTGTGGGAGATGACGGTCGCCAGTGGTCGGCATTACGACCTCGAATCGACCACGGCCAGCCAGGTCTACGGCGGCGAGGCGAGTAACCGCACCGCGCTGCAGGCGGTGCTGGCGACGCGGGGCGAGGTGATTGCGTACGAGGGCAAAGTTGTGCCGGCGTTTTTCTCGTCGAGCACGGGCGGGCTGGGGCAGGACGCATTGGTGGCGTTTCCCAATCGGGTGGAAGACATCGCGCCGCTGCGGGCGCGGGAGCACGGGGCGTGGGACCACGCGAGCCCGACTTATCGCTGGGGACCGATTGTTCGGGATCGGGCGACGCTGTCGAAGCGCATCCGGGAATGGGGCAAGCGTCACAAGCATTCGGTGCAGGCGCTGGGGACACTGCAGAGCGTGCGCGTGTCGGCGCGGAATCGCGTGGGGCGTCCGGCGCAGTATCTCCTGGTCGACACCAGCGGCAAGAGCTACCGCATCGGTTGTGAGTTCTTCCGCAATTCCTGCAACTTCACCCGTGATGGCGAAATCCCCTTAGACAGCAAGCGAAAACTGCTCTCGGCCCACGTGGATGTGGACGTCTCGGCGACGCAGGTCCGCTTCACCAACGGGCGCGGCCACGGGCACGGCGTGGGCATGTCGCAGTGGGGCGCCCAAGCCATGGCCAAAGCGGGGCACGGCTACGCCGCGATCCTGGGGTTCTACTACCCCGGGGCGCGGGTGACGCCGATTTATTGAGGCGACGGGGTTCCGTCGTGTTGTACGGCTTGCTCACGCTGCATCCACCACCCGATCGCGGGGAACTGGATCCAGAACGAGAAGTAGAAGAAGCTCAGGTACCAGTACGGGAAGACAAACCCGATGCCGAGGTTTTTGTACCACGCCAGCAGCAGGTAGTCGTAGACGAACAAAGGCAGAGTGAGATAAAGCGCGAGCCAGAGCGAGTTGGTCAGGTGCTTGCCGTCTGACCAGTATTTCCGGAGCGTGCAGGCGGTCCCGGGAAAGTACCCGGCGGTGACGAGGATACAGATGACGATCTTGGACCAGAACGGCCAGTGCTGGTAGTACTCGGGCAGGCCGATGAGGTAGAACGTCAGCCAGGTGACGAAGCTGTAGAGCAGCAGTTGGAGGTGGCGTTTGGCGGACATGGTGGAGCCGTGGCGGGCGATGTCGCCCGGCTATGGGGGGGTGGTAGTTCTGGCTAAGCCGCAAGCGGTTTTCTTTAGTTGTCGAGATTGCCGTCTTGCAAGTTCTCGGGGATGAGAGCGGGTTTGGTGAAGTTGGTGTCGAGGTCGACGAAGCGGCCGTCGGCGGAGGAGTCGAGAAGGCCCTGCATCGCTTCGAGGACGCAGTAGGCGAGGCGTTCGTTGGCGCGGTGGTCACGGCCGGTGCGGATGGCGGTGGCTAGGTCGGCGATGCCGAGCGATCGGCCGTTGGGGTGGGTGTGTTGGATATCGACTTGTTGGTATTCCTCATCGCCGATTTTTTGGAGGAAGACCGGGCCGTCGAAGCCATTGGGGTCGGGGACTTTGAGGGTGCCTTGGGTGCCGTAGATGGTGATGGGGTTGGTGCCGTCGTAGGGCGCGAAGCGGGTGGCGAAGCTGGTGACGATGGTGCCGAGGCAGCCGTCGGCAAAGCGCAGGGTGCCGGCGACGTGGTCGGGGGTGTTGACGTCGATCGGCGTGCCGTTTTTGGGCTCGCTGGTGATGGTGCGGGGGTTGATCTGGATATCGGCTTCGCCGGCGACGCGGGTGATGGGGCCGAGCATGTTGACCAGGGCGGTGAGGTAGTACGGCCCCATGTCGAACATCGGCCCGCCGCCGGGCTGGTAGTAGAAGTCGGGGTCGGGGTGCCAGGACTCGTGGCCGGGGCAGAGCATGAACGCGGTCGCGGCGACGGGCTTGCCGATCGCGCCCGATTCGATGAGGGCTCGGCAGGCCTGGTGCGACGTGCCGAGGAACGTGTCGGGCGCGTTGCCGACGCGGACGCCTTTGGCCTTGGCGGCGTCGAGCACGGCCTTGCCTTCGTCGGTGTTCACCGCGAGGGGTTTCTCGGTGTAGACGTGCTTACCCGCTTCGATGATCTGCAACGAGACCTTGGCGTGCACCGCGGGGATGGTGAGGTTGACCACGAGCTCGATCGACTCGTCGGCTAAGAGTTCTTCGACGCTGCACGCCTTGGGCACGCCGAACTCCTCGGCCCGGGCCTGGGCGCGGGACACGTCGAGGTCCGACAACGCGGCGACGTCGAGGATGGGGAATTGCTTGGCGTGCTGGAGGTAGTTGCTGCTGATGTTGCCGCAGCCGATGAAGCCGATCTTGACGGGTTGCATAAGGGTCTTTCTTGAACGGATGGAAGACTTGGGGGTTCGCGGAGCGGAACGGCGATCTGCGATCGCCCGCTAAACGGGGCGTAGCGTCGGGTGATATTGACAGAGTTGGGTTAGGGGTCGCAGACGTTGAGCCGGGGGCCCGGGATGGTGGGGCGGACCTGGTTCCGCCAGGCTTCGCGGTCGAAGCTGCCGACGACGTGGTCCATGGCCTCGTCGAGCGAGTCGGTGAGGATCAGCAGGTCCAGGTCGTGGGGGCTGATGGTGTGGTGCTTCTCGGCCATGGTCTCTTTGATCCAGTCGATCAGGCCCTTCCAGTAGTCGACGCCGACGAGGGCGACGGGGAAGGTCTTGATCTTTTCGGTTTGGATCAGGGTGAGCGATTCGAAGAGCTCGTCCATCGTGCCGAACCCGCCGGGGAAGATGATGAAGCCTGCGGCATACTTCACGAACATCACCTTGCGGATGAAGAAGTAGCGGAAATTGAGCTCGTGGGTCTGGTAGGGGTTGGGCTTTTGCTCGAAGGGCAGGTCGATGTTGAGGCCGACGGATTTAGCGCCCTCGACGCCGGACTCGAACGCGCCCTTGTTGGCGGCCTCCATGATGCCCGGCCCGCCGCCGGTGATGCAGGCGAGGTTTTGCTCGACGATGCGCCGGCCGCATTCGACGGCCTGCTGGTAGTACGGGTCGTCGGGCTTGGTGCGGGCGCTGCCGAAGACGCTGACCGCGGGCCCGACGTCGGCCATGACCTCGAAGCCGTCGACGAATTCGGAGAGGATGCGGAACAAACGCCAGCTCTCGCGGGACAGGGCCATGTCTTGGTGGTCACGGTTGGGGTGATCGGTCATTGCGGGCTCACAGAAGGGACAGATGAGAGAATCGAGACCCTCACAAAATACCCGTTTGCGGCGGGGTTGCCGAATCTGGAAGCGCAAAGAAAAACCCACGGAACGGATCCGTGGGCTTCGTGGTTTGTTGCTGTGTTGAGCGTGTCTTACGCGGCGGCCGCGGGTTGACCCAGGGCCTGGGTCGCGGTTTCGACGAGGGTGTCGAAGGCGGCGGGCTCGTGGATGGCGATCTCGCTGAGCATCTTGCGGTTCAGGCCGATGTTCGCGGCCTTGAGGCCGGCGATGAAGCGGCTGTAGTTGATGCCGCGCTGCTTGCAGGCGGCGCTGATACGGGTGATCCAGAGAGCGCGGTACTCGCGCTTCACCAGACGGCGGTCGCGGTACTGGTTCACACCAGCGCGGACGACGGCTTCCTGGACCCGACGCCATTGCGTCCGACGGGCTCCACGGTTGCCTTTTGCTTTCTTAAACCAACGGTTCTTCGCCTGACGGCGGGCGGCGCCTTTTTGTGCACGTGGCATGGTGCAACTCCTTTTCGCGACGGCGGGGAAGGGTGAGCACTCGTCACCCTTACTTGTTCAACTTTCCCGGCTCGCAGAATGATCTGAATTGGTGATTTCAGATTTATGATTGATGAATTCAAAAAATCATCAATCACAAATCATTCAATCGGCATTTGCCGGGGTGGTTGCGGGGCCGACGTTCGAGGGCTGGATGCGGACGTGCAGCAGCTTTTCGATGAGCTTGCGGTCGCCCTTCTTGACGACGATCTTGTTGCGCTTGTCACGCAGGGTCGTGCCGTCCATGTGGCTGTTGATGTGGTTCTTCCCGGGGCGGGCGAACTTCACCTTGTTGCGGCCGGTGAGCTTGATGCGTTTTTTGAGGCCCTTGTGGCCCTTCATTTTGGCGGAGTTAGACATTTTTGGCTTCCTTCTATGTCGAGCCGAGTATTGTACCTAGGATCGAGAAGATCGCAACCTCGTTCAGCGGGGGTGGGGGCTTAGGGGATAGGATATTGGGGGCTTGGGCTGGCGGTCCGGGCCCCCGACTATCGTCCTAAGCCCCTAACACCCAAGCCCCTAAGTCCCCAAACCCCCATTTGCCGCTGGCCCCCCCGGGAGGTACCTTTAACGGCTCTAAAACCCTTCCTAAGGCAAGACCAAGATGAAAGTGATCTGTGACCGTGGTGCGTTGGTGGAATCGCTGGGCCTGGTGGCCGGCGTGGTCGTCGCCCGGACCCCCAAGCCCGTCCTCACCTGCGTCAAACTGACCGGGAACAACGACGGCCTGGTCCTCGAAGCGACCGACACCGAGGTCTCGGTCCGCCTGTCCACCCCCCGCGTCGAGGTCGAAGAGCCCGGCGAGGCCCTGATCCCGGCCGACAAGCTCCAGCAGATCACCCGCGAATCTATCGACCCCACCCTCACGCTCACCACCGAGCAAGACGTGGCCCATATCGTCGGCCAGGACTCGAAGTTCAAGATCTTCGGCCACCCGCCGTCCGATTTCCCCGCTACCTCCGCCTTCGACGGCGACCCCGACTTCACCATCAATGCCGGGGACCTGCACCGCCTGGTCGCCCAGACCCTCTTCGCCACCGCCCGGGAAAACTCGCGTTACGCGATCAACGGCGTCCTGGTCGAGCGGCAGGGCAACAAGCTCGCCGTGGTCGCGACCGACGGCCACCGCCTCGCCCTGGCCAAGGGCACCTGCAAAGCCACCAACGACGAGACCCGCTCGGCGATCGTCCCGACCAAGGCCCTGAACCTCTTGCTGCGTCTGTTCGACGACGCCGAGCAGAGCGTCGCGGTGAAGGTCGAGGACAACCAGATCCTGTTCCAGACCGACGACGCGGTGCTCGTGTCGAATCTGGTCGAGGGCAACTTCCCGCCGTATGCGGATGTGATCCCTAAGGACGGCGACAAGAAGGCCACCCTCGCGACCGACCTGTTCATCTCGGCTGTGCGTCGTGCGGCCCTGCTCACCAACGAAGAGTCCAAGGGCGTGCGTATGGCGTTCGACGCTGAGGGTTTGACGCTGTCCAGCCGTGCCCCGGAGATGGGCGAGGCCGAGATCCACGTGCCGATGCCCGAGTACACCGGCGACGCGGTCGAGATCGGGTTCAACCCCGCTTACCTGCTCGACGCCCTGAAGGTGATCGACGACAGCCAGGTCCAGCTCGAGCTCAAGGGCCCGAACAAGCCCGGCGTGATGCGGACGGGGCCGAACTTCCTCTACGTCGTGATGCCGGTGAACCTGTCGTAGGTGGGGGTTGGGGGCTTGGAGGTTAGGGGCTTAGGAAAGCGTCCCGAGCTTCAGATCGTGACGGGCTTTCTTCAGAGCCCGAGTGATCGCCCCATACCTAAGCCCCCAACACCTAAGTCCCTGCCCGCCCTTGGCGGGCACGGCTTAACTGATTTTTCACCCCCGACCGCGACTCCCGCCGCAACTTGCGGTATGGTTAAACTTTGCGGTCGGCCTTACTCCCGACGCCGGGGCGGCGATATAATCGGATTGAGGCGAAATGACTTCGCAGGAACAACTGACCACCGCTGACCCCGACGCCCCCTCGGCCGAACCGTCCGAGCCGGTGGCGAACGCCGATCCGTCCCCGATCCCGAATCCCATGTCCGAAGCCGCGTCCCCCGAGTCCGTGAACCCCTCGATGTCCAAGGCCCCGCCCGTCCGGCCGGTGTTCGACGACCCCGAGGTCGGCCTGTGGGGCCGGTTCGTCCGCTGGGGGGAAAACAAGTTCTCCGAGCTCTCGGTCAAGAACAACTTCTGGCACCGGCTCTGCTCGTACCTCTTCCTGCCCATCAGCTACCGCTCGGGCATCAAGTTCCGCCACGCCAAGGCCAACACCCAGACCGACGGCCCGTTCGAGTGCGTCGTCCCCTTCAGCCGGTTCAACAAGAACTGGTACAACGCGATGGCGGGCGCGGCGCTGCTGGCCAACAGCGAGGTCGCCGGGGGCATGTACATCTTCCAGAAGTGCGGCAGCGACTACACCGTGGTGTGCAAGCACCTGGAGTACAAGTTCCGCCGGCCGTGCGTCGGCCCGGCGATCTACCGCGTCAACCCCCGCGAAGACATCGAGCCCCTCGTCGAGACCGGCGACGAGTTCAACATCACCGTCGACATGACCATCCTCCAGGCGGTCGTGAAGAAAGACGAAAAAGAACGCAAGGTCGGCATGTCCACCGCGACCTTCCACGTCACGCCCAAGGCGAAGTACCGGGCACGCAAAGCCAAGCAGGCCGAGCGTGCGGCGGCGAAGAAGAACTAGTATGCCGCCCTCGGAACCCGATTTCGAGTTAGAAGAAATTGGACGGCTGCAGATTCGAAACCGCGTTATCTTCTACCTCTCGGGTTTTGTATTCTGCGCCACACTGATCACGATTTTTACTCCTAAAGTTCTGCATGGATGGCAAGGCGCCTTTTTTTTATTCATGGCTCCGTGTTCTTTTCCGCTTTTGATCTTGAGCGGACTGGTTTTGGGGGGCAGCTTACGCAACAAACGTTACCTCACAACTCAACTGAAGTTGTGCCGCAACCAGCGCGGTTTGTGTTTCAAATGTGGCTACAACCTGACGGGTGGCGTAAGTAAAACCTGCCCGGAATGCGGATGCTGGCTTGGACAGTCTTCAAAATAAAACTAATCCGTCGGGTGGCCGGGGCAGAGTCTTCGATGCCCCGGAACCATTGACCACGGCCAAGCCTATTGGAGTTCGTTCCGGGGCTTCCCCGAGCGTCAGCCCCGGCCACCCGATTCAACGATCCGTGGTGACGTCTATCCTTTGCGTTCTTCGCGGCGTTGCGTGAGACCTTCCCCATCACGTTACAATCCCGCGATGCCCGTTTCTGAATCCGACACCGCGCCCACCCCACGCTCCGGCCTCGGCCCGGCGTTGTTGTGGGCGTGCTTCCTGGGGTGTTCGTGGACGTGGGTGATCGGGATGTTTCTGCCGATCATGCTCGTGCGGGACTTCGGGGTGTGGGGGTGGATCGTGTTTGCCACGCCCAACGTGATCGGGGCGGCGGCGATGGGCACGGTGCTCAAGTCGCCGCGGGTGAGTTGGGAGCTGACGCAGAAGCACGCCTGGGCGCTGCGGTGGTTCGCGGGGGTGACGATCGCGTATCAGGTGTACGTGGTTTTCTGGCTGTTCAACGGCCTCTGGCTGGCGCTGATCTGGGTGCTGCCGTGGCTGGTGATGGATCGGCAGCGGCGTGAACGCGTGGGCAGTTGGCTGCCGGCGGTGAGCGTCGGCGTGGCGATTCTTTCGTGGGGCTGTTTCTCGATGGCGGGGCGGCTCGACGGGGCGTGGCTGGACGTGGATACCGACGTGTTGCCCTCGCGTTTGGCGGACCTGGACCTCTGGCTGCTCGCGCCGGGGTTGGTGGTGGGCTTTTTCCTGTGCCCGTATCTCGACCCGACGTTCCACCGGGCGCGGTACAGCACCGGGTCGGGCACGGGACGCGTCGCCTTTGCCCTGGGCTTCGGTGTGGTGTTCTGCAGCATGATCGTGTTCACGCTGATGTACGCCGGGCTGTTCCGTCCGCTGGTCAACGGCAACGCTGAGTTCGAACTCGCCTCGTCCTGGACCGCGATCCTGGCGATCCACATCGGGGTGCAGGTGGCGTTCACGCTGCTGGTGCACAGCCGGGAGCGGTTCGCGGTGGTAGAGAAAACCGACCGCTGGCCGTTCTTCTGGTTCGCGGGGCTGATGCTGGCGGCGCTGGCCTGGGCGGTGCTGAGCCGGCAGTCGGGCTGGACGCTGCCCACGGCCGACGGCGGCAGCCTTACACTCGGCGAGGTCGGCTACCGGCTGTTCCTGCTGATCTACGGCGTGTTCTTCCCGGGGTACGTGCTCATCTGCATGATCCCGTCGCTTCGGCCGGGCATCTCGATGGCGTCTCGCCGCAAGGTGTTTTGGGTGTCGTGTGCCGTGGCGTATCCGCTGGCGATCATGGGCTTCATCGTGGGCCCGTCGTGGTGGCTGCTGGGGCTGTACGGCACGCTGGGCGTGGGCCGAATCGTGGCGGACTGTTTACCGAGTGCGGACCCGCCGCCGCGTGAGGTTTAACCTCATCCCATCTCACGAATGCGTTTAGCGGGCGGCACGCAGTGCCCCGCGTTGGTGTGATCCGCAACACGCGGGACGCTTCGCGTCGCCCGCTTAACGCGTGTTTCCGACATCTTTACGCCATCCCCGCGCCACGTCACCGTCACCTGCCGACAAGTTATCCACGACGCTTACGACACCTTGCCAGACACCCCAATGTGACGCTTTCCAGCGGTACAATTCCGCGATGCCTTTCGACTCCGGCCGTGTCACATTCACCCGTTTCCACGTCAACGGCGACGCCCCGTCGCACGTCGATGATGCCTTCCTCTCGATCCTCAGCGAGTCGCGCTTCCGCGAGCACGAGCTGGGCGAGCCCGACGAGGTCGAGGCCGGCTTCACCACCGGCGTGCACCTCTTCGACACCCAGTTCACCTACGACAAGAACGGCTTCGGCACGCCCGGCAACGGGATGGCCCTCTTCGCCCTCCGCATGGACACCCACAAAGTCCCCGCCGACGTGAAGAAGGCCTACCGCGTCATGAACGAGCAGGCCGCCGCGTCGGGCAACCCCACCGGCTTCCCCTCCAAGAGCGAGAAACGTGAGGCCCGCGAGACCGCCAACCAGCAGATCCGCGACGAGTTGGCCAGCGGCAAATACCGCAAATCCAAGGTTGTGCCCGTGCTCTGGGACTTCGCCAGCCAAACACTGTACTGCGGCGCGGCCGGCACCACCGTGATCGAGCACCTCTCGCGTCTGATGCGTCACGCCTTCGCCGTCGAACTCGACAACCTCAGCGCCGGCGTCCTGGCGGGCAACCTCATCAAGGCCCAGGGCAAGAGCCGCGACTACGAAGACCTCCAGCCGTCCGCCTTCACCGCGCCGCCGGATGCGCCGCGGCCTGTCGGGGACGATGATGCGCCGTCCTTCGGCGACGGCTCGCTGCCCGTGCTTCCGTGGATCGCTAAGTCGGTCGACCTCAAGGACTACCTCGGCAACGAGTTCCTCATGTGGCTGTGGTGGCACGGCGAGAAGAACGCCGAGACCCCCACCCTCAAAACCACGGCGGGTGACATCTTCGTCGCGATCGACAAGGCCCTCGACATGGACTGCGCCTGGGACCTCACCGGCAAGCAGACCCTGCGCGGCGATGGCCCCACCCGCCTGCCCGAAGCCGGCGACGCCCTGACCACCGGCAAGTGGCCCCGCAAGACGGGCCTCATCCTCGCCGACGCCGAGCACCAGTGGGAGCTGACGCTGCAGGGCGACCAGTTCGTCGTCAGCGGCGCTGCGCTCCCCGAGATCGAAGACGTCGAGACCGCCCGCGAACTCACCGAGCGCCGCCTCGAACTCGTAGTTGCCTTGTCCGACACGCTCAACGCGTTGTTCACCGCGTTCCTGGATCGCCGAGCGAGCGGGCCGTGGAAGTCCGACCGCGACGCGATCAAGGCGTGGATCAAGGATCGGCAGAAGAAGTCGGCTGCCACTCCCGCCTTAATGCCGTCAGCGGCGGCCGCACCCGCCCCGGTCTAATTTCGGTCAATCCGTGACGTCGCCAGTGGCCTCCGGTATGCTGAATCCATTCTTCAGCTCCGGAGGCAAACGCAATGAATCACGGGCTCCGTTTCTGTATTTTGGTGTTGTTGGGGATGATGTTCGCTGGGGCGGGGACGTCTCAGGAGGCTGCACTCCCTGCACCTCAACTCCAGGCCGAGGACCGTCCCACGCGTCCCGAGCGTCGGCGGGTGTTTTACCAAGACCAGTTCCTCGGTGGCTACGAGACCTATGGGCGTGCCGATGCCCCGTGGCGCGAAGAGGGGATTGCGCTGCTTAATAACTTCGCGGCTTACCTGGCCTACGACGACCACGGCTTCCACCCCCACCCCGAGGGCCTGCCGACCATGGCCGACTTGGCCGAACAGCGGTCCGTGCTGATCGAAGCCGGGGCCGATGAACCATACCTCGATTACTTCTGCATGCTGGTCGATCCCGAGCGGAATTCGCGTTTCCGAGCGGTGCATTTCGAGATCCAGGAGGCGATGCGTGCGTACGCAGCAGAAGCGGGCAATCCAAAGCGTTTTGAGCGGGTTCTGCTATGTGTCGAGCATTGGGTCATGCGTAGCGCCTTGGCCCGCAACGACAACCGGGGCAGGCGGGAATGGGCCAGGAAAGACCGGCTGACCGCTAGTGACAATTACTCGTTGCTCTTCGCGGAAGATGTATTGCTTTCGCCCAACGACCAAGAGAATTATGCCGAGCTGTTCCGGTATTACGTGAACGATATCGACAACACACAACTCCCCAAGCTGATGCGTGCGACCGAGCAGGTCGCGCCGGGCAAGCAGTGGTTGGCTCATGTGCTCAGAGGGATGGTCTTTATCCAGAGCGCCTGGGAGGCGCGGAGCAGCAAGTGGGGTAAAGACGTCGCCGACGACCAGTGGCGAAAGTTCGGCGTTTACCTGCAGTTTGCAGAGGATGAATTCACCGCCGCGATAGCGTTGCACCCCGAGCGTTCGACCGCCGCCACCGAACTCATCACGGTGAGTATGGGGCAGAGCAACGACAATGAGCTCGAATGGTTCGGACACGCCATGCGGGCCGACCCGCAGGACAGCAAGGCCTACATCAATCTGCAATGGGCCAGCCGGAAGCGGTGGGGGGGCGATGCGACGGCGATGTTGGCGATCGCCCGCCAAGCGTTCGAGTCGGGGCGGTACGACATCGATCTGCCCGATCGTTTTGAGCGAGGCATCGCCAATATCATCAGCGATTACGGCTACGACCGGATCGCTCCCGGCGCGATGGATGGAGAAGGTGACGAGATCTGGCAGATGCTACAGACCTATTTCGAAAAACGTGCGGCGCAGCCCACCGCCGAACGCCCCGCCGACTGGTGCTGGTCGCGCGGCTTCCGCCTGGCTCGGCGGGCCGATCGCCCCGATGCGCAGTGGGACTACTTCACCAAGCTCGACCAGAACCCCGACCGCCTGTACAAGCCGTACTACATCGGCATCGACAAGCGGTGGGACATCGGTGCGTTTGCGATCGAGCGCGAACCCGAGGCCCTTTTCGCCTTTGAGCGGGCCAAGCAGATGCTCAATTCCGGGCTTTATGAACAAGCCGAGCGGGCGCTCACGGAAGCGGAAGCCAAAGCGGAAAACCCCTGGGCGAAAACCCATGTCCGTGACCTGAAACGCCTCACGGCCTGGGACCGCGCGTTCTGGAACGGCGAGCAGGTCGACGTGCTCGAGCATGGCCTCGAAGGCTGGCGTCCCTCACGTGGATTCGCCCAGGACACCGAGCGTGGCATCGAAGTCACCGCCAACGACGCGAAAGAAGCCCGCCTGTTCTGTGGGCTCAACCTCGGGGAACACTACGAGGCCGAGCTCACCATGACGGTGCCCGAAGGGTTCCACGGCCCGTTCTGGGGCGGCGCGGGATTTGTGCTCTCCCCAACCGTTACCCGCAAACCGTTCAACACCACGATGCTCTTCGCGGCCCGCGATGACGAGGTGGGCGTCTACCTTCAGGACCCCGACGTGGAGCCTAAAAACGACTTGAATCTCGGCCAACCGGTCAACACGCAGACCATGACGATGACTCTCCAACGCTGGGGCAAACGACTGCGCTGCTCAGTCAACGGCATCGCCATGATCGACAGCTACGAATTGGCCACGGAACAATACGGCGAAACCGAACTGGGCCTGGGCCTCTGGTACGGCACCCAGCTAGGCAAGTTCCACTTCGAATCACTCCGTGTCCGTCTGCTCGAAAGCTCGCCTTTTGAGAACGCGCCGGTGCGGCCACAGGCGTTCTAGTTGGTGGGGGGCGGAACGCTCAAGGAGATGAGGCCCCGATCAACGGCTCGAGCAGCATGTAGCCCGACATGAGTAGCCAGGTGATCACGATCGTCCAGTACAGGACCGGGTGGCCGCGGCGGGGGATGGGTTCGATGAAATAGGTCACGCCGGTCTTGAGGTCGGGCAGTACCCAGATGAGAAACAGGACGCCCCAGACCCACGAGGTCTCGGTCAGCACGGTGAGGTAGACGAGGGCCAGACCTAGGATCGTGCGCCACTTGGCGAAGACGGAGCTGCCGGGTGTGGGCGCGAACGCCGATGCCGAGGATGCGCCGCTGCTTCCCGGGGCGGTGCCGGTGCCGGCTTGGGTGAGGTAGCAGGCGGCGCCTTGCGGGTCGCGGATGAGGTGGTGGGTGCCGTCGTGGTTGGTGTGGGTGTAGAGGACTTGGCCGCCGAGGGACTGGGTTTGTTGGACCGCCCGGTCGAGGTCGGGCACGGCGAAGAACGAGGCCCAGTATTCCTTGTCGCCCTTCACCTCATTGGACGCGACCTGCACCGCACCGATGCGCTGGCCCGCGCGGTTGTGGATCGCGTAACGGTCGGCGTCGTCTTGCTCGGCACGCAGCGACCAGCCGAAGAGGGTTTCGTAGAAGGTCTGAACGCTGGCGAGGTCGGAGACGAACAGCTCGCTCCACGCCCAACGGCCGGGTTGGCGATCGGGCGACACGGCGGAAGGGGCGTCGCCTTGGAAACACGTGAACCCCGCGCCCGCGGGGTCGCGGATCAGCGCGATTCGGCCGAGCGGGTTGCTGTCCTCCAGCTCCACCTTCGCCCCGAGTTCCTTGGCCTGCACCACGACCGCGTCCACGTCGTCCACGGCGATGTACGTCATCCAGAACGACGGCATCTTGATCTTGCGGAAAAACGCCGGCATCGAAAACAACCCCGCACACGCCTCGCCCCCCACGGCACACGTGCGGTAGCCGCCGTCCCCGGAATTGCCTTCGGCGTCATCGATCACTTGCCAGTTCAGCACCCGGCTGTAGAACGCCGTGGCTTGTTCGAGGTCGAGCGCCGAGAGGTCGGTCCAGGTGAAGTCGCCGTGCATTGTGATGGCTCTAAATTACTTGGATGTGGCCGTTGAGTCTCGCGTATATCAAATAGCCGGAGTCGATACTGAACTATTCAAACATGCGGCGAACTGTGGGTGGAAGCTGAAACAGCCCATCGTCATCAGCCGTAAACGGGACAACGTCCAGTACGGCGTCCAGGTTCAGTGGTCCGTAGATGTGTGGGAAGAGCCGGTCGCCGCCTTCGCAGTTTTCGTAGCGGACTTCGGGGACAATCTTGCCCCGGTCGATGCACAGCAGCACGAGGCCGGCCTGATCTTTGAATA